>NZ_JACJTH010000038.1:0-90848 GCF_014698595.1 Synechocystis sp. FACHB-908 | reverse complement strand
ACACTAATCCTAACCAGATACTCACAAACTTAAATGTGTCTAATACTGGGTAGTCATCTTTAGGAAAATTAGATAGATAAGTTTTGACAATATGTCCAAAATTTGATATCATCTCTTCAATTATTCTAATATTTCTGCCCTTTATTCTATCATTTTAAAGGGCTTTTTTTCTCTTTATAACTATCGTTCAACACTTCTGCTTCTGAGCAAATGATAAACTAAGATGTGTAAACCACGAAAAAAGCTTAATATCTTCACTTTCCAGGGCTTTTATTTGTATGATTTCAGAACTTTTTATTAAAAGATTTTTTATAAAGTCAGATTTAAATTTCTCATGACAATTTAAAGAATTATCAGTAAAATTATATCCCCAAGCACATTGAGCATTATATAAAAGAAGAGCATTTAACGGCATAATATATGGCTTACTAGACAGTTTTAAAGTTGATTTAATTTCATCTTTCAATAGATTTACGCGTTTATTTAGTGGAAAATCATCAGAGCTTCGACGATCAATTCGATTAAGTATAAAAATCATTGATTCAGTAGAGCCATGTAGATATTCAACAACGTCTTTTAGCTCATTTAATAAAACTTGCCTATGCTCCTCATCTACATGAGAATAATCAAGAGCAACAAGACAGAAAGCATTTCCAACTAAAGACTGGATTACTTTAAGATTTTTGCTATCTTTGATAGATTTTAATCCTGGTAAATCAACAAATTCAATAGCTAGTTCTTCAGGTAAACCTGATAATGCTCTGTCATAACCAGGTAAAAGTGGTAATCTAACTTCGATTTGAGGTGAAATGTAAATTTTCCTTTTTTTAGTCTCATGGTACTTCTGCATGACTTGATGGATGCGGTTATAAATTTCCTCATCGCTCAAACCTGACCATTCTCCCGTTTCCCAGACTGCGCCCTCCGTTTCCTCAATCTTTAAGTGACTGCCTTCACCATGTTTAATCCGTAAAACACCGCCGCTCATCTCCCCCGCTTCAATAGGCGCAATCCGTCGGCCAATTAAAGCGTTAACAATCGTTGACTTTCCCGAAGAAGTTGTGCCGATCATAGCAATACGTAAACTCGGATTAGCCAAATCCAGCACTGCCTGATCATAGGCTCGGCGAAAATCTGCCAAATCCTGCTTGAGCTTCTCATCCTCAAATACTTCTGACGCAACCCCCACCAGATCAGAAATGGCATTACCCAATTCATCCAGCCAGGAGCGAGCTTGACTTAGCTTAGCTTCAATATTCATCGTGTACCTGTTCTAACGCCGGAAAGCTCAGACTTAACCGAGTTTGCCTATCAGGATAATTCAGATTTTAGGGAAAAGTATCTTTGGTACATGAATTTTTATGAAGTTTGGCGATCGCCAAAAAAGAGTCAGGAGCTTGGTTAATTCCCAGCGATGGGGGAAGAAAAAACAAGGTATCTTGGAGTAGGACAAAGCTTTTAAGGCACCTACTAGATTTTTGGGAAGATTGTAGCAATGGGCTTGTTTGACGATGTCGGCCGTTTTTTAGAAGACCGTCTGGAAGAGTTTTTACAGAACAACCCCCATTTGGAGTTGGAAGCTCTGTTGGAACAGTTGAAAGAACAGGAAGCCGACGCTCGCCGCCTACTGACAGATTTACAGCGGAAAAAACAAGATCAAGAAGCCCAGATTCTCAACCTAGCTCAGGATATTCAGGCTTGGCATAGCCGCATTCAACAGGCTAAAGCTGCTGGCCGAGAAGATTTAGCCCAAAGGGCCCAGGAAAGGGAAGCTACCTTACTGCGTCAGGGCAATCAGGTGTGGGGACAAAGGGTGGGGACAGAACAACGGATTAGCCAAGCCCAAAGTTTGCTCCAGGAAATTCAGCAACGGCAAAAGGAAGTACAACAAAAGGCTAAACAAATGGCCGCCGAGCAAAAAGCATCCGAGGCCCAAAGAAGGGCGGCGGACACCATGGGCTGGAATCAAGGCAGTACCGGGGAAACCTATCGCCGGGAGTTAGACCCCCTGGAAGCGGAATTTAAAAAGTGGGAATTGGAAAAGGAATTGGAACGCTTAAAACGCAACGCCACTAAATAGTTTTCTTGTTCTTAGAATTGACTGTGGCAAATGTGACCAGAGATGGTTAGTTAGGTAGCCAAAGCCTTGGTAGTAAAGAGAAAAATATACAGCCCAGCCATTTTTGTCAGAGATGAAATGCGGAAAAAGCCGCCCGAATTTGTTTGGTAAAAACTTTGCCGCCTGGTTTGATGGCAAATTCGGGATAATGAGCCGGGTTATTAGTGGTGATTTAGTCCCCCCTATCCCCGTCCCTGGCAGTGTCAACGCTGACATATTGTCACTAGAATTGAAGCTAACGCCTAGGGCTTTCCTCGCTATTTTTGACTAGGCTTGCCCAGTCTTGTCACAGTGCCCACCGTCAATTAAGCAAAATGTTACAGGTCGAATAGGCTTTTCCCTGCCCATAATTGTACTAACTTCACACCGATGACTGTTATGTTATCTTGCCTCACCCAGCAACAAGAACTTTTGCAATCCCTCGCTGACCGGGTTGGGCAACCAGCGATCCAGGATAACCTTTACTTTTGCCTAGCTGGTCAATTCACGTGGGTGGAAGATTGGTACACAACGGCGATCGCCGGTGACGTCTTAATTTTTGATGCGGGGGAAAAGGAGCAACTGGCTAGGGTTTTGCAACAATGGGAGCAGTTTACGGGGCATGTTATCCTGATCACCGGCTTGACGGAAGAGCCCGATCCCCAAACTTTTTTAACCCAATTAGCCCTGGGAAAACAACAACGGTGCGGAGAAAGACATTTCCATTGGATCGTACTAGTTGACCCCACCATTGAAGAAGCTTTTCGCGGCCTACAGACTTTCTTGGACGGCAAAAGCCATTGGTTAGATCTGCGCCTGGGGGTGGGGGATCTGGAGCAGTGCACCGATGAACTCTGGCAGTGTGTGTGGTTAGAACCATCACCATTGGCTCCGGAGAAACGCCAGGAAATGCTGGTCAATTTACCCCATTGGTTGGCCGAAATTGTTGACCAAAAACAAAACCTCGAACTAGAACCGATTAGCCTTCTGCAGGCGAAATTATCCCTTCTCCAGGGTTTAGCGCGGGAAAGCCGGGGAGAAATGGGCCGAAAACAGGCCCAGTGCCACTATCGGGAGAGTTTGGATGTCTGGGAACTGCTGGGAGATACGGAGGCAATTATTTGGCTGAGTCTGCGGCTGGGCTATCTTTTCCTACTCCAAGCCTACGGAGAAAAAAGTCGCGGCCATCAACTTTGGCAACAAACCCGCAATTATGCCCAAACGGCGATCGCCGCCCTGGAAAACCAGCAATGGCACTTCACCCATGGGGAAACCCTCAACCTATTAGGAGAAATCCTGCGAGGACTAGAAGACTGGGAGCAACTGCGGCAGGCCGCCGAAAACAGCCTGATTTTTTTCTATCAACTTTCCCCCTTTGCCGCCACAGACACCACCCCGGAGCGCAATCAGGAAAAGCTTTGGACCGAATTGGAATTACAGGGGCTAATTTCCCTAGCCCACAGTTACCTTTGTGAAGCCTTGGTGGAGCAATGGAAATTTGATGAGGGCAAGGAAGCTTTAAAAAGAGCCTTTGAAACCAGGCCTAAGCAGGTTGAAGAGCGGGATTATCGCCCCTGCTTGGCAAATTTGCATTACCTTGCCGGTCGGGTACAGTTAGCCAATGACCAGATTAGGGAATCCTTAATGACTCTGCGCCAGGCCCAAACCCTGGTGTCCTTTGAAGATAATCCCCGGCTATACTTAGCCATTCTGGTGGAATTAAGGGAGTGTTACTTGCAGTTGGAAGATTGGCTGGCGGCCCTGGCCATTGACCAGGAATATCAAGCCAGGGAATACCGTTTAGGTCAGCGGGCCTTCATTGGTCCAAAGCCCCTTCCCTGTTGGCCAGAACAACGCATTTGCCGCCATCCCCTAGCACCAGAAAAAATGTTGGGAGGTGGGGCGGAGGCTCGGTCTGCTGTGCAGTCAAAAACGATGGTTTCCCTTACTTGGCAGGACCTGCAAAAGGTCTGGGAACAAAAGCCCACGCCAGTTTTGGTGCTAACGGGGGAGCCGGGGGTGGGCAAAACTTCTTGGTTGGCGGGGGAAGTGTTGCAACAAATGTCCCCGGAGCGGGTGCTTTTGGTGGATTTTACTCCCCACTGGGCAGAAAAGTTATGGGTCCACCTAGGGGAAAGCTTTAGTCTGCCTTCCTTGGGGCAAGCTACAACCCCGGAGTTGGTGTCTGCCCTGCAAGCTCTACCAATTTTGGACTTGCTGTTGGTATTGGACGGAGAAAACGGCTCCCTACCTTGGCAAAAAAGTCCTTCCCTACGTCAGCAGGAATTGGCCCAAGTACTGTGGCAATGGCTATTGACCACCAGTCCGTCCCAGGGTGTGCGTTTGTTAATTTCTGTGCCCCCAACGGCGATCGCCGACCTCTATGAAGAGTTGAAGGGACAACTGGGGGAAGAACATTCCCTGCCCCCCCTGCAATACCAAACTCTCTCTCCCCCCACCCTAGGGCAGGCCGAGAATTGGCTAACCCAAGCCATGGCCCAATGCCGCCATCCGTGGCCCCCAAGCCTACAGTCCCAGTTTTTGGGAGATCTAGCCATGGAAGGCAATGGAGAACAGCAGCCCTGGCTCCATCCCATTGATTTGCAACTGTTGGGAACCGTTTTGGAACAGGAGCAGGTAACTAAGTCAGCGGATTACCAGGGTAAAAAGTTAGATGAATGGTTGACCTTGGCTGTGCAAACCTATTTGGCTTTTTTACCCCCCCATCTGCTCAAAAAGGCCTTGCAGTTACTCAAAAGCCTGGCCGATGGACAGCAAGCTCTTTGTCTCAAAACCGAATATCAGTTACTAGCCGCGCTCTATTCTGCCCCTGAACCGGCCGCGGATAACCCGCCGGAGTTTGCCCAAGAAGACATTCAGCAATTGCAGTTACTGCTGACCCTATTGCTCCGGGGCAGATTAATCATTGTGATTTCCCAGGCCACATTACCCTATTACCGTCTCAGTACGACTCATTTAGCCCATGCTCTCCAGGGGAAAAGTGCCGTTATTTCTACCCCCGCACTGATTAATGCTGGCCGCCGCGGTAGTAAATCCAATCCTAATTTAATCGCCCCATCCCCTGGCGATCGCCAACAGGGCAACGAGGATTTGATCGCAGAGTTGGAGGCCGGCTCCAGTGCAGAGGAACAGGTGGTCGCCCAAAAATTGAAAGCGGCCCAATTGCAATACCAAAAATTAGTGGCTGGGATCAACCTGGAAAAGCAATGCCAGTTTATTCTCAAACAATTTCTCGTCTATCCCCTAGAGGCTCTGCTGGCGGCGGTCAAAACTGGGCAGGATTTACAAAAATTAGTCACACCGGAAACCCCTCTGGTGCAATATCCCAGCCTGGCTCCCTGGCTTTCTCTCCACAGCATTTTGGCTCGGATTAATGAATGTAACCGTTGCCACCATGAGGGGCCTGTTACGGTTCTGCGCATTAGCCCTTCCATGGAAAACACTCCCCCCTTAGTGCTCACCGCCACCACCAATGGCATCGCTTACCTTTGGTCTTTTCACGGCGAACTGATTAACGTTTTGCGGGGACATCAAGAAGCCATTACGGCATTGGACTGGAGTGCCGATGGTCAATACTTTGCCACCGCTTCTGCCGACCACACCGTTAAACTTTGGCAACGCCATGGGGAAGAAGTTGCAACCCTCAGGGGCCACGAAGACTGGGTGAGGAGTGTGCATTTTAGTCCCCATCATCAGTTTTTAGTTACTAGTGGTCAAGATAACACTGCACGCATTTGGAATTTTGCTGGGGAACAACTCACCCTCTGCCAGGGCCACGCCGACTGGGTCCGCAATGCTGAATTCAATTGCCATGGACAGATTTTACTCACTGCCTCGCGGGATGGCACGGCTCGGTTATGGGATCTAGAAGGTCGGGAAATTGGCCTCTGCCAGGGGCATACCAGTTGGGTCCGCAATGCCCAATTTAGCCCCGATGGCCAATGGATTGTGACCTGTTCTGCCGATGGCACTGCCCGGTTGTGGGATCTGAGTAGTCAATGTTTTGCTGTTTTAAAAGGGCACCAAAACTGGGTTAACAATGCCCTTTGGAGTCCCGATGGCCAGCACATCATCACGTCTTCTAGTGACGGCACCGCTAGGGTTTGGAGTCGCCATGGCAAATGCTTGGGCACCCTCCGGGGCCATGACCACAATATCCATGGAGCCCGTTTCAGTCTTGACGGCCAAAAAATTGTCACCTATTCCACCGACAATACGGCCCGACTTTGGACTAAGGAAGGCACTTTGCTCACCATTCTGCGGGGCCACCAAAAAGAAGTTTACGACGCTGATTTTAGTGCTGATGGTCGCTTTGTTTTCACCGTCTCCGCCGACCAAACCGCCCGTCAATGGGACATTTCCCAAAAAGATACCATCACCCTCACTGGCCACAGCCATTGGGTACGCAATGCCCATTTCAATCCCAAAGGCGATCGCCTGTTGACTGTTTCCAGGGATAAAACGGCCCGTCTCTGGACCACAGAGGGGGAATGCGTTGCCGTGTTAGCAGATCACCAAGGCTGGGTGCGGGAAGGTCAATTTAGCCCGGACGGCCAATGGATTGTCACTGGATCGGCGGATAAAACTGCCCAACTTTGGAATGTACTGGGCAAAAAATTGACTGTTCTGCGGGGGCACCAGGACGCGGTGTTGAATGTGAGATTTAGTCCCGATAGCCAATACATTGTCACCGCCAGCAAAGACGGCACCGCACGGGTTTGGAATAATACCGGCCGGGAATTAGCGGTGTTGAGGCACTACGAAAAAAATATTTTTGCGGCGGAGTTTAGTGCCGACGGCCAATTCATTGTTACCGCGTCGGATGACAATACTGCAGGCATCTGGGAAATTGTCGGCCGGGAGGTGGGCATATGCCGGGGCCATGAAGGACCAGTGTATTTTGCTCAATTTAGTGCCGACAGTCGTTACATACTGACAGCCTCCGTGGATAACACCGCCCGGATCTGGGATTTCCTTGGTCGCCCCCTATTAACCTTAGCTGGCCATCAAAGTATTGTTTACCAGGCCAGATTTAGCCCCGAGGGAAATTTGATCGCCACCGTCTCCGCCGACCATACCGCTAGGCTTTGGGACCGCAGTGGTAAAACGGTAGCGGTACTATACGGCCATCAAGGTTTGGTGGGTACTGTGGATTGGAGTCCTGACGGACAAATGCTCGTCACGGCTTCCAACGATGGCACTGCGAGGCTTTGGGACCTTTCGGGAAGGGAGTTGCTCACCCTGGAGGGCCATGGCAATTGGGTCCGGTCAGCAGAATTTAGTCCTGATGGTCGCTGGGTTTTAACGTCCTCCGCCGATGGTACGGCCAAGCTTTGGCCGGTGAAAACGTTGCCCCAACTCCTGAGCCAGGGTGGACAATGGCTGAAAAACTACCTCACCCACAATGCCTTGGTGTCCCCGGCCGATCGCCCCGGCGCGAAAGTAACCTAATTTTTACAATGCTAAGTACAGATTCCAGAGCCAAAGTTTATCTGATGGGGGCTGGCTTGGGGCCCGTGGCCTACCTGACTCAAAGGGCGATCGCCGTGTTGGGTAGGGCAAATGTGGTAATTTATGACGCCTTGGTGTCCCAGGAGCTTTTTGATCTCCTGCCGCCAGATTGTGAGCGAATTTTCGTCGGCAAACGGGGGGGACAACCCAGCACTCCCCAGGCCAAAATTAATCAGTTATTGGTGGACCATTACCGACGGGGCAAACAGGTAGTACGGCTGAAAAGCGGTGATCCCTGGATTTTTGGCCGCATTATGCCGGAATTGGCAACCCTAGTGACCCACCATTGTGCCTATGAAGTAGTACCAGGAATTTCCTCGGCGATCGCCGGGGCAGGACTAGCAAGCATTCCCCTCACAGCCAAAGATAGCGGGGCGGGTTTTTTTGTCATGGACGGCCATGATCCCCACCGTTGGCCTTGGCCTGCCCTGGCCCAATTGCCCACTTTGGTAATTCTCATGGGGACCAAAAATTTGTCGTTGTTGGTCAATGAGTTAGTCCGAGCAGGTAAATCTCCCCACACCCCCATGGCAGTGATTAAAAATGCCGGCAGACCGGAACAGCAAACCTGGGAAGGAACCCTAGCTGATATGGTGGAAAAAACCCAAGGACAGTCCCTCGCCCCAGCGGTAATTGTCATTGGAGATGTTGTTAGTCAAAGGATTATTCCCGCCTTGCCTCCCCTGCCCCTGACCGAAAAAACTATTCTGGTTACCAGGGCCGCCGACCAAGCGAGCCAGTTTACCGAGCTTTTGCACCAGCAAGGGGCCACCGTCTTAGCCATGGCTGCCCTGGAAATTGTGCCCCCCAAGGACTGGCAACCCCTCGACCAGGCGATCGCCAAGTTGGGGGATTTTGACTGGCTAATTCTGACTTCCGCCAATGGGGTGGAGTTCTTTTTTCAAAGATTGCAACACCACGGTTTGGACAGTAGGGCCCTGGCGGGATTAAAGTTGGCGGTAGTGGGCAAAAAGACCGCCCAAAGCCTAGAAAAATTTGGTCTCAAGCCAGATTTCATTCCCCCGGATTTCATTGCCGATGCCCTGGTGGAACATTTTCCCCACTCCCCAGCAGGACTAAAAATACTTTTTCCCCGGGTGGAAAGTGGTGGCCGGGCCCAATTAGTCCAAGAATTGAGCCAAAAACAAGCCTTGGTTACGGAAGTCCCCTCCTATCAATCCGCCTGCCCTGGCCATATGCCCGAAGAAGTGTGGCAAAGTATCGTTAATCAAACGGTGGATGTGATCACCTTTGCCAGTTCCAAAACCGTCAGCCATTTTCGGCAACTGTTGGCCCAGACTAGCCAAGCTAACGGTTACCAAGATTGGCGTTCCCTAATTAACCATTGCCAAATCGCTTCCATTGGCCCCCAAACTTCCGAACGCTGTTTACGGGAATTGGGTCGGGTGGACATTGAAGCAACGGAGTACACCCTAGAAGGCCTAACCGGGGCCATTACTAATTATGTTTACCAAAATCCGTGACCTTGCCTCTCCATTGCCATTGATGGCGGCCATGGCCGCCTTGGGGGGGATGCTGTTTGCCCCCGTCGTCCGTAGCCAAGAGACAATTTTTCAAGAAAGTGTCCAAAGCCAAACCACCTTTGCAGCTCAGCAATGTTCAGTCAAACTCACCGATCCCAGTGAAGAAATGGCCATGGACTGTAATCAGCTTTCCATCACGGAGGGGGACGGCACTATTAATTTCCACTACGACGATGGCGATGTCATGGGTTTTTCTTTCGTGCTGGAATACAATGACGACCCCATACTGGTCAATGGCAAAATCAATAGCAATCAGTACAATGTCATTGGTACTTTTCTCTGGACTGCGGAAGATGGCATTGTTGACGAAACTTTAACGGAGGCCACAGGGAACTGTCGGGCCACCCCAGCCCAGGTGGTTTGTCAGGCTACCATTGACAACACCATGAAGGTGGAAGCGGTGGTGGATTTCTAGTTTGTTTAGGTTAATTTTTGAGCACCATTGAGCTTATTCCCTCTACTTTTCCCTGATCTTCCGTAGTTGCACTGTTTCCTTAGTTGAGGTGTTGATGAAATGTTGGTTAGCGGCGGCGGATTTGCTGGTGATTGCCGCTGAAGATTTGCCAGCTTACAAAAAAGGTGGTTCCATTGTTCGGAATAATTATTTTTGGGCCCTCCAGGCGATCGCCTGTCACAGCGGGCGGGGTCGAGATTGGGAGTTCGACGAAGTGGTGTGGGTAGCCCTGGGGAGACTATTGCTGTTTTTTCTTAATTCTGGTTATCTGATGACATCCGAAACCCTGCTGGAATTTCCCTGTGATGAAGTTATTCCCCTTAGCCTGCGGTCGGTGGCCACCTGGCAAGCTCCCGGGGACGATGGAGGACTAGAATCGTTTTGAGGGCGCGATTTAGGCTGGCAAAGCAGGTTTTTGGTTTTTTTTGGAATTATTAGTCACAAAAAAGCTGTCGTATAGTATGGTATTAGCCTTTAACATGTCTTCCGACTCCCCAGAAACCGTCAGTGCTATTCCGTGCTATTTCCCCATAAGCTTTTAAACTGAACCTGTCCTGCCAAGGCTTTTTCCGGTGTTTATCCCCCTCGACTTTTATCGTATTTTAGGCATTCCTCCCCAGAGTGGTGGGGAAACCATTGAGCAGGCCTACCAAGATCGCCTTTTACAATTACCCCGGCGAGAATTTAGTGACGCCGCAGTTACTCTCCGCAATCAATTACTGGCGATCGCCTATGAAACCCTGAGGGATCCGGAAAAACGTCAGGCATACGACCAAGAATGGTGGGGAGCCATGGATGAAGCCCTGGGGGAGGCCTTACCCCTCACTACCCCGGAGTTGGAATGTAGCCCAGAGCAAGAAATTGGAGCCCTGTTGATCCTGTTGGATTTGGGGGAATACGAACTCGTGGTTAAGTATGGTGAGCCAGTACTCCACGATCCCAACCCTCCGGCGGGAGGCCTGCCCCAGGACTATTTGCTTTCGGTAATTTTGGCCCACTGGGAACTGAGCCGGGAACGTTGGCAACAACAGCAGTATGAATTTGCCGCCACCGCCAGTCTTAAGGCCCTAGCTCGGTTGCAACAGGATAATGACTTCCCCGCCTTGGAAGCAGAAATTCGTCAGGAACTATACCGTCTGCGACCCTACCGTATCCTCGAACTTTTGGCTAAGGAGGGGCAAGGGGAGGAGCAACGTCAGCAGGGTCTAGCTCTGTTGCAAGCGATGGTGCAGGACCGGGGCGGCATTGAAGGTAAGGGGGAAGATTATTCCGGATTGGGAAATGATGACTTTCTAAAATTCATCCACCAACTACGCTGTCACCTCACAGTGGCCGAGCAAAACGCCCTATTTTTGCCCGAAAGTCAACGGCCATCTTTAGTAGCAAGCTATTTGGCAGTACATAGTCTGATGGCTGAGGGAGTGAAGGAACAGGACCCCATGGCCATTGTCGAAGCAAAATCTTTGATTATACAGTTGGAAAATTGTCAAGATTTGGCCCTAGAAAAGGTAATTTGTGAATTATTATTGGGTCAAACGGAAGTTGTTCTGGCGGCGATCGACCAGGGAGATCCGAAAATAGTAGCTGGCCTCGAATCTAAGTTAGCGACGGGGGAAGACCCCTTAACTGCTTTTTATACTTTCACTGAGCAGTGGCTAGAGGAAGAAATTGTCCCCTACTTTAGGGATCTTTCTCCGGAGACCCTTTCCCCCAAGGCCTATTTCAATAATCCCTCCGTTCAGCAGTATCTAGAACAACTAGAGCCGGATTCCTTCACCACTGACAATTCTTTTGCCTCCCCTGCCCTCCTTAGCACCGCAACGGAATCGGAAACTCCCATGGTACATAGTTCCGCCGCCCTTCCCGATCGCCCTTTGACCTCCACCGTTCCCTCACGACGGGGACGCAGTCCAAGACGTTCCCGAGACGATGTTTTCCCCAGCGCCGACAATTCCAGTGGTTTGGCCGTCACCACCCTATCTCCGGCGATCGCCTACGACACCCACTCCTTGGGCACCAACGGTATTGGCGGGGATAGCACTAGCAACGGTTTTTCCAGTAACTCCGCCCCAGAATCCACCAGTAAACATAAATCTCCCCGGCGACGCAAAAAACGGGTGACCATCAAGCCGGTGCGCTTCGGCATTTTTCTGCTTTGCCTAGCAGGCATTGTGGGGGGGGCAACTGCCCTAATTATCAATCGTACTGGCGATCCCCTAGGTGGGTTGCTAGAAGACCCCCTAGATGTTTTCCTGGACCAACCTTCAGAATTTATCCCCGATGAAGCCACGAGCCGGAATTTGATTCTCAGTCAACCCAACTTCAATCAGCAAGTGGGTCAGATGGTAGTACAAGGCTGGCTTGATAGTAAAAAGTTAGCCTTTGGCCAAAACTACGATGTCGGGGCATTGCAGAGTGTTTTAGCCCCCAATCTCCTTGCCCAACAACGGGGTCGGGCCCAACGGGATCAAGCCCAAAAGGTCTATCACCAATACGAACACAAGTTGCAGATTTTAGCCTATCAAGTTAACCCCCAAGACCCCAACCGAGCCACCGTTACTGCCCGGGTAGAAGAAATTAGCCAGCCCTTTACCCTAGGTAATCAACAGCAGAAGGGCTCCGCCACCAAAGATGACTTGACTGTGCGCTATCAGCTAGTACGACACCAAGGGGTTTGGAAAATTGACCAAATACAAGTGGTAAATGGCCCCCGTTAGTGCGTGGCGTTAACTCCCCTTTTGACCAATGGCATACGGCTAGATGCCCCCATAGGTACGGAAACCTGCACTTCCGAGAACTAAGCCCCTACCGTCACTATAAGAGTGTGAACGTGTCGGCCCCAGGCAATGGATTGGAACCATGGCTTTTCGGCCCATCGTTGTGTCTTATATTCTTACTTGTTAACGGGAGTTAATTAAAATTATGGGAAAAGTTGTTGGGATTGACCTCGGTACTACCAATTCCTGTGTGGCTGTAATGGAAGGGGGTAAACCCACTGTTATCGCCAATGCAGAAGGTTTTCGCACGACCCCATCGGTGGTTGGTTATGCCAAAAATGGCGATCGCCTAGTGGGGCAAATTGCCAAGCGTCAAGCGGTGATGAACCCGGGCAATACTTTTTATTCTGTCAAACGATTCATTGGTCGTAAATTTGATGAAATTACCAATGAAGCCACCGAAGTTGCCTACAGCGTAGTTAAAGACGGCAACGGCAATGTGAAACTAGATTGCCCAGCCCAAGGAAAACAGTTTGCCCCGGAAGAAATTTCTGCCCAAGTGCTGCGGAAATTGGTGGACGATGCCAGCAAGTACCTAGGGGAGACCGTTACCCAAGCCGTCATCACCGTTCCTGCCTACTTTAACGACTCCCAACGGCAAGCCACCAAAGATGCGGGTAAAATCGCCGGGATCGAAGTCCTGAGAATTATTAACGAGCCCACCGCTGCCTCCCTAGCCTACGGTCTGGATAAAAAGGATAACGAAACCATTCTGGTGTTTGACCTAGGGGGCGGTACTTTTGACGTCTCCATCCTCGAAGTAGGGGAAGGGGTATTTGAAGTATTAGCCACCTCTGGGGATACCCATCTGGGAGGGGACGACTTCGACAAAAAAATTGTCGATTTCCTGGCCGGTGAATTCCAGAAGGCCGAGGGCATCGACCTCCGTAAGGATAAGCAAGCTCTACAACGGTTAACCGAAGCGGCCGAAAAAGCCAAAATCGAACTTTCCGGCGTGAGCCAAACGGAAATTAACCTGCCCTTCATCACTGCCACCCAGGATGGGCCTAAACATCTAGACACCACCCTGTCCCGGGCCAAGTTTGAAGAAATTTGCTCCGACCTGATTGATCGTTGTGGTATTCCCGTGGAAAATGCCATTCGGGATGCCAAAATCGATAAATCTGCCCTGGATGAAATCGTTCTTGTTGGCGGTTCCACCCGGATTCCCGCCGTGCAAGAAGTGGTAAAGAAAATTCTTGGCAAAGATCCCAACCAAGGAGTTAACCCCGATGAAGTAGTGGCCGTCGGAGCTGCTATCCAAGGGGGTGTACTTTCTGGGGAAGTCAAAGACATTCTGCTCCTGGATGTTTCTCCCCTCTCCTTGGGCGTAGAAACCCTAGGGGGCGTCATGACCAAAATCATTCCCCGCAACACCACCATCCCCACCAAAAAATCTGAAACCTTCTCCACCGCTGTGGACGGTCAAAGCAACGTGGAAATCCATGTGCTCCAAGGGGAACGGGAAATGGCCAATGACAATAAGAGCTTGGGAACCTTCCGCTTAGATGGTATCCCCCCTGCTCCCCGGGGCGTACCTCAAATCGAAGTTACTTTCGATATTGATGCCAACGGTATTTTGAATGTCACTGCTAAAGACCGGGGTACGGGCAAGGAGCAGTCCATCAGCATCACCGGGGCTTCCACCCTGCCTGATACGGAAGTAGACCGGATGGTGAAGGAAGCTGAATCCAACGCCGCCGCTGACAAAGAACGTCGGGAGAAAATTGACCGCAAAAACCAAGCGGATTCCCTCGTTTACCAAGCGGAAAAACAAATCACCGAGTTGGGCGATAAAGTGCCCGCCGCTGATAAAATCAAAGCGGAAGGTTTAATCAAAGACCTGAAGGAAGCTGTAGCCCAGGAAGATGATGCCAAAATCCAAACGGTGATGCCGGAACTACAACAGGTTCTCTACAGCATTGGTTCCAATATGTACCAACAGGCTGGAGCAGAGGCTGGGGTAGGCGCTCCCGGTGCTGGCCCTGAAGCGGGAACTAGCAGTGGCGGTGGCGATGATGTCATCGATGCGGAATTCTCTGAGCCGGAGAAATAGGTCTGGGTTTTAAAACCTGTATTGAAAGTCCCCTAGCCCCCAATACTGGGGGAATCAGATTCGATAATCCTCCTTTAACCAGGGGGATTTTTTGTGCTTTTTTTAGGAAAAATCTATTATGCAGAAAGGACTTGCTGATTTCTTTGATTTTTGATTCCTGGAACCATTGTGGCCAATCTTTTCCCTGCCTTGCGTACTCCCCTTTACAACCTCATTACGGAACAAACTACCAAGCTCACAACCTTTGGGGGTTGGGAAATGCCGGTACAATTTGCTGGGCTAAAACAGGAACACCAAGCGGTGCGGGAAAAGGTGGGGATGTTTGATATTTCCCATATGGGGAAGTTTGTCCTGACTGGACAGAAGGTTTTGGCAGCATTGCAAAGTTTAGTGCCTTCAGATTTAGACCGTTTAACTCCCGGTAAAGCCCAGTACACTGTGTTGTTGAATGCCCAAGGGGGAATCATTGATGACATTATTGTTTATGACCAGGGCAAAAACCCAGAAGGACAAGAACGGGTAACTTTAATTGTTAATGCCGCCACGACGGTCAAGGATAAGCAGTGGTTACTGGAGCATTTACCTGAAGAGATTGATTTTCAAGATTTATCCAGGGAAAAGGTTTTAATTGCCCTCCAAGGCCCAGAGGCACTTACAATTTTGCAGCCTTTAGTGGATCAGAATTTAGGTGAATTACCCGCCTTTGGCCATTTGGAAGCAGAATTTCTCAGGGAAAAAGCCTTCATTGCCCGTACTGGTTATACCGGGGAAGATGGCTTCGAAATTATGGTTTCCCCAGAAGTGGGAAAACAACTCTGGCAAACTTTCGGGTCAAAAGGTGTTACTCCCTGCGGTTTAGGAGCCAGGGATACCTTACGGTTGGAAGCTGGCATGGGTTTGTATGGACAGGATATGAATGACGAAACAACGCCCCTGGAAGCAGGTTTGGGTTGGTTGGTACACCTTGATAGTAAAGGGGATTTCATTGGTCGTGCGGTGTTGACAGAACAAAAAGCCAATGGAGTGGAAAAACGTTTAGTGGGCTTGGAGATGTTGGCAAAACAAATTGCCCGCCATGATTATCCTATTCTCCACAACGGCGAAATTATGGGCATTGTCACCAGTGGCACCCTTTCTCCTACCCTGCAAAAGGCGATCGCCTTGGGTTACGTCCCCACGGAACTGGCCAAAGTGGGCCAGGAATTGGAAGTGGAAGTTCGGGGTAAAACTTATGGCATAAAAGTTGTGAAAAAGCTCTTTTATCGTTCCGAGCAAAAACCTCGTTAACCTGAGTTTTGGGTAAGGCTAAAAATGAGAAAGCTCAGTAAATCAAAGACTTTGTTTGATCCCTAAATTTATTTAGTTCGCCTTGAACCCATGGTGGGAGCGTGTACGAATAAAATTGACAATGTTGGGATTTGCTGGCTCTATTTCGGTTGCCCCGAGAAAGCGTTTAAAAAGTTGAGTTTTGGCTGTTTAATCCCCCCTAGCCCCTCTTGGAAAGGGGGGAACTGTGACAAAGGTCCCCCTTTTTAAGTGGGATTTAGGGGGATAAATACCTAGTCTTGCGCTTTTCAAACACGTTCTGAGAGGAAAACCTTGATTAAAGACAAGGCTTTCAGTAAGTCCTAATCTCGAACTCACGTCAATTTAAGGTACATTATTTCTTTCAATGAAAATTAATTTAATTTTTATGATCTGCGCTGTATTATTTGCTGGTACAGCCGCCGCCGAAACCTGTGCACCACTTCCTCCCCAGGTATCTTCCACTGCGGGCAACACCGTTCGAGTGACCATCGGCCCTGAGCTTGGTTTTAGCTCCCATGGCAACACCTATTTTCTGATTACTCGCCCAATATCTACCGTTACGATCAAGCTCACCCCTGTGACAACCGATGGGGCTAGTTATCCAACCCAGTTAATTGCTCGATATTCAGACGACACCATTTTTGAGTCCGGTGCCCCAATTTTCGTCCCAGACTCCACCAATCCAATTGTCTGGGGGCCGTTACAAGTTAATCAGCCTGGGAAAGTTCTGGATGTGTTTAATGTCAAGATTCTGGAAAATTATCGCCTTTATCCCCAGTCCAAAGGGTTTACCTACGACCTAGAAGCCATTGGCTGCGGTTAGTTTGCCCATCGTTTCCCGCCCATCGTTCATAACAACCATTACAGTAACTGAGATAACTGCCATGAGTCCCTTTCCAGCTAAATCCCTACTAATTGCCCTAGTTCTTTCTTGGCCTGCTAGTTTTGATGCCGCCCTAGCGGCTCCCGTGCCGGCCTCAACCTACAAAACATCTGGGATTCCAGCACCAGAGGCGATCGGCAATGATGCCAGTCGTTATAAAGTTACCATTTATCCCACTGTTCCCGGCATTGGTACCCGGGATGTTGCCCCAGATCCCGATGGGTCGGTTTGGTTTAATGGGCAATGGTCTGGTGTCATTGGGCATCTCAATCCTAAAACCGGCGAAGTAAAACTTTATCCATTGGGGACTGGTTCCCATCCCCATGGTGTAGTTATGGGCCCGGATGGAGGACTTTGGATCTGTGATGAATCCAATGCCATTCGTCGGTTTGACCGCAAAACCCATGAAGTTAAGACTTTTCAACTCCCTCCCTTCTCCGGCAGTATGGGTTACGGCAATTTAAATACCCCAGTATTCGATGGCGAGGGGATTCTCTGGTTTACGGCTCAAAATGGCTATTACGGACGCTTAGATCCGAGTACTGGAGATATGAAAATTTTCCCTGCTCCCCAGGGATTTGGTCCCTATGGAATGACTGCAACTCCCAAGGGGGAAGTTTGGTACACTAGTTTGGCGGGGAATTACATTGCTCGGATTGATACGAAAACCTATCTCCCGGAAGTTTTTCCGATTCCGGATGATAAGGCCAATGGCTCCCGCCGAATTTGGTCTGATTCTCAAGGTCATATTTGGATCACAACTTGGGGAAATGGGGCTTTGATGCGCTTTAACCCCCAAAATAAGAGTTGGGATTCTTATAAACTGCCAGGCTTAGGGCCCCGGGGCTATTCGACCTATGTGGATAACCAAGACCGGGTCTGGAGTTCTGATTTTGGAACGAATTCAATCCATCAATTTAATCCAGAGACGATGTCATTTACGGTTTTTCCTGGCAATAAACAGAATGTACAGACTCTACAGATGAACGGTGTTGGAGACAAAATTTGGGCTGGACAGCAGGGTGTTGATCAAATCGTTTTATTTGAACGTATTCCCTAAACATTCACCGCTGCTCATCACTTATGCCAAGGTGATCGCCTATGAATTTATTTCGGAAATGTTTACTAATCCTTGGCCTAGCCAGTCCGCTCTATCTTGGTTTGGGGCAAACCTCTGCCCATGCTGAGGCTGTCCCTCCCCTTGCGCCGACGACTTGCCAAGCAACCAATTTGCCTCAGCCATCTACTGCGGCCATTCGGGAGCTAACTCCCACAGGGACACTCCGGGTTGCCATTAATACTGGCAACTATGTTCTTGCAACCGAAGCTGATGACTTTGGCCCTTTTGGTATCTCCGTTGATATTGCCCATTTACTGGCAAAAGGGCTAGGGGTTCCCAGTGAATTTACCGTAGTCCAAGCTGCGGCTGTTTCCTTTGAAAGGGTAAGTAAAAATTTATCTGATATTGGCTTCTTTGGGGTGGATCCTTGGCGGGCTGAAAGTGTAGATTACACCAACCCCTACATTCAAATTGAAGGTGCTTATATCGTCAGACAAGATTCCCCAATCCTAACCCTGGCTGATGTGGATCGTGCCGGCATTCAGATAGTTGTTGGCAAGAACAGTGTTTATAACCTTTTCTTGGATCGGAATATTCACCATGCCCACCTCGTCCAGGCCCCGACATCTCCCGAGGTAACAGGTTTTATGCTCGCCCACAAATTTCCAGTTGGGGCAGGAATTCGCAACCAGTTGGTGGCGGACATGAAGCGCTATGGTGGATTAAGGATTTTATCAACATCTTTTATGATTATTCATCAGGCCATGGCCACAGGAAAAGGCCGCCCCCAAGGGCTAAGCTATCTCCAGTCTTTTATCAGTGAACTAAAAAAAAGTGGATGTATCCAGGAATTGATCACAAAGTATGCGGTCGATGATGCGGTTGTTTCTCCATAAACAGACTGAGTTCAAAAAAAATGCCTATTCAGTAAGTTTCTTAAATGTTACGCATTAGTGAAATCAAACTACCCCTAGACCATGACGATATAGCTTTGGAAGAGGCTATCTTAAAAAAGTTAGGTGTTAGCAGCAAAGAATTAACCAGTTACACCATTTTTAAACGTAGTTATGATGCCCGCAAACGGGGGCAAATTCTTTTGGTTTACATTGTTGATGTAGTAACGCCCCTAGAGCAAAAACTACTGAACAAATTGGCCGGCGATCGCCAAATAATCCCCAGTCCTGATACAACCTATAAACTTGTTGCCCAGGTTAAGCCCGATCAAAAATTTGAGGGAAAACGGCCCATTGTGATTGGCACGGGACCCTGTGGCATGTTTGCCGGTTTACTACTGGCCCAGATGGGTCTGAAACCGATTATTTTGGAGCGGGGCAAATCGGTACGGGACCGCAGTGTGGACACATTTCGCTTTTGGGTGAAAGGAAAACTCCATGCTGAATCCAACGTGCAGTTTGGGGAGGGGGGAGCAGGAACTTTTTCCGATGGCAAACTTTACAGTCAGGTGCGGGACCCAAACCATTACGGTCGCAAAGTGTTGGAGGAATTTGTTAAGGCCGGAGCCGATCCAGAAATTCTTTATATTAATCGTCCCCACATTGGCACCTATCGCCTCGTTAAAATTGTGCAAAATTTGCGCTCCACCATAGAAGAGTTGGGGGGAGAAATTCATTTTCAAAGCCATGTTACTGACATAAATATCAAAGATAATCAAGTGCAGGGAGTAACCCTAGAAAATGGCGATTATATTGCCACTAACCATGTGGTGCTAGCGGTGGGACATAGTGCCAGGGACACTTTTAAAATGTTATTTGAACGGGGAGTTTATATCGAAGCAAAACCCTTTTCCATTGGTTTTCGCATTGAGCATCCTCAATCTTTAATAGATCAATGTCGTTTTGGGACGCAAGCTGGCCATCCCCGCCTTGGTTCCGCCGATTATAAATTAGTTCACCATTGCCAAAACGGGCGATCGGTTTACAGCTTTTGCATGTGTCCGGGGGGAAAAGTGGTGGCTGCCGCCTCGGAACCAGGTCGATTAGTCACCAACGGCATGAGTGAATACGCCCGGGATGAAGCCAATGCTAACAGCGCCATTGTGGTGGGCATCACTCCGGAAGTGGATTATCCAGATCATCCCTTAGCGGGCATTGCTTTGCAGAGATTTTGGGAGGAGCGGGCTTTCCAGTTGGGGGGAGAAAACTACCAAGCACCGGGGCAACTGGTGGGGGATTTCCTAGCCAATCGGCCTTCCACTAAATTTGGCTTCGTTCTACCTTCCTATAAACCGGGGGTAAAACTAGTCAACCTAGGGGAAAGTTTGCCCGATTATGCGATCGCCGCTTTGCGGGAAGCCATTCCTGCTTTTGATAAAAAAATCCGGGGTTTTGCCATGGATGATGCTGTGTTAACTGGGGTGGAAACTAGAACATCTTCTCCCATTCGCATTAAACGGGGAGATGATTTCCAAAGCATTAACACCGTTGGCCTTTACCCTGCTGGGGAAGGGGCTGGTTACGCTGGGGGCATTTTATCCGCTGGCATTGATGGCATTAAGGTAGCAGAGGCGATCGCCTTGGATTTTTTTGCTAAAGTTGACGTCTGAGTAGAATAATCTTGTAACGCCAAACCTAGCTAGGGTATTGATAAATTTGATGAGTAACTTAGAACAAATTGAAAGACAAGTTAAACAGCTAAGTCCCTCGGATTTCGCCAAATTCCGCGTATGGTTCCACGAGTACGATTGGCATGCATGGGATCGTCAAATTGAGCAAGACTCTAAGTCTGGTAAGCTAAAAGCCTTAGCGGAAAAGGCATTGGCAGACCATAACGCTGGTCGGACAAAAGTGCTTTGAACCACCACACTAACTCTGATTTCTGGTTTTGTTATCGGCATCTGCCAGAAGAAATTCAGAGACGGGCAGATAAGGCTTATCAATTACTCAACCAAAATCCTCGCCATCCCTCACTCCATTTCAAAAAAGTGGGAGAATTATGGTCTGTTCGAGTCACCTTAGATTATCGAGCATTGTCGGTTGAAACCGATGACGGCTATGTGTGGTTTTGGATTGGTACACACGAAGACTACGATAAGCTATTGGGCTAAAGGTGTCCTCCCGAAAATAAGCCATCAGCGACGCAAAATTCTCCCCCCCGCTAACATCAAGAAAAATTGTCTAATTGGGCAATGGTTTTATCGGCAAATATCGACAAATATTGAACGTATGACTTCCCAACCCGTACCCCATCCTTCTGCCCGCCATAGTCACGCCCATCCCCATGTCCACAGCCAAGAATCCTTACAAAAGTTAGTTAATCGCCTCTCCCGCATTGAAGGCCATATTCGGGGAGTGAAAACCATGGTGCAGGAAAATCGTCCCTGCCCAGAGGTGTTAATTCAGGTGGCGGCAGTCCGGGGGGCATTAGACCGGGTGGCTAGATTAATTTTGGATGACCACATGAATGAGTGCATCACCAGGGCGGCGGCGGAAGGCAATATTGAGCAGGAGTTGGCGGAGTTGAAGGAAGCCCTAGACCGGTTTTTATAGGGTTTTTACAACCTGTCGCCATGCGTATTGTTGCCTACGTTTATTCTGATCGCCTGTTGGAACCAGCACCGGATCCTCAGATTTGGGGAGTGGAGGTGGACCAAGTTTATGTGGATCTAGGGGAAAGGTCAGCCCTGGGGCAACTGTTGGAGCATTGCCAAAATCAGAGCATTGATTATTGTCTGGTTAGAAATCTCAATGAATTGGGCCAGTCCACCGCCGAAGTCAGCCAAACTTTGACCCAATTGGAAAATTATGGCATCACGGTCATCGCCCTAGAGCAGGATTATCAGAACCATGGCAAGGCCGAAATGGCGATCGCCAGACAACAATGGTCAGAACTGTGGGCCAACCTAGAGCAAGAACAACGCAAAGATAGTCTCCGCCGAGGCCACGCCCGTAATCGTTTAGCTTTAGCTCCTCCCCCTGGTAAAGCGCCCTATGGTTATCGTCGTAGTTCTGGCCATTATGTGGTGGACCGGGCGACAGCTCCGGTAGTGAAAGCATTTTTTGAAAAATTTATCCTCTCTGGTTGCCTGCGGAGCTCTGTCCGCTATTTGGAACAGACCTATGGCAAGAAAATTGCCGTGGCCACCGGACGACGTTGGTTAAGCCATCCCGTGTATCGGGGGGATTTGCTCTACCAAAATCAAACCGTCATTGCCGATACCCATGCCCCTTTATTAAGCCGCACTGAAGCAGCCCAAATTGACCGCCTCCTACGCCGTAACGCTCCTCTACCACGCCGCACCGCCAGTGCCCCCCGTTCCTTAGCTGGTTTAGTGAGTTGTGGCCGTTGCCAGACCCCCTGGGTGGTGGCCCATGTGACATCCCGTCATCAAAGCAAGGCCTATCTTTATCTCCGGCCCCGCCATTGTCCCGAACAACCACAATGCCAGGCGATCGCCTATGGACAATTGTTAGAACAGGTAATTAAGCAAATTTGTCAGCAGTTGCCCCTGGCTGTGGCCCAGTTATCCCCGTCTTCCCTGGGCACCGAGTATCAGCATTTACAACAGGCGATCGTTGAAAAACAGAGTTTACTCGAGCAACTACCCACCTGGGAACAGCGGGGCGTACTGGACAGCCACACTCATCAACTGCGCCGGTACCAACTGAAACAAGACCTGGCCCAGCTACAACAACAGTTGGACCAAATGCCCCCGGACGAATTGCAACGCATCATTCCTGCCGTTTCCCTACCGCAATTTTGGCGAGACCTGTCGGAAACGGAACGCCGTTTTTACTTCCGGGAGTTTATTCGTAGTATCCAATTGGAACGAAAACCCCAGGGATGGGATTTTTGCCTCACCTTCGTCTTTGGAGCCAAGGGAAACCCAGCGACCTAGGCTTCTCCCCGGGCCATGGCGCGGATAATATCCCCTTGGGTCAAAATACCGATCAGTTGCCTACTTTCCACATTCAACACTGGCAGACGGCGAATTTTTTTCTCATTCATCAAATGGGCCGCTTCCCGTAAAGTTTGGGTGGGCAAAATGCTAATAGGAACATCGTTCATCACTTCCCCCACCGTTTGTCCCAGGGCTTTGTGCAATTCCCGTTCGTGGCGGGCGGGATTTTGTAGGTAAATAATACTGTCTAGCAACATCACATAGGGAGGCGTATCCACCCCAGACTCCTGCCACATCAAGTCGGTGTCGGAAATGACCCCCACCAATTTTTCCTGGTCATCCAGCACCGGCATGCCACTGATGCGATTCTCCGCCAAAAGACGAATGGCATCCTGTAGGGGGGTATCTGGTTTGACTGTGATGGGATTCGGGGTCATCACTTCCCCAACCGTTCTGCTCATAAAACCTATGCTGAATTTGGAACTTTGACCTAACTTTTTTTTGTTATACCCAATCTATTCTAAGTCTCGACAAGCCGTTTTTTCAAGGAATTGGCCCGCCGTTGAGCTACTTTATTGTTGGGTTCTATTGCTAAAGTTTCTTGGTAGGTTTCCAACGCCTTGTTAACCATTTGTTTTTTTTCATAAACATTGGCTAAGTTATTTAAAGCAATGACATAATCTGGGTATAGTTTCAAGGCATCTTTGTAATGGCGAATGGCCAGATCAAATTGCTCCTGAGCGAAACAGGCATAGCCCATAGCATTGTAAATCAAAGCTTGGTTTTCTGGCTCCACTTGCTCGGCCATTTTGAGGGCTTTTTGAAATAAATTAATCGATTGGGAATATAATTTTTTGTCTAAATAAATGCTACCCAATTGATAATATTCCTGGGCGGTACCTTTGGTGTTTTGTAGCTTCTTTTGTAGTTTGCTAAAGGTATTTTCTAGGCGACGGGCCTTTAACACCTGACTGAAGACAAATATGCCCAGTCCCCCCAAAATAATCAATAAGACGGAAAGATAAACAATGGGTAGAGACTCAGTCATGGGAACAGTGAACTTAATACTTCGGTGAAAGAATTAACGGGCGACAAAATAGGCAACGGCCCCGACGGCCAACATCTTTGGCGATCGCTAACCCCAGAAGCCCATTGTACGTGGTTACGCTTCCATCTCACTAGGAAAATGCTCTGGCCTAGGTTGTTAACGTTTCTTCGGCGATCGAGAGGGATAGAGAAGCAGCCTACGGTGAAATGTATTGTGACGAGCCTCCATTATTCATTTTTACCTTCCAGGGTGGGCACTTTGCCTGGGGCATTCTCGATCGCCGCAATGGCTGCCCGCGCCCCCGCCTTAATATCCCTTTCTTCCCCTCCCAGGTAAAGTCGACCAAAACTACCGATGGAACTAACCTGCAAAATATTGATAGAGGCAGACTTTTCCGCCTCATTGGCCGCCAGGGAAGCATAGGCCGCCGGTTGCACTTCCAATACAAACAGGGTTTGCCCCGCCAACAGCATATGGCCCCGCCGATTACGGTTAATTAACTGGGTTTGATAGGCATCGATGTTGCGAATAATTTGACTAGACACCACCTTGGGCTTGATGCAGTCACTGGCTTTGGCACCGATATATGCCAAAATCGCTTGCCCTGCCGCCCGCACTTCCCCCTGATTACTGGCATGGATTTCCAACAAACCGTAGAGCCGTTCCACAAATAATACCCCCGGCCGCACCACCGCTGCCTTAAGAGCAATATCGGTAATGCGGTTAATTTCAATGCCTGGGGAAACTTCCACCCAGAGGGAACAATCCCCCGGTAGCGGCAAAAAGCCGGAGGCCACCGTCCCAATGTAGGCTGCATGTTGGGACTGGAGACTATCCAGGTAAACGTAACTACGGAGTTCGATGCCCATGGCAGTGGAAATGCAAAACTATGGCGGCGGGCTGACGGTGGGGCAGTCCCTCCTCCAAACAAAACAATTAATCGCAGTGGGGAAAACTATTACCGTCAGTGGAGACAATGGGGTTAAAGCTAATGGATCAACCCACAAAAGCACCGCCCCATCTTACCTGAATATCGGCTTGCTCCGATAATGCCCCTGAGCTAAGTCAGCGTAAATCTGACAATGATGTCGTCGAAATCTAGGTCTCCTCCGCCGAGAAAATCTTCAAAACCAATCACGTTGGGTCCCAAGTTTGTGCTGTGGCTGATGCCATCTGGGTTGGCCGACCCAAAGGCAAAATAAGTCTGATTAATACCGGAAAGACTGTCATTAACCGTTAAAAATGGCGCATACAACTCGCCACCCAAAATATTGAAGGAAAATGCTCTGGTTTCTAGGTCTTCTGCCGTTAGGGTGGAGCCAGTGGCTTGCAAACGATTGCTATCTGCCAAAGCTGCTTCTTGATAACCTACCTGTCCTGGGTTGATTACACCACCTGTTAAGGGATCTAGCACTGCACCGTTATCGTCCAGAAGTCGATAAAAACCCATGGATCCATCAAAAAAGGCTTCCCGACTGTAGGAACCCGATACGGTGACGGAACTACCCGCCGTAAATCCCCTGGCGTTAATTAAATCGATGGCCGTGGGATTGGCGATCGCCGTGGTTAAATCCGTGGCTTGGTCATCAGCGGCAGCAAAGGAAGCATAAAATACCTTCCCATCTGGGTCAGTGTACTGATAAATTTCATGACCTGTGGCCAGATCTTTAACCGCTAAACCCACCTCTTGCCCAATGGGAGTACCACTGAAGGGATTACGCAATACGGGGCCATCCACTTCCACATAGGAGACTTTGGTGGGCTGGCCGATGGTATCCGTTACCTCAATTACCTGGGGACTACTGGACACAGTAAAGGGCCCTGGGGGACCATTCTCTGGATCATTGCCGGGGCCACCGGGATTATAAACCGCCGAATAATCCCCTTCGGAGGGCAAAGCAACCCTCTTAATTTGGCGAACTGCGGCTTCGTCCCCTTTGAGGATAATGTCGTAATAGTTGTCATGATCTTCGATGTAAGTCAGGTCATAGCTGTCCTGAACCCCGGCCAAATCCGCCAGCCCCAACACCTGCACCAGACCAAAGCCGGGAATTTCATAATCAACACCAGTTTGGGTTAGGATAACTGTCCGTCCCGTAATATCTTCCGCTTGGAGTTGAAAATACCGTTCAAATTCTGTGGGTAGTAAACTGGCAATGCCATCGGGGGAAAAACCGGCGCTGGTGTAAATTCGCAAACGAAATTGGGCTTGGTCTCCATATAAATCCCCGCCACTGTTATTTTGATTGGTGGCTAACCAGAGGGGAGCCCCTTCCCCCAGGTCACTGAAGCGGTCTAACTTAGCGGCGACAATTTTGGGACCATTGCCGGCCACGTAGGGGTTGAGACTATCAATGGTAATACCCACCGCACTGACCGGGCCGTTGGGTCCCACCATTTCCAAAGGAGTACTGTCCAACACTGTGCCTACGGAAACGGGATAAATCGCTCCCTCCGTGCCTGGGGTTAAACGATTACCAAAATTGCCCGTAATTACTACCGTTTGCCGTTCGTTGTATTCACTGTTGGGAATCAAAGAGGCGATCACCGGGGTGACAATTTCCCCCGTGTTAAGCATTACCTGAAAATCTGTGGGATTAAGGGTGGTGGGAAAAATGGGCCACGCAAAAACAATGGGAATGTTATCGTTTTTTTCCAGATTAACGCCATAAACACTCTGCACTGTGTCTGTGCTAATAGCCGAAGTGTAGGCCCGTTGGGTGGTGGTGGACAAATCCCCCAGGTTATTCCAGGCCACATTGTTGTCAAAGGCAATCTGTTGGGATTCCGCATCGGTGCCATCCATACCGGGAATTCCCATATAACCATCAAAGCCATAGTTGGCTGTTACAATTCCCCCTTCCTGATTGAATAGGTCACTGCTGAGCAGAATACTGGTGTTGAGGGAACTACTCTTGGCGCTGAGATTTAGGCGATCGGCGGCGAGGTAGGCCAACAGGCGATCGGCTAGGGGGGTGTATTGAATAGTCATAGATTAATTCAACAGTAATATTTCACAAAGTTATCGAGTTTGAACTCGCAATAATTGCATTAATTAAGTTGATTTAAACACTCGCACTGAGGGCCAGGGTGGCATCTTGATATTCTGTCACAACTTCCCCCCCATGCCATTCCTGACTGTCCAGGGCCATTTCTTCAATTAAACTGGCTAACTTCAGGGCCTTGAGGGCCTGTTCTCCCCCCACTGAGGGTTGATCACCTCCCCTAACACAATGAATAAAATGTTCTAATTCAGCGTGGAGAGGTTCAATATTACTGGTGTAAACCTTTTCGATTAGACCATCCTGGCGATACAATACCTGGCCATAGTCCGCGCTCCAATCAGCGGTGGTTTGGCGATGGATCAAAATTTCGTTATTGAGAAAATCCGCTTCGGTGAGGGAATTTTTGCAGTGGGCGGCGATGGAACGAATTTTACGATGGGTGACCTTACTGGCGGTGAGGGTGGCCACAATGCCGGAGGAGAAGCCTAACGTAGCGGTGACATAATCCAAATATCCTGACCCAGAAGCCCGACTGCCACTGGCGGACAGTTTAACCACTTCCGAACCCACCAATTCCAGCAACAGGTCAATGTCATGGATCATCAAATCCAATACCACGGAGACATCATTGGCCCGCTGGGAATAGGGACTCATGCGATGGGCTTCGATCGCCAATAACTCTTCCGTTTTGAGAATTTTGGTTAGCTCTAAAAATGCCGGGTTGAAGCGTTCAATGTGCCCCACTTGGAGAATGCAATTGGCATCGGCGGCGGCATTAACCAGGGATTCCGCTTCAGCAATGCTAGCGGCAATGGGTTTTTCAATCAGAGTATGGACATTATTTTGCAAACAATTCATGCCCACATCGTGATGGAGCCTAGTGGGAACCGCCACACAAACCGCATCCACATGGGGCAACATCTCCTGATAATCTTCAAAAAAATGCACCCGATACTTACTGGCGGTGTCTAGGCCCCGTTCCACATTGACATCGGCAATACCCACAAACTCCACATCCTTCATCAGGCTCAGGACTCTGGTATGGTGCTGTCCCATATTGCCCACCCCAATCACCCCGATGCGGATCGGCTGAAGGTAACTCCGTTGCCCGTTGAGCTGATGGCTCGTCATGATGCTGTTGCCACTCCTAAACACCTAGCCAGCCGCAAAATACTGACTGTTATAATTAACTTCACGAAAATTCATGCCTTAGATACTAGCACAGGCCGTGTTTCTCTTCTTTCCCCAGTCAAAAACCGACCCAGGGGAGATTATCGCCGATTTTCTGGACCGGGGTTAAAACTGACCCCAATAATTGTGCTGGAACTGATTTTGGTGATTTGATCGAAAAACTTTACCAAACTTACATCAAGGAATTTATCTATGCCGAATATTCGTCCTCTGACCGCTTCCCTTTCTTTACTGACCACGGCCTTTGTTGGTCTAACTCCAGCCCTTTACGCCACCATAGCCGAAGCCCAGGATCCCCCTGCCACCACCTATCAGCCGGGCTTTTGGCAGCCCGTCGGTAGATTTGACCCCAAAAAGCCGGTCAAGGTTAAGTTGGTTAATAAAACAGATGTGGCTTTGGACTATGACATTTCTAACTTGGAATCATTCCCCCCGGCTTCGGTAGCCCCAGGGGAAACAGTTCTGCTCGAAAACTTTGGCGATAATGCCTACATCATGGTCTATCCCGAAAATGCCACCCCCAGCACTCCAGAACAATCCTTTTTGCTTAAATTTACTGTTCCCGTCGATGCCCGCACCCAAATGGTAGGGGCTGATAATGTGGCAGTGATCACTGTAACCAAAGGTGATGTCAATATAGAGGAACGTTTTTACGGCCACCGCTCCATTAACTTGCAACCCACGGGAGCAATTTTCTTCTACTAAATCTAGACCCCATAGATCCTAATTTTGCCTCCTCTATGCTTGATATCACCAAGTTAGCTGGCCAAATGCCGGCCCTGGGGCAACATTTCCGTCAGGAAGCCACTGCTGGCCATCAACGGCTAGAAAGGGCTAAGGAATTATTTTTCCAAGCTCAACAGCGTCAATCCTATTTGCTCAACACCCTGACAGAATGGGGCGATCGCCTCTTTTTTGCAGTGGCTAGGCCTCTGGAACCATTGGATACAAGGGTCAACATTGGGGAGGCTCCGGTTAACCACAGTGTGTTTGCCACGGACGGTTCCCAAATTGCGCCCTCCCACCATGAAATCGCTTACTGTTACCTGCTCAACATTGGCCGGGTGATGCTCCACTATGGGCAAAATTTACATCCTCTGTTGGACAGTGTGCCGGAGGTTTATTACCGTCCTGAAGATTTATACGCTTCCCGCCGTTGGGGTATTCGCACCGAGGAATGGTTGGGTCATCGCCGCACTGTGTTGGAAGCGGAAAGGTTAGCCGCCCTAGCCTGTCGTTGGGTTAGCCCCCCAGGGCCCCACAGCGACCCTAACTTAGCCATGGTGGATGGTTCGCTAATTTATTGGTTTTTGGAAAATTTACCCCAGGAAGCAAGGAACCAAATTCTGGAACCGATTTTGGCCGCCTGGGAAACGCTACGTCAGGCCCGCATTCCCCTGATGAGTTACATCAGTGCCCCCAGGAGTGTGGAATCGATTAATCTTTTGCGGCTCCAGGCTTGTCCCCACGAAAGCCCCAATTGCGTCAGCCATTGCGAAGGTTGTCAGGCGGAGGAACGGAAAACCCCCTGTCAAATTTTTGACCCGCTGCGGGATAGCAATCTGTGGAAGGAGTTTCTATCCCCTGGACAACGGGGGCCGATTTGGCATAGTAATGCCCGCATTTTGGAAGCCTATGCCCCAGAACAACGGGTTTGTTTTTGCTATGTCCAAGGCAGTTCGGAGGTAGCGAGGGTGGAATTTCCCGTTTGGCTAGCGGAGGATTCGGAGTTGCTTGATCAATCCTTAGCCATTGTCCTTAGTCAGATAGAAAAGGGTTTTGGTTATCCCGTGGCCCTAGCGGAAGCCCATAATCAGGCCGTGGTGCGGGGCGGCGATCGCCGTCGTTTTTTTGCCCTGTTGGAACAACAATTGGTCAGGACGGGGCTGAGGAGCATTGGCACTTCCTATAAGGAAGCCAGGAAAAGGAATACGGTGGTTTAGATGTGATGGTGGTCAGCAAAAATCAGCTAATGCAAACGCCATTGCACCAGATTGTCCCCGGATAAATTAGCCCAAAATTCCCCTTGCTGGGCTAGCAACAATAATAAGTCGAGGCTCTCTGGCCTAGGTGTGGTCAAAGCGGCCATGGGAATTACCATCACTAGGGTTTGTCCTTGATGGACTAATTGGGGCCGTTGGGGATGGGGTTGCCAACGGTTGGGCCCCACGGCAATGTCGTGGTGACTTTGGAGATGGTGCAGATTAATGCGGCAGTGGTGATGGAAATAGTAATTTAACGGCCCTTGGTCTGGCAAAGAGGCGATCGCCAGGGGGGCATGGCCATGGGGCAGATAGGGATAGTACCAAGCTAAATGGAGTTCATCTGGGATCAATTCCGGCAACAGTCGCTGGAAATCAAACCGCAGGATCAACCGTTGGCGATCGTGGCCATAGTAAATTGTTTGCACGAATTCCTTGCCCTCTTGCACCGCCAGACCATTAGCCACCTGCCAAGGAATCAAATTAGTTAAATTATCCCAGTGGGGATAGAGATAACCGCCCAACGGGCGATCGCCATTTTGATCAATTAAGGGATGGTGCAAATAACCGGGCGGAGTTTCGTTAAGGGCGTGGTAGAGCCGGATCAAATGTTGGCGGAATAGGGCTTCAGAATTGAGGGTTTGGGGAGAATGACCTTGGCCAAAAGCCTCAAACCAATCGGAGCTTTCTGCCCCGTAGAGAGCCTGCCAAGCTTCAGGATTATTTTCCTCTGTGGCTTCAGGATGACTTGCTAAGGCTTGCCTGGCGTCAATTAAGTAATCCCAAGCCTGGTTTTGGCTGGGTTGACCGATCCATTTACTGAAATTGCCCCGATTCCAGGAGCCTATCAGAGGAATAGGGATGCCATTCTGTTGGGCCAGAACTTGGGTAGGGGGAAATTGGTCTATAAACTTGGACACTGTCACCAATTGCAGTAGGCCTTGGCGACCCAATTGTTCACACTGTTGATAGAACTGTTGCAAAAAGCCAAAGCCATTATTTTCATAGCCATTCCAGGTTCGATCCCCCTCCAAAGCAATAGTTACCAATCTCGGTTGGCCATTTTCCGCCTGGGGGCGGCGGGCTAAAAGTCTGGCCATCAAATCCTCGGCTGCCTGGGCTGGGGAATAGCGCCCATAATGAAAACTGATCAAATCCGACAGTTGTTGGTCCCGAAACACCATGGCCAACTCCCCGTCCTCCGTGGGCACTCGATAGACCGAGTTCAACCAGACAGACCTTTCAGCACTGGTACTCAAACTCTGGGCCAGGACGGATTCATCGGCACATAACCATTCAAAACGGAGTTGGGCCACTGTTTGCAACATGGCAGGACTAACTGCCAGTCCGGGCGGCCATAAACCCCGGGATTCCCGGCCAAAGGTGCTCCGATAGTATTGCTTACCCTGTTGCAATTGCCTGATTCCGTCCTCCGACCAACAAAAACGGGGGTCCGGTAGGGCGAGGGCCGCTTGTATAGTGCGGGCAATGTTGGTATCCGCTAAAAGGGGCAAAATTGGGTGGCCGTAGGGACTAGTGATAATTTCCAGTTGCCCAGATTCTTGTAGCTGGCGATGGAGGGGAATAATTCCCTGGATAATTTGCCGTTGCTTACTAATAATTCTTTGGCGATCGCCGAGGGTAAAGGATTTTTGCCGAAAATACCAATCCCGCACATCTCGATCTTCTGCGATGGTGAGGGCATCAAACCAAATCAGATTATGCCAGGCCAACAGATCACTAAAATCCTGGGGTTGCCAATGGGATATACACCAGTCTATCCCTTGCCTTTGACGTTGCTCGTATAACTGTTGATACCGATGCTGGGGAAAAATTTGTGTGCGGGGATTAGCCTCAAAAAAAGTGGTCAGAATTTCCACCTTTTGCTCTAGGCTTAACTTTTCCACTGGGCTCAGGGTGAGGGCTAAATGGCGATCGATGGCCAAACCCTGGGCATAATCCTCCAATTGGGCTAGCAAACAAGGAGTGAAGCTAACTGTCTGATGCAGGGAAGGGTAACGGGCCCATAACTTAATCAACCCTCCGTAATCCCTAGTGCCATGTAACCGCACCCAGGGTAATTGATAATATCCATGGCCATTGCCCACCATGCCATAGGACTGATAGCAAGGCTGGTGTTGATGCCAAACAAAAGCGACATACAACGGGTGGGCCATAGAAAATAAGGCAATGGGGAAAACCAAACCGGCGATCGATAAGCATGACCGCTCCTCTCAGCATAGCCAATGGCATTGCCCTAAAAATTAACTTCTGAGAATTTTTGTCAGGTTTTGTCCACTTCTCCCATCTTCGGCTGGAGTCAAAAACCTACCAAATATAGGAATTATTGTCCTCTCCACAACAAAAAACCTAGCCAGTGTTGAATACTAGCTAGGTTCAGAACAATCAATCAACCAATCAGGAATAGCTAAGCTTTAAACAACCGCAACCTAACCGCCCACTTTTACTACTGGGGTAAAGCTGGGAACCACTAACTCCTTATCCTGTTTGGTGAGCTTGTTATAAAGCCGTTCCGTATTGGGGAAGTTAGCCGCCGGTAGGGTGGGGAAACGACGGTAGGGCACCGTATCTTCACCAAAGGTTTGCAGATATTCCATGCCGTTGACCATAGCCCCGATGAAGGCCTTTAGCCCTTGGCTGGCCAAAATTTGGTTATACTGCTGGATTTCCTTTTGATTGAGGGGAGCCCGACCGAGGAAGTGCTTGGTACCCATTTCAATCACTTTGGTGTTGGGATAGGGGGCATAGAACTCCTTCATATAGAGCTCGGAAGTGCCTAAACCTTCAATGAATTCCTTAACGTTAATTTCATTGTTGCTGAGCTTACTTTCCAGGGCAGTGAACTCGGAATTGATGATGTAAGGTTCCAAATCCCGCTCAAACACCTGACGGTAGGCGGCCCGGATGGCATTTTTAACCGCAACCTTATCGTAGGTGGACACCAGCTTAAAGACTTTGGTTTGTTGCCGTTGACGGGTAACCCCTTGGTTGCTGCGGTAGGCAATTTCCGGCTCAGTGCGGATGGCCGAAACCTGGCCCAATTCCACAAAGCGGGGAGTAACTTCCTTATCCACCCGTTGACCAATGTCTTCCCGCAGGGAACCAACCCGGGCGGAACGCATTTGTAGACCACCGGGGGTGAGGTAACGCTCGTAGGGAACGGTGTCTTCCCCAAAGGCATCGCTGTATTCTTTGCTATCAATCATCGCTTCCACCACAGCATAGAAACCCTGTTTAGAAGCAATGTCGAAATATTGATTCATTTCCTGGCGGCCGTAGGTGGGACGACCCAGCAGGCGACGGTGCATATATTCGATCGCCTTACAGACGTAGTGGGGAGCCCAGTAAAGCTTGAGGAACAGTTCCGATTTAGCTAGACGCTTGATAAATTCCCGCACGCTAATGTCGCCATTTTCCAGTTGAATTTCCGCCACGGAGAGCCGTTGCCCTTCGTACAGATCCCGACCAAACACTTGACGGTAGGCAGCCCGAATCAAAGCCTGGGTGGAGCTTTCACCAAATTTGACGCTGGTGCCGGTATTTTTGCCCACTTTGGCACCGGGTAAACCGCCATTGAGACGGAACACTTTCGCCCCCAAACTACCGGGAAATTCGCCCACAGCACTGGGATTGCCTACTTGGTTATTAACCGCCGGGCCCCGGTGGATGAGAATCCGTTTGGTGTCTTTGTTAAAGGGAGCAGGTCGTTTGCTAGGATTGCGGGTTTCTTTCGGGAAAATGGCCCCAAATTGAATTTCCAGGGGGTCGTTGCCGGAACCATAGACGTGTTGATCCGGTAACGGGCGATCGTACTGGGCAAAGGTGGTGATGAACTGGGGAACTTTGCGGAAAGGAGCGCTGTAGCTAAAGAGATCTTGTTGCATCCCCCAGTTGCGGCATTCCTGGGCTTCTACCCCTAGACCCCGCAGATAGGGCACTGTTTCTTCCCCAAAGTAATCGGCATATTCCTGGGAATCGACCAACGCATCCACCAGGGCGGGAAGGCCACCACTAGAAACGATGGAAAAGTATTTTTGCACTTCTTCCCGGGAGCTGGGTCCCCGACCAAGGATATGGCGGAAAGCCAATTCTAGAGCCCTGCTGTTGATGAAGGGTTCAAAGAATTGCTTGCGGTAGAGGGGAGATTTAGCCAAACGACGGACAAATTCCTTCATGGAAATGTCGCCATTGCGTACCTGGGATTCCAGATAAGAAATGGATTGGCTGTAGGCTTTGGTAATGTCCCGCTCAAAAATTTGCCGGTAGGCTGCCTTGATGACCGCATTTTTTTCCAGGGCGGACAAACCGGGCTTCATGGCGTATTTCTGCCGTTTAGCGGCGGCATTGAAATAGCTCTGGGGTAGCTCTAAACCTTGGATATCATTGGAAGGGCCCTGGCGAACTTTATTGGCTGGGGTGGGGGCTTTAAATTCGCTCAGGAGAATGTCGAAGTATTGCAGAACAATCTCTTTAGCCTGGGCATTGTTGCGGAAATAATCGGCGGAAGCAGCCCGCATTTCCTGGATGGCGACAATGGTGGCATCGATGGAACAGGCATTTTCAATGACTTCCTTCAAACCCCTGGTATTGACCACAATGATGTTGGGGTCCCCGGCCACAATGGCATAGGTGGTGTAGCGCAAAAACCAGGACATGTCCCGGAGAGATTTTTGCATGTTGCTGGGACCGTACCGGGCAATGTTAATGGGACGGAAACCAGGGGGAATGGGGCCAGTACTGCTAAAAACAGAACGGAGTCCCCCAAAGAGACCACCGCTTCCATTGCTTTCGGCATAGGTAACACTGCCATTGCGACTATCACTGGAGGCACCCACCAATGCAGGTTGACGCTCAACGGGCTTTTCCAGGTAGGAGAGGGGGGAACCGCCGGTGAAAATTCGATTGGCGGCCCTAGAGACGATCAAGTCGGCATTTTGGGTTAGGGTCTCTGCAATCTCTAGACGCAGGGCACCGGACTGAAAATACGCTGTTAACTCGTTTAGTTCTGACCCTTCTAGGAAGCGATCCTGTTGCTCTGCTTGGCTGATAGCGGAGACGGGAACGGTTTGGTAGAGTTGGGGTCGCGCTAGTGAGCTGCCACCACTTGCCTTAACACTCATTGGATTTCATTATCTCCCATTAACAAAATTGCGATCGCCTTAAAACGAGGGAAAAAGCCGCCCGGCCAAGGCTTATTTAAAGGTTCATCATAAAAAAGTGAATCAGCATCTAGGGTAGAACGTTTCGGAACGCTACAGGGGCTTTGTTAACTTTTATGTAGGAGAACTTGATTGAATGGCCCTGTTTGGCAGTCCCTTAGGCATTCCCAAGGCTAAGCAAAATGGACTGTATCAAAAAAATCGGGATTGATACCAGGACCGGAAAAACATGACTGATAATGCAGTTTTAAATGTCACCCTTTGAATCTATGGAAAAATTTCCCCATTTGCTAGTCCTGGATTTTGATGGTGTGCTCTGCGACGGTTTGCAGGAATATTTTCAAACTAGTTGTCAAGTTTGTCGACAAATTTGGCCAGATCTACCGCGGGAGAAGCTCGATCGCCAAAGGGATAACTTTTATTTCCTTAGGCCGGTGATTGAAACGGGGTGGGAAATGCCCCTACTACTCAAAGCTTTGGCTACGGGGGTAGAACCAGCCGCTATTGAAGCAGCATGGCCCGCCGTTGCCCAGACTCTACAACGCCAAGAACAAATCGGCAAATCCCAACTAGCTCCAGTCCTAGACCAGGTGCGGGATAACTACATTCACAACGATTTGGCCTATTGGCTAGGACTTCATCATTTTTATCCGGGGGTAATTGGGCAGTTAAATCATTGGCTACAATCCCCCTACCCTCAATGGCTTTACGTTGTCACCACCAAGGAAGGCCGCTTCGTACAACAGTTGCTCAAAAATCAGAAAGTAGATTTCCCTCTAGGACAAATTATTGGCAAGGAAATTAAGCAACCTAAATTCAAAACCCTGGAACAGTTGCGAGTCAAGCATCAATGTGACGGCGATCGCCTTTGGTTTGTGGAGGATATGTTGACCACTCTGGAGACCGTTGCGAACCAGCCTGCCCTAGAGCAAACCAGTTTATTTCTGGCAGATTGGGGCTACAACACACCAGATAGCCGAGGGTTAGCCAAACAAAAAAAACGTTTTCACTTACTGTCTTTGCAACAATTCTCTGCTCCCTTTTCCGAATGGTTTTAGAGAACACCAAGAAAATACCCATAGTATTGCCTGAGCTTTACTGGGGTTGACCTAAGAAAAAAAGTAAAGTTTTGCCAACGGCTTTCTAGACCAAAGGAAAATAAATTGCTTTCACAAAAACTTCTGCAATTTTACTGTTCCACTTCGATAATTTCCGTATATTCGTTGCCTTCCTCATCTTCCACAATGGTGACTTGATTGCCTTCTTCATCCGTGACACTGACGGCGGTATTACCATCATCATCAGTGCAAACCGCAACGCCCATGCCATCTTCTTCATAGGCTTCGCATTCTACTTCCTGGGCCATACCGGGCATAGCTCCGCTAAAAAGAGCAAAAGAGCCAACTATCAAGCTGCCACCAATCATTGCGGGGAAGTTTTTCATAGGTTTAGGTTTGTTGTGAAGGGGTCCAAAAAATTCGGAAAACTGGCTGAAAACGCTTAACTAATCTGCGCCCAGTCTAACATAAACTTGATTCAAGGAGTGCAAATGCAAAACTATCATAGACAGGAAAAATAAGAGTCGGCAGCGACCTTAACTGTTCATTACATTTTTCGGAGTACAAGAACCCCCAGTCTAGCTCAGCAGTTTCTATTTCTAAAATCGGCAAAACCCAACTGCACCAAATTAGAAACAGTCAGGTCTTAAATTTTTTTGTGTATGGTTTCTAGTCTTCTTTGACAGTGCAAATGCCGTTAGCACCTCTTTTACCTGTATAGCTAATCGTTACCGTGTCGTCCTCATTAATAGCCACCGAAACGACAACGTCAGAATTAGCACCTTGGGACAATTTCGCCTCATAATATGCAGGCTTTTTAACAATTAACTGAGCTTTTTTACCGTTGATAAAAATAGGTCCGCCCTGATCAGCATGAACCTCAATTTCTCCGGGGCAAGTGGCATTAAACAGGGGAATAGCTGCAAAACTTGGTAAACACCAGGCGATCGCCCCTGATATAGATAGAATCAGTGCAGAAACAGTTCTAGAGAATTTTTTCATTGTTGTTTTGCAGTGCAAAATTTTGTGAATTATGACAAGTGTTTAAGGTATATCTTCTGCGAAGCTATTCGCCTCCGTCAGCAAAAATAATAAAGTCACTGCGTATCCAACCGACAGCTTTCGATTTAACAAATTTAACTTCACACCAATTCAAATCACTATTTTGGGTGTCCTTATCTTGAACACACTTGATGACTTCAACTTTGTCACCGGGTAGTCCATACTGAGGAGCACTGGATTTGATAGTAGGCTGAGTTCTCACATTAATACGAGTATTGGGATCTGCTGCCCTGAGGGTAGAAATTCCCCGGGCAAGGGCAGGAACGCCCAAGCTCGCCAAAGCAATACCTAGCAAAAAGGCCGACCCAAGCTTGTCCAAAGTCATTGGATATAGGTTGATGGTTAATTATTTTTCAACTGTAACAGTATTTATTTTTACGGTGAGTTATCTTAATAAAATCTTAACTAACTTCAATCGAATACAAACTCAACTAGAAGAGGGTAGATAAATACCAACAATTAAGTGAGTTAACTGTGTTTAACTACCCTTTTTCTTGGTCGACTTAAAAACCAATGGTGGGGGGCCGTAAAGCAGTGACTTCCAAGGGTGAAAGGTTAGCCTGTTGGACCAAACTCGGCACAGATCGCCGGGCGGTTTGCACCAATTGATTAATGGTGGGATCGTAAATCTGGGTAATGAGCTTGGGATAGAAACCAATGCCAATAATGGGCACGAGCAGACAACCAATAATGAAAACTTCCCGAGGTTCCACGTCCACTAGATTAGTGTGATTTACCAACTCCTCGTTTTCGGGACCGTAAAGCATTTCCCGGAGCATGGAGAGTAGATAAATGGGGGTCAAAATTACCCCAACTCCCATAAGGACAACCACAATGGTGCGGAAAACTAGGTTATAAGCATCGCTGGTGGCAAAACCCACAAACACCATTAATTCCGCCACAAAGCCACTCATCCCCGGTAGAGCCAGGGACGCCAGGGAACAAGCTGTCCACATGGCAAAACCTTTTTTCATCTTTTGGCCAATGCCCCCCATTTCATCCAGCATCAGGGTATGGGTCCGGTCATAGGTAGCTCCCACCATAAAGAACAGACTGGCCCCAATCAAACCGTGGGAAATCATTTGTAACATGGCCCCACTCATGCCCAGGTCAGTGAAAGATGCTAAACCGATCAGGACAAAACCCATGTGGGAAATGGAAGAATAGGCAATTTTTCGCTTCAGATTTCGTTGGGCAAAGGAGGTGAAAGCAGCATAAATAATGTTCACCACCCCAAGAATCACCAAAACCGGGGCAAATACGGCATGGGCATCGGGGAGCATCCCCACATTCATCCGCAGCAGGGCATAACCTCCCATTTTCAACAGAATGCCCGCCAGCAACATGTGGGCCGGCGCAGTGGCTTCCCCGTGGGCATCGGGTAACCAGGTATGGAGGGGAAAAATGGGCAACTTAACGCCGTAGGCAATTAAAAAGCCAGCGTATAGCAATAATTGCAGGTTAACGGGAATGTCCTTAGCGGCGATCGCCGACATATCAAAGGTATTAACGTCACCGTAGAAAGCCAGAGTCAGCCCTGCCAGCAGGATGAATAAAGACCCCCCCGCAGTGTAGAGAATAAATTTCGTTGCGGCGTAGAGGCGTTTTTTGCCGCCCCAGATGGAGAGAATTAGATACACTGGCACCAACTCCAATTCCCAGACTAGGAAAAAGAGCAAAATATCCTGCACCGCAAACACGGCAATTTGCCCACCGTACATGAGCAACATCAGGAAATAAAATAGCTTTGGCTTCAGAGTCACCGGCCAGGCGGCCATGGTGGCCAAGGTGGTGATAAAACCGGTGAGAATGATCAACGGCATGGAAAGGCCATCGGCCCCCACCGACCATTTGAGATCAATCTGGGGTAGCCAGGTGTAGCTTTCCACCAATTGCAATCCCGGTTCGCTCAGGTCAAAACCACTGTAGAAGGCATAAACGATCAGGGCAAAGTCTACTAGCCCCACCGCCAGGGAATACCATCTAACAGTTTTACCGTCCTTGTCGGGGATAATGGGAATGAATAAAGCCGCCACAATCGGCAAAAGGATGATCGTGGTCAGCCAGGGAAAAGTGTTCATACTACCCAGATAGTCTTTACAGACAATAATCTAGCAGGGATTTTTCCGGTCGGGCCCGCAGAAAAGATTAATTTTTCCTAACTTTTTCTAAGTTGCGGGTAGGCCAGTGGCGATCGCCGCCAGTCTAACTTTTGTTCACACCCAGGTTTTTTTCTATGGTTTAGATTCGCTTTACCTTTGCTTTAAGCTCTGTTGAAGCGGTTTTTCTTGGTTACAAGCTCAAAGTCACTCTAAAGATGTAACAGAATTTGAAGTTATGGCGTTTTTTCCGAAAGGAAATTCAGGTGTGGGGTAAACTAGCCCATAATCCTGACAATATTATTTTTTTCGACTTTACGGAGAACCCTCGGTTAAGGAGCCGATAGTCAATGTCCCATAGTGTAAAAATTTACGATACCTGTATTGGTTGTACCCAATGCGTCCGGGCTTGCCCCCTCGATGTTCTAGAAATGGTGCCCTGGGATGGTTGTAAAGCCGCTCAGATCGCCTCCTCCCCTAGAACCGAGGATTGTGTTGGCTGCAAACGTTGTGAGACCGCCTGTCCCACAGACTTTTTAAGTATCCGAGTTTATTTGGGTGCCGAAACCACCCGCAGTATGGGTTTAGCTTACTAAATCGTATAGATCTGGTAACTGGCCCCGCCATTATTCCAATTTTTGATCAAACTTTGACAGCTTTCGAGCTGGGAAGGCCCCTGGGGTCTTCTTTTTTATTTGTTTGTTTGTCAACATTCAATCTAAGTTTGTTCACCTGCACGAAATAATCCGAAAGTTAATGTTTTTACCAGAGCGGCGATTTTCGACCAAAGCTAGGCTTGACGGGGGGATTACCATAGAATATAGTCTACCGACTGAGTAAATATACCTGAGGATAATCACCCATGCTGGCCGGGAACTATCAACCCCCTGCGTCCCTATCGGATCGTGAATTGGAAATTTTAGACCTAGTGGCGATTGGTCTGACCAACCAGGAGGTGTCAGAACGTTTGGAGATTAGTAAAAGAACAGTGGATAACCATGTCAGTAATATTTTGACCAAGACCAACACGGAAAACCGGGTGGAATTGGTGCGCTGGGCCCTGCAATGGGGCAAGGTTTGTCTCAATGATGTCAACTGCTGTATATTACCGGGCCAAGGCAGTGGGTCTTAGATTGGTATGGTGAATTGGATGGATTGGCCATTTTCCTGAAGAAGCCTAGCTATGGTTACTACTCCAGTAAAGACACTATCCTTAGCAGAATTCATGGCATTGCCGGAGACTAAACCTGCCCAGGAATACATTAATGGTACTATTCGAAAAAAGCCGATGCCCAAAGGTAAGCATAGCCTCCTGCAAACCTTATTATCGGCAAATTTAAATCGAGTCTTCAGTCCCCAAAGGCGGGCATTAGCTCTTTCGGAACTGCGCTGTACCTTTGGCGATCGCTCCATTGTGCCGGACATTGCTGTGTTTACCCAAGACCGCATTCCCCGTGATCATTCAGGAGAAATTGCGGACCTATTTGACTTGGCCCCTGATTGGACTATTGAAATTCTTTCCCCTGACCAAAGTCCAGTACGAGTAATTAAAAATATTTTGTACTGTCTGGAGCATGGAACCCAGATGGGCTGGCTCGTAGATCCAAAGGAGCAAACCCTACTGGTTTATCGGCCCGATAAGCAGGTCCAGATCGTTGATGAAGCACCTGAAGTTATACCAGTTCCAGCCTTTGCTGAAGATTTCCAAGTCACCGTTGGTGAGCTTTTTGCCTGGCTAATGTGATTGGCTGAGTTATGGGAGAAAAATTTAATTTTTGTAAATTTTGTTAAAATTTAGATTCGTTCATTTTTGACCGATCACAACGCTAAGGCGATCGCCAGGGAACTTTTTCTGGGTCAGAGCCCGGCTTTGGTGTGTCGATTATTTTGATTTTTCCGCATATCCGCAATCTATGATCTTCTCCTTGCACCATGAAGCCCCCCACTTACAACGCACTACTACTGGTAGATGGTTACAACATCATCGGCCAATGGAATCACCTGAAACAAACCCGTGAACGCTTTGGGCTGGAGATGGCCCGGCAAACCCTAATTGATGAACTGATTAGCTACAGCAGTCACCAAGGCTATCAAACCCAAGTGGTTTTCGATGCTCAGTACCAACAAAGCCCTGCTAGCCAAGAGCATCCCAGCCCCCACCTTTCCATCCACTACACTGCCTGGCTCCAGACTGCCGATACGTTCATTGAAAAGCGTTGTGCCCATTATCGCCGTCACACCTATGAGTATCCCGGTCGGGTAATTGTCGCCACCTCCGATCGCGCTCAGCAATTAACCGTGGTGGGTTACGGTGCAGAATGGATGTCGGCCCATCTTCTGGCCCAGGAGGTGGATCAAAGTCGAGCTCAAGTTCGCCAACAGGCTAAACAGTACGGCAAAAAGAGTCAACGGCGATCGCCAAAGGGTAAACCCTTGGGGGAAAAGCAACGGGGCTGGGTGCACAAATTAGACCCATCAGTGCGGGAAAAGCTTAGTCAATGGCGTTATGGCGTCGATTAGTGGGGCAATGGAAGATTGGGTTTCTGCCCCGGACCGGTTTAGGAATGGGGAATTTAGCAACATCTTAGTTAAAATAACTGATAATCTTCCCCACTCCTTACCCCCCTCAAGCACCTTGGTTAACTTGACTCCCCCCCGTAAAGCCGGCCACTGGCGCCTGTGGCAAAGACAAATCCGCTATCTATACGTCAAGCTATTACGACTACAGAGTACTCCCCATGCCTTGGCCCGGGGTTTGGCCGTGGGTTCCTTTGCTGGGATGTTTCCCTTTTTCGGTCTGCAAACGGCGATCGCCTTGGTGCTGGCCATTCCCCTACGAGGCAATAAAATTGTGGCAGCGGGGGCCACTTGGATCAGTAATCCTTTGACCTATGTGCCGATTTATTGGTTTAACTATCGTCTGGGGCTATTGCTGTTGCAACGGGAAGGCATCCCCTTCAGCGAATTAGATTGGCAGTCAACCGAGTTACTAAAGTATGGTGGCGATGCGGCGATCGCCCTGTTTGTGGGATCGTTGGTGGCAGGGGCTGGGGTGGGCTTAACAGCCTATGTCTTTGGCTTGAGAAGCTTCACTTGGCTGGCCATCCGTAAACAGAGGTCGAAGATTCGCAGTCGTTAGTTCCTCATATAGTTCAAGGGCCATCGGTGCGATAAACCAACTTTTGCCAGGCTAGGCGGGCCGCACCGATCATGCCAGCTCGGTTACCCAGTTGGGCCACCAAAATTTTTAATCCCCGACGGGAAGGTAATAGCACCCTTTCCTCAATTTCCGATGCCATGGAGGGAAAAAAGTAACTGGAGCTGGCGCTTAGCCCTCCCCCAATAATTACTGCCTCTGGGGTCAACACATAGACCAAGTTCGCAATGCCCATGCCCAACCGCTGGCCGAACTTTTCCCAGTAGGCGATCGCCTCCGCATCCCCCTTGGCGGCCAATTGGGCCAATTCCAGGCCGGTCAAATTCATTTCCCGCCGTAGGGTTTGGGCAGAAGCATGTTGCTCCAAAGAACCCCGATTGCCGCTATTGCAAGGATAGCCTTCCGTTTCAATGGAAATTAGTCCCAATTCCCCCCCGGCTCCTTGGGGCCCCGTAAACAATTTGCCATTTAAAAACACCGCCCCCCCCACCCCCGTGCCCAGGGTAAGCAAAATAAAATTACGATAATCCCTGCCCGCTCCGAGCCAAGCTTCCCCCAAGCCAGCACAATTGGCATCATTCTCCAATACCGTCGGCAACTGTCCATGGTCTTCCAACCAATCCGCCAAAGGAATGTCGTGCCACTGGGGCAAATTAATTGCCAACTGGGCCACCCGTCCTGCTGCGTCCGCTGGTCCCGGCATCCCAACACCGATCGCCACACAAGCTGAATTTTTCAACAGGTCAATACCATGGGCCAACTGAGCATAAACTGCCTTGGGTAAAGCCGGTTGGGGGGTGGGCAAAACCAAGGACTCGGTGCAATCTCCATTGCTCAGGAACCGGCCAAACTTAATGGAAGAACCACCAATGTCAATGCCGATGACTTCACGATGTATGGAAGAGGGAGAACTCATGCCATTAAGGGAAAATTGGGAAAATCTTGCTAATTCTACCCCCCAGGGGAGCCATACCAGCACGGGCTGGCAACACCACAATGGGCCTCACCCATACTCCTCCAACTGTTAAACACAGGTAAAAAGAACCCTTTGGTTCAACAACCGCTTGCTAATTAACCAATTCCTTGCCCAAGCTAGTGAGCAAATTACCGCAGGCATCTTCTAGCAAATCAATCACATGCTCAAAACCAGCCTGCCCGCCATAATAGGGGTCGGGAACTTCCCGATCGCCAAATTTTTCGGTGTAATCGCAGATCATTTTTACTTTATGGTGATATTGCCCTGCTGGATCCTGGGCTAGAATATTGCGGTAATTATCCCCGTCCATAGCTAGAATTAAGTCAAATTCTGCAAAATCTTCGGGAAAAAACTGTCTAGCTCTTCCCTGCACCCGATAACCCCGTTTTTTCAAGCTTTCTGTCATGCGGCGATCGGGGGAATCTCCCACATGGTAGCTGGAAGTACCGGCAGAGTCGCAAACAATTTTTGCCCCCAAGCCTGCTTGGTCAATCTGGGCGTTCATGATATTTTCCGCCGCTGGCGATCGACAAATGTTACCTAAACAAACAAATAACAATTTCATGGGCAAAAGGTCGAAATCAAACGGATTTTGAACGGATTATCCGGCAAATTTATCCTTCGCTGGGGCGAGAACGGGCAATTTGCACGCTCAGGAAAATCACCGGCAACATCCCCGCCAGAATAATGGTCAGGGCTGGAGCAGCGGCTTCAATCAGTCTTTCATCGGAGGCATATTGGTAAACTCGGATGGCGAGGGTGTCAAAGTTAAAGGGGCGAATTACCAAGGTAGCGGGCAATTCCTTCATGACATCCACGAATACTAACATCACAGCGGTGAGCAGACCGCCGGTCATGAGGGGAGTGTGTACTTGCCAGAGAATTTGGCTGGGGCTTTTGCCCAAACTACGGGCCGCATCGTCCAAAGTGGGTTTAATTTTGCCCAAACTGCCTTCCAAGGAACCCAGGGCCACAGCCAAAAACCTGACCAGATAGGCGTAGACCAGGATGGCAATGGTACCACTCAGCAGAAGACCAATTTTTACGCCCCACATATTTTCCCACCAATCAGCCAGCCAATTGTCAAAGTTGCCCGCTGGAATCAGCACCCCCACCGCAATGACAGAACCAGGGATGGCATAGCCCATGGAAGCAACTTTGACGGCAAAGGAAGTGAGGGGTTGACGGCTCAACCTTTGGCCATAAACCAGGATTAAACCAATTACTAAGGCGATCGCCGCGGTGAGGAAGGAGAGAATTAAACTGTGGGAAGCCAGTTGAAAGAAGTTATTGTTACGGACCTCCTGGGCATAGGAAACGGTGAGATATAAAAGATAACTGGCGGGAATTAAAAAGCCCAGTAGGAAAGGAAAAAGACAAAAAGCTAATGCCCCGATCGCCCTTAGGCCCCGGAGTTGATAACGGGGGAGATTTTGGTGGGGACTGCTAGATTGATAAAACTTGGCTTGCCGGCGGGACCAGCGTTCCAGTACTACTAACAAGAAGACAAAAATCATTAAAAAGGCGGCCAGTTGGGTGGCCCCTTGCCTTTCCCCAAAGCCGAACCAGGTGGAATAAATACCTGTGGTGAAGGTATTAACGCCAAAATATTGCACTGTGCCAAAATCGTTCAGAGTCTCCATCATCACCAACGCCAAGCCAGCGGCGATCGCCGGTCGAGCCAGGGGTAAAGCCACCCGACTGAAACTTTGCCAAGGATTACAACCCAGGGAACGACTAGCTTCTAAGGTGCAAACTCCCTGTTCTAAAAAAGCAATGCGGGCCAACAGGTAAACGTAGGGATAGGACACCAACGCCAAAATGGCGATCGCCCCCCAAAGGGAACGGATCTGGGGAAACCAATACTCAGGGGCGGATTGCCAACCGAAGATGGAGCGTAGTAGGGTCTGTACGGGGCCGTAAAAGTCCAAAAGATTGCTATAACCGTAGGCCAACAAATAGGCCGGGGCGGACAGGGGCAACAATAAAGCCCATTCTAGCCAGCGGCAACCCGGAAATCGACACATGGTCACAAGCCAAGCGGTGCCCACCCCTAACACGAAAACTCCGGCTCCCACCCCCAGCATCAGGGCTAAAGAGTTACGGATATATTCCCCCAGCACCGTTGCCCAGAGGTGACTGAAAATTTCCCCCTGCCAGGAAAAAATGCCTAGAAAAACAAAAATTACCGGCACCGCAATCCAAACGGCAATCAGCAAACTGGTCAGCACCCAAAAATTAAGCAATACCTTGGGAGGAGAGGGGAGAACGGTCAAAAAATTAAACACGGCAAATCAAACACAGGGGCAAAGCAAATTCTTCCGGGTCAGGAACACTAGGCCGTAACAGGGAAAATTAACTGCTGGGGGGATCAGTGGGTTTAAACGGGTCTCCCCCAATGCCCAATTCCTTTTTGCTTTCCTTAAGACTCTTCCAAAGTTGCTTAATGCGCTCGTAAGCTTCCATCGTCTCGATTTTACCCGCTGTCTCTAGGTTACAAATAACGCTCACCTTTTGGGCAAATTCTTGCAAATTTGCGTTGAAAACCAGCTTCTCCGGTTTGAAATCCCCATAATATTTGCTTTTGGGATACAGAAATGCGTCTTTTTCCGGATTATCAGTCATATCATCTCTTCGACGGACAAGAACAGTACCCATTGTAAAGGTATTGACCGTTTTCCGGGGTTGACCGAAGGCAAAGGTATGCTTAATTGAGACCAGATAATGCCAAGGGAACTCTAGACTCGTTTCCCTAACCTTGACCACCCCGAGCTGCAACTCTCCCTCCAGCCATGGCATTGGCCCCCAACTGGCACAATTGTAATTAATCTTCTAAGGTTTGTCCCATTGTGTTCACTGGCATTATCCAATCCCTCGGTTATCTTTCTGCTCAGCGGGCCGATCGCCTGGAAATTTCCCTTAGCCCCAACGATGCCCAACGGGTTTTGGGGGATATGGCCCTAGGGGACAGCATTGCTGTAGATGGGGTTTGCCTCACCGTAGAGGCGATCGCCCACCAGGGATTTTTTGCCGACGTTTCCCCCGAAACCTTACAACGCACTACCTTAGGACGGGCTAAGGAAAGGCGCACAGCGGTCAACATTGAAACTTCCCTCCGGGTGGGGGGAAAAGTGGGGGGGCATTTTGTTTCCGGCCACGTGGACGGGGTAGGGCAATTATTGAGCAATGAACAAATCAATAACGCCTGGTTGCTCAGCTTCGGCTCAGTGGGCAGTTTACAGAAGCAATGGCAGGAATATTTAGCTCCCTATTTGGTGCCCAAGGGTAGTATTGCCGTCAATGGCATCAGTTTAACCGTGGCGGATTGCGGCGAAGACTGGTTTAACGTGGCCGTGATTCCCCATACCTACAGCGAAACTAATTTGCAGTTATTGCAGCCGGGGGATTGGGTCAATTTAGAGGGGGATATTTTGGGTAAATATGCGGCCCGATTTTTGTCCCGGGGTCGGGCCATGGGTCAAACAAAGGACATCGATCTAGCCTTTTTGGCGGAACATGGCTACGGCTAAGAAAGTGTTTGAAAAGTGCAAGGCTAGGTATTTATCCCCCTAAATCGACCCACTAAAGCTCCGGCAATACTGGGGGAGTTTCACTCAGTTTCCCCCCAAATTTGGGGGGTCAGGGGGGCTTTTGAAACATGCTCTAAGAATTTTGGGATCAGAAATTGCCTTTTAAATTCAAATTTAATCAAATTAAATTGCCTTTGCTCCACCCAATTGTTTTGCTAGGCTGGGGAAAAATATTGCAAAATTTGCCTAGACTTGCTCCTATGTCTTCTTTCCTCGTTTTTAGCTGGCGGCGATGGTTACAAATACTCATCCTGGCGATCGCCTTGGTGTTGCTCTGGGCGCCATCGGCCTTGGCCCAAGCCAATACGGTGAACTATACCTACGGAGATCTGGCCCGATCAGATTTTTCCCACCAGGATTTGAATAAGGCGGTATTTGCGGCGGCGGATTTACGGGAAAGCAATTTTGAGGGCAGTGATCTCAGCTTTTCCATCCTCACCGATGCAGTTTTTCTCCATGCCAGTTTACGGGGAGCGAATCTAAGTGGTTCCCTCGTAGACCGGGTTACCCTGGATTTTGCCGACCTGCGGGACACTATTTTCACCGAGGCGATCGCCACCCGCACCCGTTTTTACGACACCGATATCACCGGGGCCGACTTCAGCGATGCGGTGATTGATGCTTACCAAGTCAAGCTGATGTGTGAACGGGCGGAGGGAGTTAATCCAGTGACAGGGGTAGCTACCAGGGATAGTTTGGGTTGCAGATAGTTAAAAGTGTATAAAAATTGTTAATTTAAGTTGAAAATCCTGGAGTAAAATTGCCAATATTTTGGCAAATTGTCTGGGCTATTTTAAATTTTAAAGCTTTTCAACAATATTCTCCCAATCACTATAAATTGCCCCCTGACCCCGATAAATCCCTTCGCCGTCGTAGAGATTCCAAACGGTAACATTTTTAATCCAAAAGCGGCCACCACCCTTGGCAATGCGTATACCTTGGTAATTTTCAATAAAACCTTGGCGGCTGACGGTATCTAACAATTGTTGCCTTTCCGTTTGATTAGGAAGTTCTGCGGACTGACGGGATGGCAATTGACAAAATTCTACCCAGGGAAATTCAAATAATTTTTGGGCAGTAAGATTAGCATAATTAAAAATTGGGTCAGGCTCTATGCCATGGGAAACTACTACGTAGGGAGCTTCATAGACGGCCTGGGCTAGGGCCACCCCGGTTAATCCGCTGGGCCCAAAGGTTTTACCAGTTAAGCGCTCATAACTTTGACGTAGTAAATTAATATGGTCTAAATAAAACTGATTACTAGCATCGGGAACTGGACGAATCATGAAATTTATTTTGAGCTTAACTAAGATTGATCAATAGGGTTGCATCATTAACTATTTTTTATGCCAATGCCGTCCCCCAAATAATTAACACTTAAAACGGTAATAAAAATAGCTAAGCCCGGAAAAACTGCCATCAATGGTGCCGTTTCCAAATAATCCTTGGCGGTGTAAAGCATCTGGCCCCAGGTGGGCACATCGGGGGGAAATCCTAAGCCTAAAAAGCTCAAAGTTGATTCGGTAATAATGGCATTGCCGACGGCCAAACTAGCGGCCACAATGATTAAATTCAACACATTGGGTAACAAATGTCGCCAAATAATATGGTTAGAACCTGCCCCCATGGCGATCGCCGCTTTGACAAATTCCATTTCCCGTAGGCGCAAAATATTGCCCCGTACCAACCGAGCCACACTCATCCAATTGAGCAAACCAATCAGTAAAACCACCAAGATGAAAATACCTTTTTCGGGGGAAGTAGCCCTGGTGACCGGCTCCCGAAATAAATAGACCACCAGTAGCACTAAAGGTAATTGGGGCAGGGCTAAGAATAAGTCCGTAATCCGCATTAAAATCACGTCCCACCACCCCCCAAAATAACCGGCGATCGCCCCGATTAAGGTGCCTAAGGTGAGAGACACGGCCATGGCACTGAGGCCCACTGCTAGAGAAATCCGGCCACCAATAAGTAACCGAGCCAATTGATCCTGTCCTAAATCATTAGTTCCTAGGGGATGTTGCCAACTAGGGGGCACCGCTGTTTGGCTAAAATCAATTTGGTCAATGGGAACTCGATAAAAGATTGGACCAAAAACCACCGATAAAACAATTATGATCAGGGTGATTAGGCTCAAGGAAGCTAGTGGCTTTTGGAAAATTTTTCTTTGTAAGTTAATGGCCACACTTTGACCGGAAAGGGGAAAAGTTTTAGTCATAGGCTAAGCAGACGCTAACAATTTGCCAGGGATTAACATGGTTATTATTTTCCTCTGGTTGGGCTTCCTCCAACAAATTTAGCCTTGTTTTAACCCTATGGTCAAAAGCTGTGATTACTTCTAATTGGGCTGATTCTCCTGACATTTCGTAACATCGCAATACCCATTGATCAGGATAATCTTCCCTTAACTTCAGAGCCATTAAACAAAGATTATCGCTGCCAAGGTTTAACCAGGGCTCTCCCGGAGATAATAATTTTTGACTTGATAAGGGGTTGAAATTTTCAGGAAAATAGGTCCGCAAAGGACGATGGATACCATAACCCACGGCTACCGTTTTTGCCGATTGCCAATTTCCTTGATGGGGATAAAAGTAATAACTAAATTTATGTTTACCCCGGTCAGCGCTTGGATCTGGCCACACGCTACTACGCAGAAGAGTTAAGCGCATTAAATTATCTTTCACATCACAACCATATTTACAATTATTAAGCAAACTAACCCCATAATTTTCCGTTTGATCAGTTAAGGAAAACCAATGTTGGTGGGGTACTTCCCATTGGGCTTTTTCTGTCTCAGTTTGGGGATTAGTTGGGCGATCAACCACAGCACAAGGAGCTTCCGTAGTAAAAAATTCACTTTGCAAAGCGATCGGAAAAGCTGCTTTCACCATCACGTGGGTTTCTTGCCAATCCACTTCAGTTTTAATTTCTAGTAATGGAGAATCTTTGGTTAAGCAATAGTCCTGGGTAAAAACCGATTGCTGAAATTTTTTGACCACCCTTAAGCGCCAATGCAGGGGACCTTGTTCCAGCCATTGGTAATTGATCAATTTTGCAGAAGATAAAGGATATTGCTCGTAATTGGGATCAATATTCCAGGCATCCCAATATTGCCCTTGGTCGCGGAAAAATTGTAGCTGATTGCCATGGCCAGCCAAAACTTGGCGTTGGTTAGCTAAGTCATAAATGCTGGCTATTTCCCCATTATCCAAACTAATTTCAACTTTGAGTAAACCATTATTCAAAATAGGGTCTTGACTGAAAGATTCAAGTTGCTGACTGTTGGATAAAGGCTCTTTTGTTTTTAACCAATAGTACTTACAAGTCAAAGGTGGCGAGTCAACTAAAAATATTAGACTACCTTCCGCTGTAATTTGACTATTAACCAACGTTTTTGTTTGACCATCATAAACTTGATAATGCTTGCCTTCTTGAATGGGAATTTCCACAAGCTGACTTTGTGACCAATGGAGAGGATTAAAAACTAATAGTGGTGTCTCTCGTTCGGTTGAATCATGGTGATAACTAGGATAATTAATCTGATCACTGAGATGTTTTAGTGCTTGATTAATGATTTTATTAGTAGTTTGGTAAACTTCTTGCCAAGCTTGATTAGCAGTAACAAAAACCTCAGGAATAGAAGTCCCTGGCAAAATATCGTGGAACTGGTTTAGTAAAACTTTTTTCCAAGCTAGTTCTAGTTTTTCTTTGGGGTAGCTATAGCCGCCTAACCAATTAGCAAAACTACTCCAAAGTTCTGCTTCATAGAGTAAATGTTCACACTGGCGATTATAAAGTTTTTGGTCAGCATGAACAGTAAAACAGCCCCGATGCAATTCCAAATATAATTCCCTTTCCCAAATAGGAAAAGACTGATCTGATTGTAACTTCTGTTTAATGCCAGCTAAAAAATGTTCAGCCTTGGCTGTGTTAATAGTTGGGAAAAATTCCGAATTTTGCCACCGTTCCTTCATCTCCCACATATCCCGACTGGGGCCACCGCCATGGTCTCCCACCCCCGGCAACCAAAGACATTCCTTAAGTCCGGTTTGCTCTTGCCAACGATTAGCATAATTAGCCATAGGTAAGGGTTGATTATCCATTACTCCAGCTAGGTTGGGGGGAGACATTACTGTGAAAATTTCTGTCCCATCCGGCGATCGCCAGTGGAAAGCCCCATGGGGAAAGGAATTAGTATCGTTCCAGTGGAGTTTCCCAGTAACAAAATAATCGATCCCACTTTGATGAAAAATTTGGGGCAACTGACCACAAAAACCAAAACTATCGGGAAGCCAAGCAACTTTGCTAATTTGACCAAACTTTGCTTCAAAATACCTCTGGCCATAAAGAAATTGACGGGCTAAGGATTCACCGCTAATAATATTTACTTCTGGTTCAACCCACATGCCTCCTAAAAGTTCCCAGTTTCCTTTTTTAATTGCTACTTGAATTTGCTCAAATAATGCCGGTAGATGCTCTTCAATCCATTGGTATAAAACCGGACTGGTGTGGCCAAACACTAAATCAGCAAACTCTGTTTGTAAATTAATGACTGATTGAAAAGTTCTTTCTCCTACTTCCCAAGTCTCCTCCAACTGCCATAACCAAGCCATATCTAGATGGGCATGCCCTAGTAAATTTATTTGTTGTTGTTTTAGTCCTTCAGTTAACAGTAGTAACCGCTGGCGAAGTTGCAGTAATGATTGATCAAATTGTTCTTGATCTGAAATTTTATTCCAAGTAATTGCTTCTAAAGTTTTACTTAATTGAGCTAGTCTTTCTGATTCAAATTGAGCTAAATATAAGCTTAGAACTTCAATTTCGTCAGCAATAAAACCCGGATCTAGGTCAGGATATTTCCGCTCAAAAATTAATTGGGACTGCATCAATCCACCAATGTCATGGCCGGAACTAGTTAACTTTAAAGCTACGGTAAATGTTCGACCAATTTGGGAGTTATCAGTTAACAAAACTCTAGCTTTAGAATCAAATAAATCCCCAGCTTGAACTAACTCGCCATTAACAAAAATTTGAGCATCCTTGGCCCACCAAGTTAAAGCTAACCGCAATGTCAAACCATCTAAAGGATAGTCCGCCAAAGCTTTAGGCACGGTAAAAGTTTGGGCAAACCATTGGGTTTTTTCGCCTTTTTCCCAAATTAAATAACCCTTCTCGTTAACTTTACCCAATGGATAAGTTTGCCAATCAGAAATCTCCCAAGGCGCACCAGGTAAGCAATACCAATGGCTTTGACAATTTTGCCGACATAAACGCCTTAGTTGTTCCAGCACCAGGGCGATACTAATTTCCGGCAGTAAGGGACTCAACGATTCTGTCATTACTCGTCTGCACTTAGAGCGGCCAAATCTAGCAACACTTCTCCCCTTATCAACCTTTGACTGGCTTCCAATAAAGTTTCCTCAATGTAGGGCTTCACAAAGTATCCCTTGGCGCCTTTTTCTGCTGCCATGCGCTGCATTTTTTGTGCTCCCCGGGAGGTAATCATGGCCACTGGAATACGGGAAAGGTTGGGATCTTCTTGAATGCGCTCCAATAATTCCAGACCGTTCATGCGGGGCATTTCAATGTCACAGAGAATCAAATCACAGGGTAAGCCAGACTTGAGTTTTTCCCAGGCATCCTGGCCATCCCGAGCAGTTTCTGTATGGTAATCGGCTTTTTTAAAGGTCATAGAAAGCATTTCCCGCACCATCACCGAGTCATCAATAATTAACACCGTCGAACGTAGGGTACCTGGATTACTTCTCACAATGGTGGGAGCTTCTTCGGAGAAGTTGCCTCGGGCTTTTTTGAAGCGAGAAAGAATGGAATTAGTTTTGCGGGTACTGCCGGGGAGTAACACCTCCCCATTCAACATCCGGTTGGCCGCGTCCAAAATGTCTTTTTCTGTATAGGGCTTGGTGAAATAGCCCGTTGCCCCCAGCTTGGCCGCCACTTTACGATGGCGATCGGCTCCCCTGGAAGTGAGTAAGGCCACTGGAATGGAAGATAGTTCTTCGTCTGCTTGCAGTTCCGATAACAATTCCAAGCCATTTTTGCGGGGCATTTCAATGTCACAGAAGACCAAGTCACAGGGCAGACCAGACTTGAGTTGATCCCAGGCTTCCTGTCCATCCCTAGCCTGTTCTACCCGGAAACCAGCTTTTTTGAAACTGAGGGAGAGCAATTCCCGCACCGTGATGGAGTCGTCCACAATTAGCACAGTGGGGTCCATGTGGACTTCATTGACCGTGGGGGTCAGGGTTTTGCGCCATAGTCCACCACTGCTGTCAGTGCGGAGACGACCCTGGGCAATTTCGATCAGTTCCAAAACATCGGCAATGGGCATGATGCTACCATCCCCCCGCACGGTAGCCCCGGCAATGCCTGGAGGTTTGGGAATGGGCCCTTCAATTTGCTTGATAACAATTTCTTCTTCCCCTAATACCTGGTCTATCTGGAGGGCTAACAGGTTACCAGAACTCCCCCGGGCAATGATGACCCGCACCACATCTTCCTCTTGCTTGCCCCCATACACACTACCCCGGCTTAATTGCCGGTTATAGTTGAGCAAATCTTTGAGGGGATAGAGCGGTAAAAGCAGGGCTTCCTTGCCGTATTTAACGCACTTTTGACCATCCTCATCGGTAACAATGTCTTTGGGCAAATAGTCCCTGGTATCTTCCACCCCGTCCATGGGAAAGGCGATGCGAGCCCGATCGCTCAGGCAACAAAGGGCTTTGCAAATGCTCAGGGTGAGGGGCAAACGAATGGTAAAAGTGGTGCCCTTGCCCACAGTGGATTCAATGTTGATGGCTCCGCGAATATCGATCAGACTGGTGCGTACCACGTCAAGACCTACTCCCCTACCGGCAAAGTCGTCCGCTGTGTCCTTGGTGCTAAAACCAGCATGGAACAGGAGGTCATAAACCTCTGACTGGGATAGGCTCTGGGCCTCCATACGGCTAATGAGCCCTTTTTCCACTGCTTTTTGTTTAACCATTTCCGTGTTGATCCCTGCTCCATCATCGGAGACGGTGATCAGGGTTTGGTTGCCCTGGAGAAAGGCCCGCACTGCTAGATGCCCTTCGGGGGATTTGCCTAATTTTTGTCGTTCTGCTGGGGTTTCAATACCGTGGGTGATGGCATTGTTAACCAAATGGGTCATGGGATTGTAGAGGTGCTCCAAAATCATTTTGTCGATGAGCACGTCGCCCCCTTCCACCTCTAGGTTGACTTTTTTATTCAATTTCATGGACACTTCCCGGATGGCCCGTGGCAGGCGATCGGCGGTTTGGGTAAAGGGCACCATGCGAGATTTGGTCATTCCCTCCTGTAACTGCGTAGTCACCTGCCGGAGGGTTCGGGCCACCTGATCTGTCTCGTCCACCAAGTACTGAATATCCGACGCAGATTCCCGCACCCGCACAATTAACTCGATCATCTCCTGGGAAAGCAGGTGAAATCCGGTAAATCGATCCATTTCCAGCGCATCCAAAGGCTGGTCATTCATGGTCGAGGAACTAGAGGCCGTGATCCTGGCATCGGGGTAGGTGGTTTTCGAGGAGTGGTGACGGCTGTTGGTGCTGCGGCTGGCTAAAAGGGCCCCTTCCAACAAAGTTCTTTCGTATAAATCCTGCATCCGCCCCCCCACATCGCTGAGGTTTTGGGCTTGGTTGAGCAGATTATCCAAAAACTGTCGTAAACGCTCCTGATCCTGTTCAAGGCGATTCCGTTTGACCACTAGCTCCCCGATCAGGTTACTGAGGTTGTCAAGTTGTTTGATGGGCACCCGCATAGTTTGCTCAAAACTACGGGATTTAACCTGCCTAGGTCGAGCGGGCAGCCGAGCCCCTCCCATGCCGGCTATGCCCCCCCCCAGACTGCTATCCGCTTGCTCTAATAATGCTTCTAAGTCTTTGAATTCATCCTCGTCTTCCTCCATAGCCACCGGTAAACGAAAAGGATGGCTGATGGTGGCAAAAGATTTTGGGGCTGGGGTATCGATTAAAGTCTCTAGTTCGGTAAAGGAAAATTCTTCGTCCAGGACAGGGGCATTAATCAATCCGTCTAAGTCATCGATCGCCGCAAAAAGCAGGACCTCATTTGTCAATGGAGTTACCCGATCAGCCCCAGCAAAGGAGTGCAAACCAGGGTTGGTAATGGCGGGCTCGACGTCCCCTACTCCTAGTAAATCCTGCAATTCGGCTAGGTCATTGTCATCTAGGCCACCAGCGGTCTGGTAAGCGGGGGCATTGGTCTCAGGAATGGAAGCCAGGGGATCAGCTTCCATCATCTGGTCGATTTCTAGCCAACTGGAGCTTTCAAAGGGATCGATCGCCGTTGTGGGGGCATCCTCATCGGTAAAGAGAGCGTCTAGTTCCGCTTCCGGGGAATTAAAATCTAGGGTCATGCGGACCGGCGGATCTTCCTCTCCAGAGGACGGCGAGCCAAACCCTTCACCCTGGATGACGGTGGGTTCTCCCTCAAATAAATCGCCAAAATCCAGTTCTTCAATCCCACTGTTAGTCTCCTCACCGGCAATGAGGGAAGTAAAGGCGTCATCCCCCTCTTCCTCCTCAAACCAATTTTCAAATGCCTGGGCTGGATTGGGATCGCTAGTCATTGCTTCTTGCTACTCTTCCACACGGTATCCAAATTCTAACAACTGCTGGCGAGACTGCCGCCATTTTGGTTCAACTTTCACAAATAGTTTTAAATAAACATCCCCGGAAATTAATTTTTGAATTTGTTGCCGGGCCGCAGTGCCGATCGCCTGAAGCATACTACCTTTTTGGCCAATGATAATGCCCTTTTGGGAACCTCTTTCCACTGTGATGGCGGCAAAAACATTGGTGCGTTCGGGCGTTTCTTCCACCTTCTCAATGGCGATCGCCACGGAGTGAGGCACCTCCTGGCGGGTGAGCAACAAAATCTGCTCCCGAATTAACTCGGCCATAATGAACCGTTCCGGCTGGTCGGTGACCAAATCCGGCGGATAGTAATAGGGGCCAGGATCCAGTCTTGCCTCCAAGGCACTCTGAAAATTGCTTAAACCTTCCCCCGTCAAAGCAGAAAATTTAAAGCAGGGCCAACCATGGTTTTCTGTCAGGGTTTCATAGCTAGCGTTAAGTTCTTCCCGCTGGTCTGGGGGCTGTTGGTCCTGTTTATTGAGTCCTACCACCACCGGCCCGTCAGTTTTTTGCAGCAAATCCACCACAAACCGGTCTCCCCGTCCCAAAGTTGCACTGCTGTCCACAAGAAAAACGACTAGATCAACGCTATGGATAGCTTGGATCGCATTTTTTACCAGCACCCTTCCCAACTCATGGTGGGGTTTGTGAATACCAGGGGTATCGAGCAAAATTATCTGACTGCTGGGGGTGGTGATAATGCCCTGTAAGCGGTTGCGAGTGGTTTGGGCTACGGGGGAAGTGATGGCAATTTTTTGTCCGACCAATTGGTTCATCAAAGTTGATTTACCCACATTGGGACGGCCGACAATGGCCACAAAGCCGGAACGAAAACCCGCAGGAGCCTGGGGAATAGTTGCAATGGTTGCGGTGGTGTTGGGAATATCCATTGAAAAAATCAAGCCTAAAAATTCCTTAGTTTATGGAGGGTCAAGCGGAAAAACGTTAAAAACTCCACTGAGTTAATCAACCAGAGGAAAAAGTCAAGGAGGTAAACTATCCGCCTGGAAAACGGCTTGCCAGCTTGACAAAAAAATATGTTGGGTTAACCCCACTGTGCCATTCGGTAATCCTTCATCTTGGCCCTTGTGGAATCCCTTAATGATTCGTCATCATGGTGATATTGATTTTTTGGGTATCTTTTTAGCTATGCGGCTGTAGGAGCGTGGTATTGGTTTCGGCGGTAACGCCCCAGCCTAGAACCACAAAAATTATTATTTATTCCCGAACCTTGTCACCATTTGCGGCGTCTAAAGGCCCACTCGTTAGGACACGGTGTAAAAAAAATTGACGACTGCACTACCCTATTCTCCACCATCAATGACTTAGTCTAAGACATTTTTGGGAAAGATGGTAACAGTGACAGTTATTCTGTTGCTCTTCATTAAGGAGTCATTCCGAATGCCCACCGCCAATCTCTCCTCCCCTACCTCCCCCCCCACTTTCACCGCCGATATGGTGAGGTCCTATCTCCATGAAATTGGTCGGGTACCCCTGTTAACCCATGAGCAAGAAATTATCCTCGGTAAACAAGTCCAACAAATGATGGCCCTGCTGGAGCACAAGAAAGCCCTGGCTGACAGATTGGGCCGAGAGCCCTCCGACCCGGAATGGGCGGAAGCGGCGGATTTGTCGGTGACGAAATTACACCGCTATCTGGGCCAAGGGGAACGGGCCAAACGGAAAATGATTGAAGCTAACCTCCGGTTGGTGGTGGCGATCGCCAAGAAATATCAGAAGCGCAATATGGAGTTTTTGGATTTGATCCAAGAAGGTAGCCTGGGTTTAGAACGGGGGGTGGAAAAATTCGACCCCACCAAGGGTTATAAATTCTCCACCTATGCCTACTGGTGGATTCGCCAAGCCATCACCCGGGCGATCGCCCAACAGGGCCGGACTATCCGTTTGCCCATTCATATCACTGAAAAGTTAAACAAAATCAAAAAAACCCAACGGGAACTTTCCCAACAATTGGGCCGCAGTGCCACCCCCGCCGAAGTAGCCAAGGCTCTGGAAATTGACCCTAGTCAAATTCGCGAGTACCTCAGTCTGTCGCGCCAACCCATCTCCCTCGATGTGCGGGTGGGGGATAATCAGGACACAGAATTGTCCGAACTCTTGGAGGACGAAGGGGTTTCCCCCGATGCTTACATCACCCAGGAGTCCATGCGTCAAGACCTGCAAAATTTACTGGCGGAATTAACACCCCAGCAACAGGCTGTGCTGACCATGCGTTTTGGTCTTAACGATGGCCAAGAGCTATCTTTGGCTAAAATCGGCCAGCATCTCAACATCAGCCGGGAAAGGGTCCGCCAATTAGAAAACCAAGCCCTTGCGCAACTGAAGCGTCGGCGGGCTAATATGGCAGAGTATATTATCGCCAGTTAGTTGCCCAACTACGGTGCCACTCGGCCAGCATCTGGCCAAGCTAAATAGGACTGAGTTTTTTTCCCTCTGCCATGGTAGGGGGAAATTTTTTTTTGTCGGGCAGGGGGGAGTGGAGGGCTGTTTCGAGATCAGCTTTGCCCAGCCGTTGCTCGAGAATATTCATCACTTCTCGACCGAAATCATTGGGATTTTGTTGCCAAGCCTGGAGGCAAACTTCGCCGAAAAACGAGCCGAGGGGTTCTGGATTCCAGAGTAATTTTTTGGCGGTCCAGGGCATCATGCTCATGGGGTCATAGCCTGGTTTGAGAATTTCCTTGTCCAGGGCATAGGTTTCCAGATGGGTGTGGGGCTGTAGCCCAATGAAGAAAATGGCTGGTTCTACTTTGTCTGCCCCAAAAATAGCTTCTAACTCCCGATGGTAGGCAATGGTTTGGCGGATGGTGTCTAGGGTTTCATCAATAACATTGAAGGAATAATTGACGGAAACCAAATCATTAAAGCCTGCCCCCTTTAGATCCCGACAATTCTGTAACACGGTGCGGAGATTGTAACCCATGCGCATTTTGCGTACCAATTCCTGGGAACCACTGGTGATACCAATTTCAAAGTAGTTCATCCCCGTTTGTACCATCAGTTCACACAACCGAGGGGTTAAATTGTCAGCTCGGATATAGGCAGCCCAATGGATATCCTCCATGCCCGACGCGGCGATCGCCTCCAGCAATTCCACCACATCATCTATAAAAACCCTAGCCGGAATAAATTGAGCATCGGTGAACCAAAAATTGCGAATGCCCCGGTCATAAAGTTGCCGCATTTCCTTGACCACTTCGGCGGCGGGATTAATTCTGACCTGTTTCCCTTCCACCACGGTGTAAACGCAGTAACAGCAATTGTGGGGACAACCCCGCTTAGTTTGTACCCCTAGGTAAAAATCATCCTCCTGGAGGTAATAGTCAAAGGCCGGCCAAATTTGCTCGATGTAGTCATAATCACAGGCAGTTTTTACCATGGGGGAGGGCTGTTCATGGATTAACCGGGGCCGGGGCTGACTGCGGCCGACTATGTAACACCGTTCGTCTTCAATGGTTTGCCCCCGTAGATATTTTTCTAACAGGGTTTCCCCTTCTCCCACAGACACAATGGTGCCCGCTGGCAACTTGGTTTTTAACTGTTCGTAAAAAACACTAACTGCTCCGCCCCCGACAATGATTTGGGGATCACTGCAATAACGCTTTGCCCTCCGCAATCCCCGGTTTATTAGTCTTAAATTACGCCATAATTCGCCGTAATAGGCACTGGTAACTTTCAAACCACCTAAGGCTCCCCTCAGCTTCACCAAGGGATTTTTTCCGTAGTAAAACTCAAACGCGTTCTGCAGGGGATTACCACCCCTACCCCCCACCGGAGCATAGATTTGAATGTCCCGCCAGGAAAAAACCAAAATTGTCGGCTGAAATTCATCAATACATTCATCAAGGGCCCGGTTGAAATCCAGGGGAGGAATGGTGCCTAAATCGAAAATCCGCTGGGCGGTCGCCGGAAAACATTTATGGACATGGTCCGCCAGATAAATCACCCCAATGGGGAAAATCGGGTTACAGGGAAGACGAACGTACAAAAGGCGATCGATCATGGCGTTGGGGCACTGGTAGGGTGAGATCAGCAACGGGAGGGACTACCCCCACTTACTCACAATTGTAATATATCTTAACGATTGCTCGGAGCCGCCACCCTCAGCATTCTGACCGTTCTAGCCCCAAGTAATCACCAACGCCAAAGTGCAATGCCTCGGAAAAATTTTCTTGAGTCCAGGGACAAAGCCAGAGTCAAAAAATTTGATTGTAATTATCTTTACAGCGGATCGGGATCAGCGGGTGTTAGCTTTGTCCAGAATAGTTAAAAGACCTTTTTTTAATAAAAATCCCATGCCTGCCATGTCCCAAATTCTTGATCCCATCCCCAACAACCAGCCATCAGCCTTATTCTGTTGCTACGTCAATGCCACCAATCAAATCCAAGTGGCCCGCATTACCAATGTCCCTAATTGGTATTTTGAAAGAGTTGTGTTCCCTGGTCAACGGTTAGTATTTGAGGCAGTGCCCAGCGCTCAGTTAGAAATTCATACTGGCATGATGGCCAGCTCGATTATTTCGGACACCATTCCCTGCGAACAACTGAGTATTGATCCCGACGGATTAGCAGCGGGCGGTTTCATCTCTCCAGAAAAAGAACACGAGTCCGAGGATATGACTTCCCAATCCTTAGTGGCTTAGCAATGAATTAATGAATTGGAATACTTAGGCCATGCCACCGGCCGGCAATGGATAGTCCACGGACAAAGCACTAAGAAAAAGGTATAGGGATGGAAAGCAGAAACTGTTAATTACTCTCTCCGATGGGTAACCACCACCGTCATATAATTGAGCGGAAAGTATGGCAACCAGGCCCTGAACTCAATTAGTGGAATAACGACGGTATGAAGATTTTATTTGTGGCGGCGGAAGTATCCCCCCTAGCAAAGGTAGGTGGCATGGGGGATGTGGTGGGTTCCCTGCCTAAAGTTCTGCATCAGTTGGGCCATGATGTCCGTGTCTTCATGCCCTACTACGGTTTCATCGGCGACAAGATTGATGTGCCCAAGGAGCCGGTCTGGAAAGGGGAAGCCATGTTCCAGCAGTTTGCTGTTTACCAGTCCTATCTACCGGACACCAAAATTCCTCTCTACTTGTTCGGCCATCCAGCTTTCGACTCCCGAAGGATCTATGGCGGAGATGACGAGGCGTGGCGGTTCACTTTTTTTTCTAACGGGGCAGCTGAATTTGCCTGGAACCATTGGAAGCCGGAAATTATCCATTGCCATGATTGGCACACTGGCATGATCCCTGTTTGGATGCATCAGTCCCCAGACATCGCCACCGTTTTCACCATCCATAATCTTGCTTACCAAGGGCCCTGGCGGGGCTTGCTTGAAACTATGACTTGGTGTCCTTGGTACATGCAGGGAGACAATGTGATGGCGGCGGCGATTCAATTTGCCAATCGGGTGACTACCGTTTCTCCCACCTATGCCCAACAGATCCAAACCCCGGCCTATGGGGAAAAGCTGGAAGGGTTATTGTCCTACCTGAGTGGTAATTTAGTCGGTATTCTCAACGGTATTGATACGGAGATTTACAACCCGGCGGAAGACCGCTTTATCAGCAATGTTTTCGATGCGGACAGTTTGGACAAGCGGGTGAAAAATAAAATTGCCATCCAGGAGGAAACGGGGTTAGAAATTAATCGTAATGCCATGGTGGTGGGTATAGTGGCTCGCTTGGTGGAACAAAAGGGGATTGATTTGGTGATTCAGATCCTTGACCGCTTCATGTCCTACACCGATTCCCAGTTAATTATCCTCGGCACTGGCGATCGCCATTACGAAACCCAACTTTGGCAGATGGCTTCCCGATTTCCTGGGCGGATGGCGGTGCAATTACTCCACAACGATGCCCTTTCCCGTCGAGTCTATGCCGGGGCGGATGTGTTTTTAATGCCTTCTCGCTTTGAGCCCTGTGGGCTGAGTCAATTGATGGCCATGCGTTATGGCTGTATCCCCATTGTGCGGCGGACAGGGGGTTTGGTGGATACGGTATCCTTCTACGATCCTATCAATGAAGCCGGCACCGGCTATTGCTTTGACCGTTATGAACCCCTGGATTGCTTTACGGCCATGGTGCGGGCCTGGGAGGGTTTCCGTTTCAAGGCAGATTGGCAAAAATTACAGCAACGGGCCATGCGGGCAGACTTTAGTTGGTACCGTTCCGCCGGGGAATATATCAAAGTTTATAAGGGCGTGGTGGGGAAACCGGAGGAATTAAGCCCCATGGAAGAGGAAAAAATCGCTGAGTTAACTGCTTCCTATCGCTAACAATCTCCCGGCAGTGAAGTAAAATCCTGAACCCTAATCCCGCTCCACTGCCGACCCCAATTCTCCTTGCCTAGGCAAATTTGAAAATTTTTTCTGATCAATGCTTGTGGTGAAGCAAAAGCTATGTTAACGTTATAAATCGTGCCAATGAAGCACAACGGGTCGCTAGCTCAGCGGTAGAGCACTCGGCTTTTAACCGATTGGTCTTGGGTTCGAATCCCAGGCGACCCATTTTTTCCAAAACTCCAAACATGTTACCAAAAGCTCCCTAATGGTGGTCTTGATCGCTCGCCCTTAGAATTTTGCTTTTGCCAAGCCCTTCCTCCTTGGTTACTGCCAGCTTAACCATCCCGTTCACAGCCGAGAGAAATTACAAATAAAGGCTATATTGTAGTTGAGCTTCCCCCAGAGGGTTTTGGAACCATTTAGGAATGAATTTTTACTGGCCCCGTTTTGTCAAAGTTTTTTATCGCCGTGAGCCGATTTCCAGCTTCATTCTAATTGTGGCGGCGGTGGATATGGTCATGGGTGGAGTAGATGGTAAATGGAGTTTATTTTCCCTGGGCTTAATGGTAGCCATGTTAGGGGTGGGCATACGCTGGTGGCAGTCAGAAAAAACTAAGGCGATCGCCGTGAAACAATCTCCCCGCCGTTATTTGCCCCCCAGTGGTAGTACCCAGCGACAACCTCTGCCCATGTTAACTAAGCAACATCGTCGCTAAGCCAGCAGGGCATTTCTCCAGTGGCGATCCAGGTAACCGGAAATACTTCGGCAAAGGCTTGAATAACTAGAGGTTGAACTATCTCCACAGTGAGACCAGGCAAGAACTGGTTTAGGCTTCCTACAGGCCGATCGCCAATGCCACAGGGCACAATGTGACTAAATCCCTCTAGGTCGGGGCAAATATTCAAAGCAAAACCATGGCACGTAACCCAGCCACTAACCTTAATGGCGATCGCCGCTACCTTATGACCTTCCAACCAAACCCCCGTTAAACCAGCAATGCGTTCCCCCTGCAGGTCCAATTTCTCCAGGGTGATGATCAGCACCTCTTCCAGTTGTCGTAAATACCAGTGCAGATCCTTCTGGAAATGGTTTAAATCCAGGATCGGATAGCCTACCAATTGCCCCGGACAATGGTAAGTGACTTCCCCACCCCGTTCCGTGCGCCACAATTCCGCTGGGGGATATGCCGGGTCGAACTTCAGATATTTGGTTTGGGAGCCAGTGCCCAGGGTGTAGACCGGGGGATGCTCCAACAACATTAGTCCGTCCTCCCGTTGGCGATCGCGCTGTTTGGCTCTGACCCATCGCCGCTGATATTGCCAAGCTTGGCAGTAGGGCACAAGTCCGAACGATAATAAACGACAGGAAGGATTGGCCATGGCGCTACAAAGGAAACGGAATCAAACTAAAGTTCAAAGTTGGCAGAAATTAAGAAACGTAAAGAGATGCAAAGGAAAGTCAAAATCACCTGACCGATTAGGTCTTATTCAATACATAGTGCTAATCTGAAGATAGTCTTAGGAGTTAATTATTTACCACCACAATTTTCTGGAAAACTTTACCTCTACCCTAGGGATGATTAAAAGTAAACTAGAGAATAACAAGGTTGGGTTTATAATTCATCACCAAGCTCAAATTTATGGTGTTTTTTCAATGATCCATGCTTTTGATATCTTTAGCAGAAAGGCATTTTAAGTAATGATTCCACCTCACTGTTTCTCGGAAAAATTGCCCAATCTAACTTAGTTTTTATAACTTAAGTTTAGATCTGCGGAAAACCAACCATTGCTCATTTTTTATTAATTTTACGAAGGGAGAATTCAGTATGAAACTGTTAATTCAGGGCAATAATATCACAGTTACTGAAGCGATTCATGATTACGTGGAAGAAAAAGTCGAAAGAGCAGTTAAACACTTTCAAAATCTGACCACCAAAGTTGATGTTCATCTTTCCGTGGCCCGCAACGCCCGCATTACTAACAAACATAAGGCGGAAGTAACGGTTTATGCCAATGGCACAGTGATCAGGGCCCAGGAAGGCAGTGAAAATCTTTACGCCAGCATCGACCTAGTTGCCGACAAAATTGCCCGTCAGTTGCGGAAATATAAAGAACGCATCCAAGATAAGCAACATGGCAATGTCAAAACAAGCGAAATTGTTGAAGACAAGCCAGTGGAAGAAAATCTCATCGGCGATCGGGCTCCCGAGCTACCTTCGGAGGTATTGCGGATGAAATATTTTGCTATGCCCCCCATGGCCATTGAAGACGCTCTGGAACAGCTACAGTTGGTGGACCATGACTTTTATATGTTCCGTAACAAGGACACAGATGAAATCAACGTCATCTACATTCGTAACCATGGCGGCTATGGCGTTATTCAACCCCACCAAGCCAGCTAGTTAATTACTGAAGTGAAGTCTAATCTAACCTAGTGTCATAACCTCAAAATAAAGCAAGGATGGGTCCTAAGGATCCATCTTTTTTGTTGCCAAAAACTTTATTCCGTCGCCCCCTCAAACAAAAGCCCCCAGGCTTTCATGCTGTAAGTAACAGCAAAGCTAACCCAGGGGAATAAACACACTTAAGAGGTACGATTACGATGCAGTAGTATGGCGACGCAATAGAATTTAGCGACTACGGGGCAACAGGGCCACTGGATTAACGGCATTAGTCCCGCCTACCCGAATTTCAAAGTGGAGGTGAGGCCCAGTACTGCGGCCAGTACTTCCCATTTCAGCAATTTGTTGACCTTGTTCAACGTATTCTCCCCGGCGCACCAACAAGCGATTGTTATGGGCATAGTAGGTAACACTGCCATCACCATGGCGAATTTTGACCAAATTACCAAAACCGCCGGAGTTCCAACCAGAAAACACCACCTCCCCGGAAGCCGCTGCCATAATGGGAGTACCAATGGGAGCAGCAATGTCAATGCCTCGGTGCATGCGACCCCAACGGGGACCAAAACCAGAAGTGAAGACCCCCTTAGCAGGCCAGATGTAACCGTTAAACTGACCCGGGCTACGGGGAAAGTCGGGGGTACTCAAGCCCGGCAGCTCAGGGCTAACTTCTTGGATGACAGGGATTTGAATGGTGTCGTTGTAGCCCTGGACAGGACTGGGGGCCGCCCCGACGATTTGGGACTGGCCGACGGAGGTGGAAAACTGACTTCTTTGTGCCTGGGGAGAATATTGCCGTTGCAACTGGGCTAGATCCTGCCGGGGCTGGTTGAACTTGGCCGGTAGGGCTTGGGGGGAACGGGCTTGCCAATCAGGAACTGGTTCGTTATTAACTTGGCGGGCAACGGTCAGGGCACTTCGAGGTACCATAGGAGTCCTGATCGGTTGAGTTTGATTGAGTTGGGTTACCTCTGCCCTTAGTTGAGTCTGGTACTGGGCCTCGGGTTCTGCCTGGGCCCTGGCTACGATTGTTGAGGCCGTTGGCTGGGTAGAAACAAAGCTGGGCAAGCTGGGGGGGGTGGGTTCCGGCACTGCCGCCACAGTGTTGGGAGGAGGAATCACTAAAATCTGCTCTGCCTTAATCTCGTCAGGATTACTCAAACCATTGGCTTGTTGGATTTTCTCCGGCTGAATGTCATGGCTGCGGGCAATCTGACTGAGGGTGTCCCCTGGCTTCACTTGGTAGGATATTTGTTCGGCACTAGCGGGAGCAACATTGGAGGGAGAGGGCAAGGCCGCAACGGCCGGGCCGGTTTCCAGGACTACCGGAGCACTGGGTAATGGGGATCTGGTAATAATCTCCGGTTCAGTTTCGGGAGGGATAACGGCGATCGCCACGGGCTGGTCAAGATTTAATGCAGTTTCCACTGGTTGGACCGGCTGGGCCATGCCATTCTGACGGAGATTATCTAAGGAAATATCCTCTCCGGAAGCCAAAGACTCATCTTGTCGTTGGGCTCTCGTGGGCGCTGGGGCCACAGCAGGGAGAGCCGGTACGGGCAAAGACTGGGGATTGGCTGGGCTGGAGCTGGGCTGAACTTCAATGGCAGTGAACTCTTCCGGGCCCACTACGGCAATGGGAATGGGGCGATCGCCATGGGCGGCGGCAGCCACCTCTACGGGGCTGGGCAGGGAAGCTTTTGTATCGAGCTTGATGCCCGCATCTTCAGCAGTACTTTTAATTCTTTGGGAAGTTAACTTCTCTTCCAACGGTTCAATGACGGTGCCCTGCATGGGGCGACTCACATCGGCAACTAAAGTTTGGGCTTTGGGCTTAACAGCAGTGGTATTAGCGGTGCTGGAAGACTGACCGGGAGCTAAGGATGAAGAGACAACCATGGAATCAGTCTGCTCCAGGGGAGCCAGGGGCGGGATGGTGGCGGCGGGGACTTGGTCTTGAACTGCTTTTGCAGAAGAACTAGGTCTGGGAATATTCAGTACTTGTCCCGCTTGTAGTTCCGTATCAGTGCTGATGCTGTTGGCCAGGGCAATGGCCTTGGCGTCCACTTGAAAAGCTTGGCTAATTTGCCAAAGGGACTCTCCTTCTTTGACTTGGTGCTTCAGGGAAGGGGAAGCCAGCATCGGCTCAGTGGAGGAGCCATGGGATTGGTCTAGGGATAAATTACTCACCGCAACCAAGGGGGAGTTGCCAGAACTGGCGGCGGCGGTGGCGGTTTGGGAAAACAACATACTCGTTGCTCCCATGGAAACGGCTAAACCCACCATTGCAGCAGAGCGGCGAACCCGACGGTATCCTTCGCCCAGGGGCACAGTACCCTCCTGTTTAGTGCTTCCATCATAGGAATTAATCTCCATAGGCGGAGATGGACACGAGGGAAAAAATGTCGCCGGTTGATTGAGTACGTCTTTCAAGAAGAACCTCCTTGTGTGTGAATGAGCCTAAAACCTAGAACTAGATTGTTAGACCGCCCCAGTCATTTCAGGTTTAATGGGAGATTAAATTCCACGACTGAATCTGACTGAGCCAATATACCTAATGAAGAATGAAGACTGCTAAGAAAGATTAACCTGCTTTCAATGATTCGACAAGCTGGTGGAAATTCCCGCTTTTACAGAGTTGTGAAAAATAGTAACGAATCTAGATCAGTGGTTAACTGACCCCCTAGACGTAGCCCTCCGGTTTTTGTTTCTGGCAAATTTCCTTGCCCTGCCAAGCTTTTTCCCTGGCTGCTTTGTCCTCTTTTCTGAAAAAAAATCCCCTGGCGATCGCCGAGAATCATCAGTCCTAAGTTTATTTTTAATCAGAAATTTTAATTGAATCGACCCCTTGGCTAATTCGCTCCGGCCATCACAATTTCTTATCAGTTCACTAGTTCGATTTTGTCCTTCTTGCCCAACTCGATGGTAGTGACGGGGTTTCCTAGCCAAGACTGCGTAACTGTCGTCCGGCCTCAAACAGAGCAATGGCGGCGCTGGAGGCCAAATTCAAGCTCCTTACCTCGGAGTGGGGCATGGGAATGCAAAGTAACTGGGTAGATAAATCCCGCATCATCTGGGGTAAACCATCTGTTTCACTGCCCATCATCAGCCAATCCGTGGATTGGTAGGTGTAGTCCCAGAAATTAACCGTGCCAGTGACACTAAAACCGAGCAGGTTACCCCCTTGACCACGCCAATGGGTAATAAATTCTTCACAACTGTTGTGGTAATGGAGGTCAACATAGGGCCAATAGTCTAATCCTGCCCGTTTGAGATAACGATCACCCAATTCAAAACCTAGGGGGCCGACCAGATGCAATTCTGTCCCAGTGGCGGCACAAGTTCGGGCGATATTACCAGTATTAGGGGGGATTTGGGGATTAACTAGGACTAATTTGACCATAAAGACTATTTTTGAACAATTTAATTGATATTTACCGCAAAAATGGGCAAAAATATTTTGTCATGCCGGTGACGGAGATCACAAACTATCGATAACCAACAGTTATTAAACTGTCCCCTCGGCAAAAGTTTATGATTTTTTATCGGCTACCGAAGCCATCACACCAAACTTAGTATTTCATCCCGGGCTTTGCTCAGGGGTAAGCAGAGGTCCTGGGCCAGGATGGCTTCCTCCATCTCCGTTTGCAGAATCGCTTCCTGGACAATGGTTTGGGGCGTTTTCCCCTGTTCATATTGGGTAAGCCATTGTTGGGCCTGGTTGCCTTCCCGCAAAATTTTTCGCAATGGTGGCAAAAAGCAAGCAAAGCCCTGGTATTTAGCTTCCAGCTGTACTGACTGGTATAACTCCTCAATCCATTCTCTGGCGGCGATCGCCCGACCATCCCGCCAATGGTGCAGGGTGCTGTCCAGGCTACTAACGGCGGCGGAGATTTCATTTTGATCCGCTAGGGCTAGCAATTCCGAGGGGGTAAGTTGACTTTGTTGGAGGGGGTCCAGGGTGGGATCGGCCAGCATTTGTTGTAACCGGGCTTCCAGTAGGGCCACGATCGCCAGGAGGGAGAGGGGGTTAGTGACCAAATCGCAGATCCGTAATTCCAAACGGTTCAGGTTATGGGGTCGATTATCGCCGTTGGGACGCACCGCTGACCAAAGATGGCGGACATTTTGCATAGTGCCCAAGGTCAATTGCTCCTCTGTCCATTGCACAAAATGGCCATGGCTTGTAAACAGGGGCACCTCCTGGGGGGTTTTGGGGAACATCTGCCAACGGCTGGAATGGTAGCCTGTTACCTGGCCATTCAGAAAAGGGGAAGATGCACTGAGGGCAAGATATAACGGGGCTTCCATCCTCACTAAACGACAGGCCCGGATCAACTCCTCCACATCAGGAATACCTATATTGATGTGAATGCTGGCGGTGACCACCTGGGTACTGTAGGTTTGTTCGATGTAGGTATGGTAAGGATTTTGGGGGTCAGAACGGTAAAAGGTATCCGTCCCCCCCAGGGCCAAGCAACTGCCCGGTATTAATGTGTAGTCTTCCCCTAGTTGACTGAGGTAATGGCGTAATTGACGACGGGGCTGAAGAATTCCACACAACAGGCGATCGTAACTATTTAGCGGAGGTGTAGTGTATTCCACATTGCGGCTGTCCGGCTCCCGCACAAAGCCACTCAAATCCCGCACAATGCGATCGGAAAGCCCCACAATCTCACCGGTTTTCTTGCCGGTATAGATTTCGACTTCTAACCCTTTAGTCAATTGCACTGCACTCGCCTCTTTAAAAATTAGTTGGGGGAAAGACCACCAGGAAACAGTGGATAGGGGAGGATGCTGAAAAATGGATCAACATTCCGCTTCCCCAGTATCTCACCGCCTACCCCGCCAGGGCTAACAACTCTTCCGTTAACTCAAAGTTGCTGGTGACCGATTGCACATCGTCCAAGGATTCCAATGTGTCGATCATTTGCATAAGGGCCTTGGCTTGGTCTGGCTCGGCAATTTCAATGGTATTTTCCGGTAACCAACGCAGTTCCGTCTCTGCAATGGTGAAGCCGTGGTTCTGTAACACTTGGTTGAGGTTTTCCAGTTGATTCACTGCACTGAAAACTTCCACCCCACCCCCATCTTCCTCGTCCAGCCATTCGTAGCTTTCCCCTTCCCCTTCCAGCAAGGCTTCCAGTAACTTTTCTTCCTCCAGTTCCCCTACTAAGCGAATTACCCCTTTTTGGCTAAACATCCAACTGACACAACCGGTTTCCCCCAAATTTCCACCTTTTTTGCTAAATGCCGCCCGTAGATCTGCCGCCGTGCGGTTGCGGTTATCGGTGAGGGCTTCAATTAACACTGCTACTCCCCCTGGGCCATAGCCTTCGTAGCGCATTTCCTCGTAATTACTTTCCCCATCCTCATAGGTGCCTGCCCCCTTGGCGATCGCCCGGTCGATGCTGTCATTGGGAACCCCTGCGGCCCTGGCTTTTTCGATGGCTGTCCGCAGTTGGAAGTTGCCCGCCGGATCGGGAATGCCCTGGCGAGCGGCCACAATAATGGCCCGGGAAAGTTGGGTGGTGGTTTTACCTTTCTGGGCATCCACCCGTGCTTTTTGTCGTTTAATACTCTGCCATTTACGGCCGCCCATTGGTCATTACCGTCTAACAAACACACCAATAATTATTCCATTTCTGGGGGAGAGGAAGAAACAGAGGTAGGAATTTCCTCCTCATCGTCAATCATGCCAGGGTCAATGAGGGTGATATCAAATTGTTCGTTGCCCGGCATAGTACCAAATTGGTCCCGGCGACGGTACTCGTAGCGCACAGACACCTGGGGACCCATGACAATTTCGTCTCCGGTTTGGATGATATGCTCTTGCACTTTTTTGCCATTAATCATCAGTCCATTGACACTACTCTGTCCATCTTCATCGCCGTCAATAATTCGGTAAGCGGCTTGTACATCGTCGGAGGATTTACGCACCAGCACCGCATGGATACGGGAAACAAATTGGGATTTGATGCGGATATCAGCCCTCGGCGATCGCCCGATGGTGTAGAAGGTTTCAGTGAGTAAAACTTCTCGACGGCCAGCGTCATCTAAGATGATCAAAATGTGCTCTTGCAGGGGTTTTGCCGAGGGATCAGACATGGCCGGGGGAGAAAAAAAGCGGATGGTAACGGACAAATAGACTGGACGAAGTTTAGTTCCCAATCGATCCAATGGGCAAACGATCAAAAATTTACCCTCATCAATCTTAACCAAACTAACCAAGCAATCCTTAAATCAGGGGCTAAATTGACGGTAAATCAACCTAATTCCGCCTAAAAAAGCCTCCAGCTTCGCCAGAGATTTAAATAGCTTAGGTAGTTCACTTCTTTGCCCGCCGAACCTTAACCGGGATCTTGACCAAGGGAACGGGAAAATTGATACCGCAAAGCTAGGGCATTCAACACCACCACAATGGAACTACTGGCCATCATAGCCGCGGCGATCGCCGGAGTCAGCACAATGGCAAAACTAGGCAAGAATGCCCCAGCGGCCAGGGGAATGGCAAGGAGATTGTAGCCCAAAGCCCAGAGGAGATTTTGCTTGATTTTAGCCACTGTGCTACGACTTAGGGTCAAAGCTTTGAGCACATCGGAAAGATGGGAGCGCATTAACACCACATCGGCTGTTTCCATGGCCACCGCTGTCGCCCCGGAGAGGGAAATGCCTACATCGGCCTGGGCCAGGGCTGGAGCATCATTAATGCCGTCCCCTACCATCGCTATCACTGATACAGGGTTAAACCCTTGCATTGCCTTGATTTTGGCCACCTTGGCCTGGGGGGTCATCTGGGCTTGAAATTCCTCGATACCTACTTCCATGGCGATCGCCTGGGCAATGGCGGGATGGTCGCCGGTTAACAGCAAGGGAGCAATACCCCATTGTTTCAGTTGGGCAATGGTGGCCTTGGCTTCCGGTCGGAGAGTATCCCGCAAGGCTAAAAATCCCTGTAATTGCTGATTGCGAGCGACAAAAATAACGGTTTTCCCCTGGTCAAGCAGTTGATCCACCGCTGTTTGCCATTGAGGTTCCCCCATTACCCCCTGTTCCATGAGCCATTGTTGATTTCCCACCAACAGGCGATCGCCTTGGTACCAACCCTGAACCCCTTGCCCCGCTTCCGTTTCGATATTTTCCACCGGCAATAGTTCCAGACCCTGGGCACTGGAGATTAAGCCTTGGGCGAGGGGATGGCGAGTTCCCTGTTCCACAGAAGCCGCTAGGGTTAATAATTCAATCCCAGTAATATCAGCCACTGGCACCGCATCGGTTAACTGCAAATTACCCTGGGTGAGGGTGCCCGTTTTGTCGAAGGCCATCACCGTGGTGCGTTGAAGAATTTCGAGAATGTTACCCCCTTTGATCAGAATGCCCTGTTCTGCTCCCAAACTGGTGCCCACCAAAATCGCTGTGGGGGTGGCTAAACCTAAAGCACAGGGACAAGCCACCACCAAGACGGAAACACTCAATTTGAGAGCTAGCAAAAGGGGAGAAAGTCCGGTATCCGCCACCATTTCGGGAAATAAGGATTGCCCCACCATGGCCCAGAAGCCTAACGTTACCAAGGCGATCGCCAACACCCCATAGGCAAACCAGCCCGCCACTTGATCAGCCAATCGTTGCATGGGAGCTTTTTGGGTTTGGGCCGTTTCCACCAGTTGGATAATGCGAGCCAAAGTGGTTTCTGCTCCAATGTGGGTAGCGGCAATAATAATGGCTCCGGACTGATTCCAAGCTCCCGCAATGACGGCATCATCAACATTTTTCGCCACTGGTAGGGATTCACCGGTTAACAAGGACTCGTCCACCAGGGTTTTTCCCGCCACCAGAATGCCATCCACCGGGATTTTTTCCCCGGGGAGCACCTGTACCCATTCCCCCACCCGCACCTGTTCCACAGGAATTTCAATGCCAGTTTCTCCTTGGTCCTCTCCCCGCCCCACTAACCGAGCTAGGGATGGTTGCAAAGCCAATAATTCTGTCAACGCAGATTTGGCTTTTTGCCTTGCTTTACTCTCCAGGGTTCTGCCCAGTAGTAACATCCCCAACAACATCACCGGCTCATCAAAAAAGCATTCCCAGCCAAGTCCAGGCCAAGCCCAGGCAATGCAACTGGTGAGGTACGCACTGCCAGTCCCCAAAGCCACCAGAGTGTTCATGTTGGCATGGCCAAATCTCAAACCTCGCCAACCATCAAGAAAAATTTCCCGCCCCGGTATGGCGATCGCCAGGGTTGCCAAGCTCCAATGAAATATGGGGTGATGGAAAAAGGGAATCATGGGGCCACCAAAATGGCTTAGATGCCCCAACCCCGATAGGAGCAGTAACACCAGGGCAATGGTCAAACCCCAGTTAACGTTTTCCCTTGTCTCTTTTTCCCCTATCGTCGCAGGGATAGCGCCATGGCCATGACGAATCTGACTGGGAAATCCCCGCTGACTCAAATGTTCGGCGATCGCCTGGGGTTGAATCTTTTCCGGTTCATAACGCACCACCGCCACCGCTGTGACCAAATTGACGCAACTGTCCGTCACTCCCGTTAGTTGATCCAATTGTCTTTCCACCGCCGCCACACAACCGGCACATTTCATGCCCCCCACGTCGAGGGTCAAGCTAGCAGTACGATTTTGCCCATTTGCGTCTTTGTAAGTCAGGGTTGATGCAGGGGTCGGGGAAAGTTGAACCATGGTGGGGTTAATAAAGTAAACAGGGCATCAGTCCAAATGACATGGAGACAGCTTTTTCCACATTACCAACTGGTTTTGTTATCCTGTCCAGAATTAGCGATCGAACCAGCATTCCCGTTCCTTCTGGAAGGTTTCCATCTTGCCAATGCCTTCAATTGATGGATAGTCACAGGTCATTTACCAAACCAGTTCTACCAGCCTGCAATTCGCCGTAGTGACGATGGTTGTGGAAAAATGCACAGTGGCGGCAAACTCAGCCCATGCCGAGACAAGGGACTTTGACTAACTAGACAATCAACTATGTTTAGAGAGCCTTGGCCTTTTGGGTTTTAGCTTTCATTTTGGCTGCACTTTGGCGCAGGGCTTGGAGACGGGTTTCATACTGTTTGCGTTGACGACGGTTGGGGGTTTGTTCGATTAATGTTTTGAAAGCACTGCCAAGACTTTTGTAGGCATTAGGCAAGGTATAGCCGAAACGGGTAGCCAGGGTAATGGCCTTTTCATCCGCCTCGATCGCCTCTTTGATCCGTTTTTCACCGTTATTTTTTTGCCAGAGCCGGTAGCCAGAAATGCCACATAATCCCAGGGCTAAAAGTAAGAGCAATCCATCTTGCACCCACAGTTCCCCCACTGCACCCCCCAAACCGATCGCCAAGGCAGCCATTTCCCAACCTTCCCGGGGAATGGTATCACTCTGAATGCGGGCCACTTCGTGCCAAAAGAGTAAATTCCGCTGGTCAATGGCCAGGTTTTCCCATTTGGCCAAATCCACCTGAATTTCAATCTCATCCCGCCCCAATTCTTCCGAACGGATCAGAGGGGGATTAACTTCGGTACTGCCTTCCACCATTACCCAACTTTGGAGTTCCGGCGGCAGTAAACTTTTCAAGCGCCGCAGTTCACTCATTTCAGCGCGGGCCGTTGCAGAGGAATAGGAGGTCATGGCAGTTTGCTATTTTCTTGACTGATCAACAATGGATCTGGATAATCCTAACCCATTTTGACATTTTCCTTTGGGCGATCGCCTAGATGGTCGAAAAGTGCTCCTTAACTAACCCCCCGGCAGAAATCTGATAGAATTTGAACGGTCTTCCGCAGTCCTAATCCGCTGTATTCCAAGGGATCTACAAGAGATTTAAGAGATAAAACCACCATGATTTACGACATTTTCATGCCCGCCCTGAGTTCCACCATGACCGAGGGGAAAATTGTTTCTTGGACTAAGTCCCCCGGCGACAAAGTGGAAAAAGGTGAAACTGTCTTGGTGGTGGAATCGGACAAAGCAGATATGGACGTGGAGTCCTTTAACGAAGGTTACCTAGCCGCCATTCTAGTTCCAGCAGGGGAAGAAGCTCCCGTGGGGGCAACCCTTGGCCTAGTGGTGGAAACGGAAGCGGAAATTGCCGAAGCCCAAGCTAAAGCTGGCTCTGGTGGTGGTTCTAGTGCGGCTCCGACTGCAACCCCAGCCCCCCAACAACCTGAACCAGTGGCGATCGCCAGTGCAACTGCCATAGAGACAACTCCGGCCCCTAGCAGTAACGGCAATGGCAAAGGCAGTGGGCGAATTATTGCTTCCCCCCGGGCGAAAAAACTAGCCAAAGAGTTAAAAGTTGATTTAGCTACCATTGCTGGCACTGGCCCCCACGGCAGAATTGTGGCCGCAGATATTGAAAGTGCCGCTGGTAAACCCGTCACTGCTTCCATCGCTGCCCCCAGTGCCCCAGCTCCTAAAACATCCCCTGCCCCTACTCCAAGGGTAACCTCTACCCCCAGTGTTCCCGTCGGCCAGACAGTACCCCTGACCACTTTCCAAAAAGCTTTGGTGCAAAATATGGTGGCCGCCATGGCCGCTCCTACATTCCGAGTGGGCTACACCATCACCACCGATGGACTGGATCAACTTTATAAACAAATCAAAGGCAAAGGGGTGACTATGACGGCCCTGTTGGCTAAAGCTGTGGCTCTGGCCTTGAAAAAACATCCCATTGTCAACGCCAGCTACACTGACCAAGGCATCATCTACCACAAGGATGTCAACATTGCTCTGGCCGTAGCCATGCCCGATGGCGGTTTAATTACTCCGGTGTTGCAAAATGCAGACCAAGTAGATATCTACTCCCTCTCCCGCCGATGGAAAGAATTGGTGGAACGGGCCCGGGCTAAGCAGTTACAGCCTGAAGAATACAGCACTGGCACTTTCACTATTTCTAACCTGGGTATGTTTGGGGTAGACCGATTTGATGCCATTCTACCGCCGGGTCAAGGGGGAATTTTAGCGGTGGGTGCTTCCCGTCCCCAAGTAGTGGCCAATGAGGAAGGTTTGATTGGTACCAAACGACAAATGGCGGTTAATGTAACCTGTGACCATCGGGTAATTTATGGGGCCCATGCCGCCGCTTTCCTGAAGGATTTGGCTGTCATTATTGAAGAGAATGCCCAGTCTTTGACTATGTAATTCTTTGCAAACTAAGTCAGTTTGTTTGGAAAAGTCCCCCAACTCGTTCGGTTTTGGGGGATTTCCTTTCGGGAGCCTTCTCATCTACTACGGCAGTTTTAAGACAACGTTGATCCTGTCCAGATGAGTTCACAAAAAAATCAAAATTTTCTCAAGTTTTCTAATTGCTGACTAGTACCGACCAACCTAGGCGAGTGGGTTGTTGATAAAGCCGATATAAAGTTCTTAGATCCCGAGGAGAAATGGCCGGTACATCCGCAGTCTGGGCTGGGTATAAAGCATCTTCTTTGTGGTCACTGTGGCCCCAAATGCCTAGGGCGTGGCCTAGTTCGTGGCGGGCAGTGCCTTGGAGGGAAAGGGGAGCTAGGCCAGGTTTGATGGCGATCGCCATGCGGTGACGCAGTTGGGGCGGGGATGTGTCAGTCCAATAAAATTCATAGTTAGCCTGGGCGGTGCGGGCTCGACCAAAACTCACCAATCCTGTTTCTGGGTCCACAATGCGGGGTAGGGGCGGTTCTCGGTAAAAAATAGTGATATCCGCCTCGGTAGTATTCTCAACGATGGTGAGGGGAAAAAATTCTTGCCAGTCGGCGATCGCCGTTTTAATGGCCTGTTGCCAAGTGTAGTAACGTTTTTGAGCAGCACTGCCGGGGGTTAACCCAGGGGGATAGTCCACCGCCACAGTGACGGGAAATTTAGACCAGAGTAAATAACCTAGGGGAGAAGGTTGAACTTGGGAGAAATAATCAGTGCCGTCATCTCCGAGTAAACTGCGGTTTTCCAGACTGATGCCTAAATCTACCAACTCGGGGGGGAGGGGATGGATTTGCAACTCCGGTAAGGCTTGCTTGCTCCCATTGTTGGCGATCGCCGGCAGACTAACCAGTAATAAAGTCAACAAGAATAGGGCTAAGCACCAACCCCAGAGCTTGATTTTTTTGTTCACAAATTCTCCCCCCAGGGCCAATGCCTGACTCTCCAACGACGGAGAGAAGGAAATCTGAATATGTTGGAGCCTAGAAGTTATATTTATTTTATGATCGGTGTGATTAACCCAAGAGCTTGTCTAAAAGGCTATGACCCGCCCCCTAAATCTCCTCACTAAAGCTCCGGCAAGTTTGGGGGACTTTGAACACCATTCCCCCCAGAATTGGGGGGCTAGGGGAGCATTTAAAACACGTTCTAATTCGCTAGCCAGCCAGCGCTCAAAATAATAGTCAGACCAATAAAAATAATGCTCAGGGTCCAGGTCACTTGGTTGAGGGTTTTCTCTGCACTTTTGGCACTGGTGAATAATTGGGCTTGGCCACCGATGCCGGCAATGCCATCCCCTTTGGGGCTATGAAGCAACACCAGTACGGTCAACAGAGCGGCGGAAGCCATCCAAATAATTCGTAGAACAGTAATCAAAGTCATAACAATTCAGCGCCCCTCGGCGATCATACAGGCTTTTTATTTTAGCGCTTTTCCATCCCCCTACCTAACGGGAGAGATTGACCGGAGTGCGATTGGCCTTGATTTCTACCAACGGCTGATCGATTAAGGTTTTACCAGTCATTTCCGCCGGAACGGGCAACTGCAAAATATCCAAAATAGTCGGGGCGATGTCCGCCAGTTTTCCCCCTTCCCGTAGCTTGACTTCACCGCCGTGGCCAGGAATTTTACGTCCTTCCCCTTCCACCAAAATAAACGGCACCGGATTAGTGGTGTGGGCGGTCCAGGGATTGCCGGATTCATCGCTCATATATTCCGCATTGCCATGGTCCGCGGTGATCAACACGGTGCCCCCCACTTTAGCGGCGCTGGCCAGAAGGCGGCCCAAATTGAGGTCGACGGTTTCGATCGCCTGAATGGCTTCTTTGAGCTTGCCGGTGTGTCCCACCATATCGGGGTTGGCATAGTTGACCACCACCAGGGAATAAATGCCTTTTTCCATGGCCCGACAAACCGCATCGGTAACGGCTTTGGCAGACATCTGGGGCGCTTTGTCATAGGTGGAAACCATGGGGCTTTGAATTAGCTCCCGGTCTTCCCCGGCAAAGGGTTGTTCCAAACCACCATTGAAAAAATAGGTGACATGGGGATATTTTTCCGTTTCTGCGGTGCGGAATTGCTTCATTCCCTGGCGGGAGATAATTTCCCCCAAAATGTTATTCAAGTTTTGCGGCTCGAAGGCCACAACCACTGGCAGGGCAGGATCGTACTGGGTAAAGGTGACAAAATCCAGAGGCTGAATCCTTTCCCTGGGAAAACCATCAAAGCTAGGATTAACCAAGGCGTAGCAAAGTTGTCTGGCCCGGTCGGGACGGAAGTTGTAGAAAATTACCCCATCCCCAGAGGCGATCGCCCCGGCACCAATTCTAGTAGGGGGAATAAATTCATCGGTGATGTCGCTGGCGTAATAATCCTTGATCACCTGGGCGGCACTGCGGCCATCCCCTACCCCGTCTTCGGTCATGACTCGATAGGCTTTTTCCACCCGGTCCCAACGGCGATCGCGGTCTAAGGCGTAGTAGCGGCCACTGACACTGACAATGCGGCCCAGGCCAATTTTCTCTAGATGGGCTTGGATTTGTTGGACAAAATGGGCCCCTTCATTGGTGGGAGTATCCCGGCCATCGGTAATGGCGTGGATGCAAAGTTGACTGATGCCCTGGAGTTTAGCCAAGTCAATCAGTCCCAAAAGATGGTCAATGTGGGAATGAACTCCTCCGTCGGAACAAAGACCGATTAAATGCAATTTTCCTCGGCGATCGCGCACCCGTTGGCAGACTTCAATCAGCGCTTGGTTGTCAAAAAAAGTTCCGTCCTCAATGGCATCACTAATACGCACCAACTCCTGGGGTACCACTCGCCCAGCACCCAAATTGAGGTGACCAACTTCGGAATTACCCATTTGACCTTTGGGCAAACCCACATCTTTCCCTGAAGTATTCACCAGGGTATTGGGATAAGCGGCGATCAGACTATCCATAATGGGGGTGTTAGCCTGGGCAATTGCATTTGCGCGGGTATCTGGGCGATAGCCCCAGCCATCTAGGATGACCAGAACCACCGGGGCGATCGGTGCCTCTGCCATGGTTATTGCCTCACTACAGTTATAAAGTCTGCAAAAGATGCCCTTGATAATACCATCAAAAACATCCGGGGCAACTCCTGCCCTAGACCGAGTACTAGTTATTAATATCCATAGCCTGTTGGAGTTGGGCTGGGGTGAGGCTGGGCACCAATTGCAAAGGTAAAGGCTCCTGACTCATTTGTTGCACCACGCTATCCGTTAGATATGGTTTAAAACTACTATCTTGCTGAAGATAAAGATCAAAGAAAGCCAAACCTAAACTTTTCATGTAGGTGTAGGCTAAATCTTGTCCTGGGCCAACAATTTTTTCCGGTAAATTGTCCGTATCTTCTAGAAAGGATAGATGGGTGCCATTTTGCACTAGAAGCAGATACTTATTCACCCCTTCAATTAGGGAAAAAGGAATGATTTGTTCCGGTACCGGTGGAGCAAAAATGTCTTTACTACCCGCCACAATCAGGGTGGGTACAGCTAGGTTCTTCATGCCATCGGGGCCAAAAATGGGGTTAGTAACTGGATTGATGGCCAGCACCGCTTTAATCCGGGACTCCCTGAGGTTAGACGCAGGCGGGGCACTGCCAACCCCCTGACATTGCCAGAGTAGGGCCGGGTTGAGATTAATTTGATTGGGTTTATTTAGTTGTTCGCACTGTTGCAGTAACTCCGGCCATTCCAGGGTTGCTCCTCCACTGGCGATCGCCGTGTAGCCACCGAGGGAGTGGCCCAAGATTCCCACATTATTGATGTCAAATTTGCCCTGCCAAGCTGGATCTGTGGCTGCTTTTTGGGCTAGGGTATCGAGCACTAAGGTGACATCCTTGGGTTGTTCTAGCCAGGCATTGGGATCGGGAAACGCATCTAAGCCCTGGAGAGAATCCTGCATCCGAGCCGCATCACTTTCGGGAAAATCAATGCCGGCGATCGTAAAGCCATAGGACGCCAAATGATCGGCAATGTAGGTGAAGGCCTGAAAATTAGAGTTTAAGCCAGGGGCAATCACTACTAGAGGGGCTGGCGAACTATTGCCTTGGGGCAGATAAACAAAAACATTGACTGGTTGCCCATTGGGGCGGGGAATGGTGAGATTTTGCGTTGTCCATTTTTGTGGTCCAGGTTCAGCCAAAGCCAAGGGTTTTAGGTTAGGGGGCACGGGGTTAGATGGAATTTCCTGCTTACCCAACCAGGTAAAAATTCGATCGGTGGCTTGATATAGGGTATCCGCTTGGTCAATGGTATTTTTAAAAGTATCTAAGTTTAAAACTAAATCTGAGCCACCATAGGCATTAATAACATCGATAATTTTAAAGCCGTCAGGGTTTTGGGCCGCTGTCACAATCGCCCCTTCTAAAAAAGGTTGGCTTTGATCGGTCGGGGCCGCAATAATGTAGCTCAATTGTTGGGCAATTTCTTTGCCAAAAGTTGTATTAAAAAATCGAAAAGCTTCTACGGAGTTAAACTTAAAAGAATGGTTCAGCAAGCCCCTTAGTTTCTCTAGTTCTTCTGGCTTGAGATGCTGAGTATAAAATTTAAAATCCGGGTCGATGGTACCAGTTTCAGCAAAATCTGTCAGACTTTTCACAGAAATGTCAAACTGTCCCAGGGGCATAATGGAAAAAGTAATGGTTTCGGCCCCTTTGATTACGCTTGGTGAAGCTAAAACTAATAGGCTAGAAGTAAGGGCAATTCCTAACAAACGTTTGAAGTCAATCATGGTATTGGAAAAATAGTTGGAAAAATTAGTTGTTGACCAATCTGATGTCAGGGTGAAGAGTTGATTGGGTGAGGATAGTTTTTATTGCTAAAAATTGCGTTTTAAGGGCAGTTTTCAAAGGTTGTATTTACCGTTATCTAATCCCCTTTGAAAAGGGTTGGGTTTAAGAATTTTTCTCCTTTCCAAGGTAAATCATGGGGGTAGTGAGACAATTTTTAGACTTTTTAAACAGACTCTAAAGAAGTTGTTCAAAGCCAGCCATCTCTGCCAAAGTATACAGAGGCCTCCCTTTGACTTCATCGTAAATTCTGCCAATGTATTCCCCTAAAATGCCAATGCAAATTAGCTGAACTGCACCAAAAAATAGATTAGCGATGACCACTGTGGCAAACCCATCCAAAGGGGAATTGGTTTCCGATAAGCGCCAGTATAAAACTAATATCATCATAGCTATGGCTAGGAGAGCGGCTAAAAGTCCTAGGTAGGTGGCCAAACGCAGGGGCACAATGGAAAAGGAAACCAGACTGTTAATGGCTAAACGGAGAGATTTACGAAAAGTGTATTTCACTTCCCCGGCATGGCGAGGATCCCGTTCAAATTTAACGCCGGTTTGGGGAAAGCCAACCCAGGCCCTTAATCCCCGAATATAACGATTTCTTTCCGGCATGGTGTTGAGCAAATCCACCACTTGGCGGTCCATCAGGCAAAAATCCCCCGTGTCCGCCGGAATTCTTACATCTGCTAACCGTTGCAATAGTCGGTAGAACCCATAGGCCGTTAGCCGCTTAAACCAGCTTTCCTGCCGACGTTTAACCCGTTGGGCATAGACCACGCTGTAGCCTGCTTGCCACCTTTCCACCAATTGGGGCACCAATTCGGGGGGATCTTGCAAATCCGCATCGAGAATAATCACCGCCTGGCCCCGGGCGAAGTTTAGCCCCGCCGTCACCGCCACTTGATGACCAAAGTTACGGGCAAAACTAAGGTAACAGACCCGTTTATCCTGATCATGCAAAGCCCGAATCATTTCTAAGGATCGATCGCCGCTGCCATCATTAATCAGCACTAGTTCCGTACTTGCCAATTGATCCATGACTGCCTTGAGCCGCTCATATAACACGGGAATATTATCTTCTTCGTTATAAATGGGCACAATCAGAGAATACATTGGCCCCTGGCGATCGCCATTGTAAACACTGATGTCAGACCGGCTTGGTGAATTTGTAACCATGCATGGTGAAATGGGATTTACCTGTGAGTTTAGCCCCAAAAGTCAGACCAACTCATTGGCCAAACTCCAGACGGGCTTGTTCTACCAAATCCACAGTGACCTCATCTAGATCGGCCTGCCGAGCTAACTGCTCAATGCGCTGACGGGCTTGCACCCGGGCAAAATAGGGAATATTCTTCAACTTTTGCCGAGCTTCGGGGGTCCAGGGTAAAGATTCTTGCCACTGCATGGATTGATTGCCTCCAGGTTTACAAAGGGAAGAATTGACTATATTTTCTCATCGAATAAACCGCTCAATCTTTCCACCTCACTCTGGGCTGTGTACATGGGGGTCCCGGCCAGAATGCCGGTGACATTACGGAAAGGTTTACCAATGTGCATCCCTTGATGGTCAATGGAAAATTCCCGGATATCTTTGTCGTGCATAGAACCCCGCATCTTTAGCACCGTAATTCCCCGGCGCATTTCGCCATACATTTCCACGTAACGCAAAAGAATAATCGAATCGGTAATGGTGGAAATATGGGCATCGGTAATGGAAGCTCCCCCTAGTAAATTGGGGGTAGTGGAAGTGAATAAACCACCAATTTCCTGTTGTTTAATAAAGGAAGTTAAGCCAATAATAAATTCGCGAAAACTTTTTAGGGTGGAAACCCGTTCTAGGGCAGAAAGACTGTCCACCGCCACCCGATTGGGCTTAAATTCTTGGATAATATCCTTCATCATGATCAGGTGGTTTTCCAAGTTGGTGGTTTCTGGATAGCGACAAACCACTTTTAGTTTGCCTTCCTTTTCCATTTGTTTGAAATCTACCCCCCAGCCGGTGGCATTGCGAATTAATTGTTCTCGACTTTCCTCAAAGGCAAAAACTAAACAGCGCTCTCCATTGGCCACGCCGCCGTCCATAAACTCCGTCACCATCAGGGTTTTACCAGTACCCGTTGCCCCGGAGACTAAAATAATCGAATCCCGGAAGAAGCCACTGCCACACATGCGGTCTAATTCTTCACTGCCGGAGGTGATGCGGATGTCGGAGGATTTTTGCTCCAGCTCGATCGCCGACAGGGGAATGATGACGATGCCTTTTTTATTAATGATAGTGAAGGGAAATTCGCCCTTTTGGTGGTCGGTGCCACGGTATTTAAGGATCTCGATGGTGCGACGACGTTTTTCATCGGCGAGGACGTTGCGGACAATGACCACGTTATCAGCAACAAATTCTTCCACTCCGTAACGGCTAATTTCACCGTATTCTTCCACCCGTTCGGCGGTCATAATGGCGGTGACTCCCAGTTCCCGGAGGGCAGAGGCCAAGCGGAATAGGTCACTGCGCACCTGGGCACTGTCACTGAGGTGACTAAAAATTGCCCCCAGGGAATCGAGGGAAATGCGACTGGCTTTATATTTACGGACAGCGTGTTCAATGCGGGCAATCAAGGCCCCTAGGTCATATTCACCGCTGACAATGGGGCGATCGCCTGGTTGGGGGGAAGCATCGACAAAAACCCATTTACCTTCGTTTTCCCATTGTTGAATATCCCAACCAAAACCCCGCATATTTTTCCGTAGGGCCTTGGGGGGTTCCTCAAAAGTGACAAAAACACCGTTTTCCCCCCGCTGAATACCTTCGACTAAAAATTGGGAAGCAAAAATAGTTTTAGCACTACCTGCTGTGCCGGCAATTAGGGTGGCGCGGCCGAGGGGGAGACCACCGTCGGACAGAAAATCAAAGCCTGGAATACCCGTCTCCAACTTCTCAATGCCATCTGTCTCTTGGTCGATCATCCTTTCACTGCCCCATACTCGTATTCGGAACCAACGGGAATTATACCAGTGTTGATAATGCCACCGATATCACCGATCTCAGCCAGGGGGCGATGATAGAATTTGCACAAGTTAATGGAAAGTGTTTATGATTCCAGCTTGGCTATGGATTGGGTTGATCGCTTTTGCCCTAGCCTTTGTGTGTAACCGTTTATCCCCCAGGGATTTGCGTTGGTTCAATCGCCTGCGTCGCCCTTCTTGGCTAACTTTTGAGTGGGCCATCCCCTTCATCTGGATTGCCATTTTCATTGCTGGAGCCATTTCCGCTACCCTAGCCTGGAATGCCACGGCGGACCCGGGACATCGCTGGGGATTAATGGTCGGCTATCTTCTGCTGGAATTGACTGTCATGGCCTACACCCCCGTGATGTGTAAACTCCGGAGTTTAAGGGTGGGCAGTATTATTGGTGCGACAGGTTTCTTTGTGGGGCTCGCCCTGGTGATCGCCGTTAGTCAAGTTTCCACCACTGCTTTTGGTTTCTTAGTACCGTTTTTGCTTTGGAGCCCCATTGGCACCTATGTCACCTGGGCCATGATTCCCCTCAATCCAGGGGAAATTTAGGGACTAAAGAGAAAAAAATAACGAAGGAAAGCTTGGGAAAAAAAAGGCTGGAGTCTAACACTAGCTATGGCTCCTTTGCCCAGGGGAGTTTCTCACAATTTTTATAGAACCCTTACAGAACATTGAGATGGGCGTTGATTGTTCTCAACACTAAAAATTCCCAGACAAAAAGAGAATGACCTAGATTTTGCTCTTTCACAGCCTTAACCTGGTTTTGGACGGCTTGCAAATTAAATGGTTTAGCTTTAATGCCGGTGTAGAGGCCAATGCCCACGGGCACGTAACGGGAGGCAGTATGAATACCAGAATTGGCAACGGTTTGTTGCACTTCCGCCGGAGTAGAACCGTAAACCTGCACCACCACTTCGTCAATAATGCCCTGCCTAACCCAAGCGAGCCAATCTTGGTTGTACTGACTGCGGGAAAATTGCTAGGGATTGGGGGAAAGGCTTAATTCCAGGTTAATTTCTACCTCGAATTAAATCTCGAATGATCAGCTTTTGTTCAGCGGTGTTACCGGAAAAAGTTCTTTCCGCCACCAGCTCAATTTCTACTCCAGTACCGGATTCCAAATCTTTAGGGGGAATTGGTAACTGACCAATATCAATGGTGAATTGATTGCCATTAACCGTGACCAAACTATCTTCGATTTCCCCTTCATAACGCAGAGTATAGGTAGAGGGAGGGCGAAACCTGGGGTCTTCATTAGTAACTCGATATCTGAGCCTAAACTTGGTGGCCATTAAATTGGATTGATTGGCTTCATCTACCAAAGAAAGCTTTAAATTATTCCCACTACCGGATAAGGTTAAACGCCCTAAACTAGTGGCATCCCCTTCCCACATGGCATTATAAACCACAAATTCGGTGACATTATTTCTCTGCTGGGTGGTACCTTCCAACCAAAGATTGCTTGGCAACTCCGGCGCAATTTGATTATCTTCCGTTAGGGTTAAACTCACATTGGTATTGGCAAAACGCTCAAAAGGTTGGGGGGCATTCCACACCACCAAAAAAGATCTTTCTATCCGGTCTAATAAAATTAAATACTCGTCGGCAATGACGGAACCTGGGGCCAACAATTGGGCTGCCCCTGGGCGAGTTTCCCAAATATTTTTGGACAGATTGAAGCCCTGATTTTTCAACACATCTAAGCTCACCGTAGTACCAGGTCGATCCGGCTCCAAGGGTCGGTCTAGATTCAGCACTGTCAACCGCCCAGTTAAACCGTCCTGCCCGGCAATACCTGATCGCCCATCCCGGCCATTAAGACCATTAAAACAACGAAATTCTTCGGTGGAACAACGGTAGCCACTATCCCCCGGACGGCCAGAACAACTTTCCACAGTCCAATAGGGCTGGCTACATTGGCAGGCTTGGCCTCCGCCCCCTCCCATACCCGGAGCGCCCCCTTTACCGCCAGCGGCCCCGACAAAAATTTGGTTGAGACTGTCGAGGTTGCGAGTGTAGATAGTGATAGAACCGCCATTGCCACCGTTCCCCCCATCACCGCCATCCCCACCGTCACTGCCATTGGCCATTTGCACGTCTTGCCGCTGGCTGGTATCCAAAGCAGGACAATTGGCTGGAGAGCCCTCTGCGCCAGGAGTCCCCGGAGCCCCATCCCTACCGGCTAGGTTAAGGGTCATGGGGGAACCGTCACTGAAAACCGTTAGGTCATCGGTGTTGGCACCGTCCTGGCCATCCACGCCCCTTGCCCCCGGTGCGCCGATGGAGCCAACATTTCTCCGTTGGCTTGCTTGGGCCAGAAGTAGGCATTCTCCATTGGTCAAAGGAGCGGCGGTTAGGCTAGAGGCAACTAGGTTGAGGGGAATAGCCAGGGCCAAAATGGAGGCAAAACGCAAATTAATTCTCCTTACAATGCAAAAACCCATGGGAAATTGTGGCACAGGTTTAAAGGGAAACCAAACTAATTTCCCTGACTGGGGGAAGTTGGGGGTTGGTTCCGTTCTAAATCATCTGGCAGTGAGCAATCTCAGTTTACCCTGGGATCAAAATCCCCAATAAGACCAATAACAATCCCCCTGCCCAGGCAAGGAAAAGGGGATAACCAATCAACATTTGGCCTTCTTCGTTGGCGATCGTGGCAAGTTGTAACTGGGGCGATAAACCCCGCACCACCATGCCGCTGACTTTTACTGACCCCAAGGCGATCGCCTCTAGGCGGATCTGGGGAGAACGAAAAGGAGGCAACAGTCTAGTCCAGAAAGGATAACGCACAGGAATTACCCCGGTGCGGTCATGAAAATACAATTTGGGCGCTCTCCAAACACTAGCTTGCACCAGGCGGAATTTACCTTGCCAATTAACCTGGGTACCCCAGATGGGACTTAAATTAGGGTCGCTGAGCACACTCACTACGGTGGGGGCCGCCACTTTCCTTTGCCCCAAACTTTGCCAGGCAGTACGCAGTAAGATGCCCGCCCCTAGACCCACCAGTATGGCTTGGTGTAGATGCAGTTTAAGAACGGGGTTTTCCTGTTGGGTCCACCAGCCCAAGCCCAGGGCAAACCAGAGGGGCAGCAGCCAAATAAGTACCTCAAGATAAAAGGATAAAGCTCTTTTTTTTGCTTCTTCCAGGGAGATTTGTCGACGGCTGAGCACTAGGTTATATTCCGTGTCCAGGTCTAACTGTTCGGCGTAATGACTCAACACCTGGAGCCTCTTACCTAAAAGGGGATGGGAACTACACCAGGTAATAATGCCCCGCCAGGGACTGCCCCAGTCCCAGAGGAGTAGATTGCCCACCATCTTCGGATCAAATCTTTCTCCCCGTTCACAGGCCGACGCTGTGTAGGCATCATAGTTAGCAAAGTTGCGCATACCTTCCAGAAATAAGGCTGGTTTCTCTGCTTGTCTTTCCCGTTTTACCAAAGCCCTGGTCATTTTCACTAGGGCACGAGTTAAGGCGTTGGGGTTACCAGTGTAGTTGACGGAAAAGTGGTCAGCGTAATATTCCCTTGTGCGGGCAAAGTAACGGTTGGACCCCTGGTTAATGCGAAACATGGCCAAGCAAATCCACACCAACGGGGTGATCAATATCTTGGCGATCGCCGGCTGGGAAGTCCGGGCCATTTGTAGCTCACAGTATAACCAGTAAAATACCTGTCCCCAACCGCTCATACAGGTCAATAGGGCGCAATCCCGGCGGACAATGTGGGCCAATTCATGACCCAGGAGGGTGGCAATTTCTTCGGCGCTTAGATAACGAAAAATCCCCTGACTGAGCACAACACGACTATTGTTTTGTTGCACGCCATAGGTAAACATAACGGGACGATTATCGGGAATAATCCCCAGCTTAGGAATGGGAAAAGTCTTTGCCCTGGCCACCCGCAACATTAATTCCCCGGCTTCGGGGCTATATTTTTGCACTGCGCCAAGGTTGACCCATTGGGTGCCATAAATACGTCGATTGATCAAATCAATTATGGGGACGTTGTAAAACAAGGCCAGGAAATTAACCACAATGCCCAGCCCCAGACTAATGGCCAGCAACTTTTGCCACTGTCCCTGGGCCAGCCACCAAGCCAGCGGTGTAAACAATACAGAAGTGGTTAAAAGGGGAACCAAGAGGCCCATACCGAAGATAAAAGGCAAACTATCCGCTACCCTGGGCAAAGCCACCTTAACCCGATTATTTTCCGCTCGACCGGCTTTCAAATTAGTGGACAGTACATCCTCATCCGCTTCCCCTTCAGCCCCATTCTCCTGTTTAAGGAGCATCAGCATCATCGTTTTAGCCCAATTTTGTACCTCTGGGTTTGGGTTCCGGGTTAAGTATTCGCAGATTTCCCGGGACTGATCAAATCTCCCTATGGCTCTGTAGGCCCTCACTAAGGCCATCTGAGCTTTGAGAAATTCGGGGGATTCCTGCTGGGGCACCCGGCGGCAAACCATTTCTAAAGCCTCGATCGCCGACTGATATTCTTGATTTTGCAGGGCTTTAAGTCCCTTTTGCAGGGTCAGGGCAATTTCATGGGCATTCATGGAAGTAAAAGCGGAGAAACGAGAACAGAGGAGCCGGAACTAGTATGGAGGCAAAAATTCCATTCTCCCACCCCCAATATGAGTTATGGAAAAGCGTTTTGCTTAATTTTCCTTGCCATCATCTGCACGACTTGGGGCGGAAGTATCCAGTTAGTCCAGTTTTCGGCGGGCAATGCTGGCTCCTCCCATGGATTCCAAAGATAGAAGCTGCCGCCATTGGCACGGGGATTTACTCGCCATGGTTTTGATAAAGTGTTGAGGCAAGTATTTTCCGGGAAAGCTCAGTGGATTCCGAGATTAATCATCGTGGTGGTTTGAGTGCTCCCCGCCCAAGGGAAACGTCACTTAATTTAGCTCTCTACCGGGGCTTGAAATGGGGGGTGGTGCGGCCACTGCTCCATGGATTGTTCCAGGCCCAGGTATATGGTCAGGAATTGGTGCCAACCCGGGGGCCGGCCTTGGTGGTGAGCAACCATGCCAGTTATTTTGACCCCCCATTTTTGTCCTGTGCCATGGCCCGGCCGGTGGCCTTTATGGCCAAGGAAGAGTTATTTAATGTGCCCCTGCTGGGTCCAGCCATTCGCCTCTATGGGGCCTATCCAGTCAAACGGGGCAGTGGCGATCGGGGAGCATTGCGGGCCGCCTTGACGGCGCTGGGGGATGGTTGGTTAGTGGGGGTCTTTCTGGAGGGAACCAGAACAAAGGATGGCCGCATTCACCAGCCAAAATTGGGGGCTGCCATGATTGCAGCTAAAGCCCAAGTGCCCATTATTCCCGTCAGCCTAGGGGGAGTAGAGCAAATTTTTCAGCCCGGTTCCCCCTGGCCCCATCCTGTGCCTTTAACTATTCGCATTGGTAAGGCGATCGCCCCTCCAGTAAAGAATAGGAAACCCGAATTGGAAGCGGTTACTAAAGCTTGCCAAGCCCAAATTCACGAGATGCTGGATTTAGGCAGGGATTAGTGATGGCATCCTTAGGGGAATTTTCTGTGGAAAACTATCGCTAAAAATGTGGAAAAAGTTACTTTTGTGGGGAAATAGACAGCAAAACTAAGCCTGTAGATCTGCCAACTTTTCCGGAGCAATGGCACCCTGTTCCGTAATGATGGCGGTGATCAAACTGGCGGGGGTAACATCAAAAGCCGGGTTATAAAATTCTGCTCCCTCTGGGGTAATGCGGTTCCCTTCTGGTTGGTAAATTTCCACCGGGTCCCGTTCTTCAATGGGAATCTGACTACCATCATCCAAAGCAAAATCCACCGTAGATAATGGGGCGGCCACAAAAAAGGGAATGGCATGCATTTTCGCCAACACCGCTAAGCCATAGGTGCCAATCTTATTGGCTATATCGCCATTTCTCGCAATGCGATCGGCCCCCACCACCACGGCGTCAATGCGTTGTTGTTGCATGCAATGGGCGGCCATGTTATCGGTAATCAGGGTGACGGGAATCCCTGCCTGCACACATTCCCACACGGTTAATTTCGCCCCCTGCAATCTAGGTCTGGTTTCATCGGCATAGACCCTGGCCAAGCGGCCCGCAGACCAGGCCGCCCGGATAACCCCGATCGCCGTACCGTAACCAGCAGTGGCCAAAGCGCCGGCATTGCAATGGGTGAGAATAGTCAACTGATGGGGTTCCCTTGGTAATACTTCAAGTCCTGCCGCCCCGATCGCCTGACAAGTACGCAGGTCATCGAGTTGAATTTGTTGGGCTTGGGAAAGGAGATTGGCCTTAATCTGCTCCACATTTTCGCCACTGTGGTAAGCCACATTCAACATCTGGTCAATGGCCCAGAATAGATTTACCGCCGTGGGTCGGGTTTGGCGTAGCTGATCCGCCACAAATTCCAACTGCACCACAAATTCCCTTAATTCCGTAGTTTGAATCCTCCTGGCCCCCAAATACATACCGTAGGCCGCCGCAACTCCAATGGCCGGTGCTCCCCGCACTACCATGGATTTAATCGCATGGCCCATGGCCTCATAGTCGGCGATCGCCACCTCTTTATATTCCAAAGGTAAACGGGTCTGGTCAATCAGAATTACTTGATCATCTCGCCACTGTACTGGATAAACATCATCAAAATTTGTAGATTGGGTCATGTTAAAAGTAACTTCTTAGCAGAGTGATAAATAGAAAATTGTTTCCCTTGCCAATATTAGCCCCTCGTCTTACTTAACCATGGAAATCTTTAATAATTGGCAAATTATTGCGAAGGGTTGGTATATCGTTTGTCCTAGCCGGACATTACGGCGGGGTCAAGCTAAATCCCTGGCCCTTTGTGGGCAAAAAATTGTCGTGTTTCGGGGAGAAGATGGAAAGGCTCGGGCCCTCCACGGCTACTGTCCCCACCTTGGCACAGACCTAGGTTTAGGGCAAGTTGAAGACAGCTGGATTCGTTGTAACTTTCATCGTTGGGCCTTTGATGAAACGGGTAAATGTCGCCATATTCCCTGTCAGTCGGAAATTCCCCCCAAAGCACAATTAGCGCCCTATGCCACCGCCGAAAAATATGGCTTTATTTGGATTTTTCCAGAGGAAATTGCCCCCAATGATTTACCAGAATTTGATGAACTCCAGGGTCAGAAACTGGTCACCCAAGCGGATAAAGCCTTTGAAAGAAAATGTCACCATCATATTTGCATGATGAACGGCATTGATGCCCAACATTTGAAGACAGTTCATCATCTTGACATCAAAATGGACTTATCCCTCCGACAAAACGCATCAGGAACCCAGATTGATTTCACCATGAAAGGCAATGTTCCAAACACCACCTTAAGAGAGAGCTTCATACATTATAGTAGTTTCAAATAAAGCTGAGACGCTAAACGCCACAGTAAGAACGGATAATTTCATCAAGAGACGTGTCAATAGGAGCGTACATTCTAGCTCGTTTCAAGGCACTAAAGTCATGCTCAATATCATTTAAATCAGGAGAATATTTCGGCAAAAAAAG
>NZ_JACJTH010000037.1:0-245358 GCF_014698595.1 Synechocystis sp. FACHB-908 | reverse complement strand
TTTGTTGGGCTTAAATCTACTCTATTTAACCATCTGTATATCGAGGCTTTTCCTATTTTATATATCTTGGAAGCCTCAGTTATTTTTCCTCCAGCTTCTATATAAGCTACTACTCTTTGCCTCAAATCTAAACTGTAAGCCATTGTTTAAACCTGTTCATTTTGTACACTCCATAATTTTACATTAAATTCTCTCATCGTTAATTGAAATGACTATAAAAACAAAGCCTCAACCTCTGTAGATTCTTCAGTGGTAATTGCTGATGGTTTTCAAAATGGCAAGAAAAAACCCTGAGCAGCTTAAAACCCAGGGAATTTGGCGATCACTATTGGGATTGATCTGATTGGATCTATAGATTCAGGCCCAGCCTAACTGTGCAAGCATTAGGCAGCCAATTGTTTATTATTCATCCACAGCGCTGACAGCCAGGGACTCATCTTCCTCATCATCGGTGTCATCAACGGAAGTGGGGGGCTCATAGGGAATGCCCTGGGCTTCCGCTAAACGTTTTTGCCGGAAAATTTCCGCCATTTCGTCCGCCATTTCGTTGACTAAATCCCGGTCTTTTAGCATGGCACCGGGTTCTGGCTCCAATTGCTTGGTGGAAAGGGAAATACGACCCCGTTCCGCATCCAGGTCAATAATCATCACCTTGATTTCATCATTGACATTGAAGACGCTGTGGGGAGTATCAATGTGGTCGTGGGAAATCTCAGAAATGTGCAACAGACCGCTGACACCGCCGATATCGATGAAAGCACCGTAGGGTTTGATGCCCCGGACGGAACCCACCACTACCTGGGCCACTTCTAAACCGTTCATCTTCCGCTCTACCAGAGCCCGACGGTGGCTGAGCACGAGGCGATTACGCTCTTCGTCCACTTCCAAAAACTTCAGGGGCAGATCTTCCCCTACTAGATCCTCTTTCGCTTCCCGAGCGCTGATGTGGGAGCCGGGAATAAAGCCCCGCAGTCCTTCAATTCTGACTAAGGCACCACCACGGTTTGTGGCAAAAACATTGGAGCGCACCGTGGCATCTTCTGCCTGGAGTTGTCTGACCCGTTCCCAAGCCCGCATATATTCAATCCGGCGGATGGAGAGGGTGAGCTGACCATCTTCGTTTTCATCGGTCAGAATGAAAAATTCCCGGGTTTCATTGGGCTGGAGCACCTCTTCAGGGTCATCCACACGGTTGATCGACATTTCCTGAATGGGAATGTAGGCGGCGGTTTTCGCCCCAATGTCAATCAGAGCCCCCCGGGACTCCATGCTAAAAACGGTCCCAGCGACAATGTCCCCAGGACTAAAGTGATAATCGTACTTGTCAAGAAGGGCGGCAAAGTCCTCGAGAGTGAATCCAATAGTTGCTGTAGAAGTTTGACTGACCATGTAAGTTTTAAGTCCTAATCCCTTAGTCTCCGTTTAGTGAATATGCGTGCCTCCTGTTACTTACCGTACAAGCCAGGATACAGACTCTCAATTATACAGTACGCGTTGGACAAAGGGGGCAAGACCACCACCGGGATGGACAATTTTGAGCGCCGTCTTCGGGCCGACTTTAGCCTCAGGCGATCGCCGGGTGAAATGGCGCTTGGGCTTTGTTTGCAAAATTCTTAGTTTGTCTCCTAAATTTCAAGACAAAGGGAGAGTTTTCTCTAACTTTTCCCAAAATTTAGAGATTGGGTGAGTTGCTCAAACCCGCCCTTTGATGTTGCCCGGGGGCCCTGGTTAATAGTTGCTGCCACAATGCCCTCCCGCTCAGAAAACAATAGAATTTGAACAGTGAAGTTAGGCCGAATTTTAAAAATGTCAGAATTCATGAGCAACTCCATTCCCCTGGTGGGATTAAAGGCAGACCATTTCCGCCATCCTTTGGACCAAATGGCCACCACCAACTTGAAGCAAATTCCCGGCCTAGACCTGATGGTGCGGGGACTGTTGGGCTCCGTGGCAGAACAGTTTTTTGCCCTCAATAATTTGGCGGCCAGTGTCCGGGTGGGAGAAAAACAATTACCCCATCTTCATCAACTGCTTTTGGATGCTTGCAAAATTCTCGACCTGGAAGCGCCGGAACTCTACATTCAACAAAATCCCCAACCCAATGCCTACACTTTTGCCATGCGAGGTAAAAAGCCTTTCATGGTGATGCACACTTCCCTGGTGGATATGTTGACTCCGGCGGAAATTCAAGCGGTGATGGCCCATGAGTTGGGACACCTCAAATGTGAACATGGGGTGTATTTAACCCTGGCTAACATTATGGTCTTAGCAGCGGGGCTAATTCCCAACTGGGGAGCAGTGTTGACCCAATCCCTCCAGTCCCAGATGTTGGAGTGGGTGCGCTGTGCTGAATTTAGCTGTGACCGGGCAGCCCTGTTGGCGGTGCAAGACCCGAAAGTGGTGATGTCGGTGCTGATGAAGTTGGCCGGTGGTTCTCCCCAATTGGCTCCTTTACTAAACTTGGATGCTTTCATTGACCAAGCCCGGGAATACGATCGCCTGGGGGAAGATGAAATGGGGGCAATGCTGAGGAATATGCAGACCCAAAACCTGACCCATCCGGTGCCGGTACTCCGGGCCAGGGAAATTGATCGTTGGAGTGATTCCCAAACCTATCAAAACTTGCTCAAGGGCCGCAAAAATGCGTATAATCTGAACACCGAAGAAAACAAGGGCGGCTGGCGGAATTGGTAGACGCACCACACTCAAAATGTGGCGACTTCGGTCGTGAGAGTTCGAGTCTCTCGCTGCCCATCCTAAAACCTAGATATGAACCGGTTCTGCTTAGGTCAACTCGTCTCCTTCGGGGTGAGTCCTTAATTACCCTGGTTTCATTGACCGGGGAAAAATTTCCCACCCACAGAGCTAGGCGATCGCCTCTGGGTAATCCGGCTATGTGCTTCCCTCAGGGCACATATTTTGGTAGCTTACTTAGGGAAAGATTCAACGATAATATTTGCCCATATCAGCGACTGTCGAGGATTTCAGCCGGGGACAGTCTTGCTCAATTTATAAGGAGAAACTCTAAAATGTCCATTGTTTTTCAGATTGCGTTGGCGGCCCTGGTGCTTTTTTCCTTCGTGATGGTGGTGGGGGTGCCCGTAGCCTATGCTTCTCCCCAGAACTGGGACCGTTCTAAGCCTTTGCTGTATTTAGGTTCCGGCATTTGGGCCATTTTGGTAATTGTGGTGGCCCTGTTGAACTTCCTGGTCGTCTAGGGGAGGCGATCGCCCTATCCCGGTAATTTCCCCATGGCCTGGGCTGTGGGGGATAGCCCCGAAAAACTCTGATCTACCGCTAACCCGATCTAGGGAACTACACCATGACAGTTTATGAAGGGTCGTTTACTCCTCCGGCCCGGCCATTTCGTTTTGCCCTTGTAATTGCCCGTTTCAATGATTTAGTAACGGAAAAGCTACTTTCTGGTTGCCAAGATTGCCTCAAACGTCATGGCATTGATGTGGACCCCGCCGGTACCCAGGTGGACTATATTTGGGTTCCCGGTAGCTTTGAGGTGCCATTGGTAACCCGTAAGTTGGCAGTGTCGGGGCAGTATGATGCCATTATCTGCCTAGGGGCGGTGATTCGGGGACAAACCCCCCATTTTGATTTTGTGGCCGGAGAAGCGGCCAAGGGCATTGCGGCGATCGCCAGCCAGACTGGGGTACCGGTAATTTTTGGCATTTTAACCACGGATACCATGCAACAGGCCCTAGAAAGGGCGGGGATTAAGAGTAACCACGGCTGGGGCTACGCCATGAATGCATTGGAAATGGCTAGTTTGATGCGGGCCATGGCTCCTTTGACGGAAGGTTAAGTAAAAAGTAGGTGGTCAAAGGTTAGCTTAAGTCAGTCACCGGTTAACCCTGGGAAATTGTAGCTCTCAAATTTTATTTTTCCTGCGCCCTTGTCCCAAGCATCCCTAGAAGAACGTATTAAAGCCCAAGCGTTGGCGATCAGTTTCCATCGGGTGGGCATTGCGCCAGTGTCGGAAACGGAGAATGATGAAGCTGCCCAAAGATTACAGAGTTGGATTGCCCTGGGCTATAACGCCGATATGGCTTGGATGGCTAATCCCAAACGGCAAAATATTCGGGAGCTTTTACCCTCAGCCCGGTCAGTAATTGCGGTGGGTTTGAATTATTACACTCCCCACCAGCGCAGTGGAGACCCCGCCCATGGCAAAATTTCCCGCTATGCCTGGGGAAGGGATTACCATCGGGTGTTAACTAAAAAGCTAAAAGCCCTTAATCTCTGGCTCGAACAACAGGTGCCAGATTTACAGAGCCGTTATTACGTAGATACGGGCCCCATCCAGGAAAAAGCTTGGGCGGAACGGGCCGGTCTTGGTTGGGTAGGAAAAAACGGTAATTTGATCAGTCGGGATTACGGCAGTTGGTTATTTTTAGGGGAAATTGTCACTAATATCACTCTCCAAGGCGATCGCCCCCATAGCCAACATTGTGGCACCTGCACCCGTTGCCTAGAAGCCTGTCCCACCCAGGCCATTGTGGAACCCTTCGTGGTGGACAGCAATAAATGCATTGCTTACCACACCATTGAAAATCGGGCAGAAATCCTACCAACGGCGATCGCCGACAATTTGCAAGGTTGGGTGGCAGGGTGCGACATTTGCCAAGATGTGTGCCCCTGGAATCAGCGTTTTGCCCAACCCACCGATGTGGCGGATTTTGATCCCTACGAGGGCAATCTCAACCCAGAGTTAGAAACTTTAGCCAATATCACCGAAGCTGATTGGCAGCAACAGTTCACCGCTTCGGCCTTGAGGCGAATAAAACCAGCTATGTTACGGCGGAACGCCCAGGCTAATCTACAATGAAGGACTGACCAACTATTTGGCCCATCCTCCTCACCATGGCCATTAAAGCTGTATTGTTCGATTTTGACGGCACCATTGCCGATACCCACGATGCTTTTTTTGCCATCGTCAATCGCTTGGCAGACGAGTTTGGCTACCCAGCGGTGGATAAAACAGAGTTGGCCCGCCTAAAAAAACTAAGCTCCGCCGAAATTATCAAATATTCCCAAATTTCTCCGTTTAAAATTCCTTTTATTCTCAAGCGCTTCAAAAAAGAATTGGGCAAAGAAATCAAAGACCTCAAACCCTATGGCGACATTAAAGAAGTATTAACTCTGCTCAACCAAAAGGGCTACGTTTTGGGCATTGTCACTTCCAACTCCAAAGATAACGTACTATCATTTTTACACAACAATGGTCTAGAAGATATTTTTGCTTTTGTCAAAGCTGGCACCACCCTATTTGGCAAAAACCGCATTATCAATCGGGTGTTGAAGGAGCATAAGTTTGGAACTGATGAGGTAATTTATGTGGGAGATGAAACCAGAGATATCAGCGCCGCTAAAAAAAGTCGGTTAACGATGGTTTCCGTGGCTTGGGGATTTAGTCCACCGGCCATTTTGCAGGAATATGAGCCGGATTTTTTGGTACATCAGCCCAAAGAACTGCTTACGGCGATCGCCTCCTTGGATAACCATCGCTGGTATCCATTAAAATCCTAGGAATTGCCCTTGTCCTGAATAGTTTTGGCCATGCCCAATGAGTTGTCCAATTTACCTCCAGTCCTAGGATCGGAGGAAACCATTGCACCCCGTCGTTCCTTGCCCCAATGGGTATTTCAAGAGTCCGTTGAACCGGCCATGCCCTGGTTACTAGTGGTTACGGTGGTGGGCATCGGGCTGGGGCTAATTTTCCAGTCCTCTTGGTTGGGATTTACTTCGGCGGTGTTGGCCCTGATGTTTTCCCTCCAGGTCATTCTCCCCACCATCAAATCCTGGGTACAGCATTACCTCACTGTTCAGGAGCGCCGTTCCCTGCTCGGGGGTTTAGGTTTTGTCCTGGCGATCGGTGCCCTAGCCCACTATCTAGGTGTCTACAGTTCCCTCAAATATTGGCTCAATCAGTTTAAATACGACGAATTTGGTTCCTGGGCGGAATGGGTGGGAGCCCTAGGGCAAATTATGATTGCTGTTCTAGCTGTGTACGTGGCTTGGCAACAATATGTCATTTCCAAGGATTTGACCATTCAGCAAAATCGTATTACCCAGCAACAAACCGTTGACGCCTATTTCCAGGGCATCTCAGACCTAGCTTTAAGTGATGAAGGCATGTTGGAGGATTGGCCCCAGGAACGGGCCTTTGCCGAAGGTAGAACAGCAGCAATCCTCGCCAGCGTCGATTCCGGTGGTAAAGCAAAAATTCTCCGCTTTCTTTCCCAATCCCGCTTACTCACTCCCCTAAAGCGGGACTATTACCTCGGTCGCCCTATTTTTGACGGCATGGGGGGCTACCAAGAGGACCGCATTCACGGCCTGAGGGTAATCAATCTGGGGGTGATGCTAGTGGCGGCGGATTTAGTCGGCCAGGATCTGCGCTGGGTGGATCTGAGCGAGATTTACCTCATCCGGGCAAACCTCAGCCAAGCGGATTTGGTCAAAGCTAATCTATCCAGGACAGTGCTATACGAGGCTAATCTTGATGGGGCTGACCTCAAGGGAACTAGGCTATTCTACGGCACCTGGGACCAGGCTAGTCCCCGCAGCCGCAACCATATTCCCAACTACGAAACCGGCGAATATACGGGCGCAGTGGTGGAAAATGCCAATTTTAGTAAGACTAAGAACATGAGTGAGGAGCAGAGGTGCTATTGCTGTGCCTGGGGAGGAACGTTAACCAGAAAAACTATCCCCGGCGGCTGTGAAGGAATCGAAAATCGTCTTGATCGATGAATGATTGAAAGAGCAAAAAGGTTAGGTAGAGAATTAATGAAACAATTTTCAACCTGTTAGCTTCTCCTACGAATGAAGGGAATGATCGCCTTTGTTATTTGTTGCGGTTTGTCGCAGTAGGGCCAAGGAGTTGATGTACAAAATACAGCCCCCCAGGGCCCATACCCCTTCGGCAAAGACATTAATGCGGTGGGTCATTTCCCGGCTGTAAAGGTAATCTGCCCTAGCGGGGGAAGATCGACGAACTTCCTGTTGAACCAGGGCGTTAGCCTCTGTTAAGCGGACCATATCCAGAACACTACAAGCACCACTGACTATGGCCACCGCAGCTCCCACTCCCATACCACCAATGGCGGACAGTCTGACAAAAAAGTTGAACATAATGCCAGTTCTGGTTGATTGACTTAAGACAAAAAAATTAGGTCTGCTGTTGAAATTTACCGATAAAGTTGACCCACCGTCGCCAATTAGCCCTGATTACTTTCCAGTAAGTTAGCATATGTATAAAGATAAAAATTAGAAAAGTATAAGCTAACCAAAAATGGGCATTACGGCCAATTTCTACCATGGCTTCGTTTTGGGGAAAAATATCGGGCAATGTGATGGAGAAAAATCTGACATTATTAGCTTTAAAGGAATTTGAGAGTAAAAAGCCAGAAATTGGGATCACTCCCATAAATACATATAGGCTCAGGTGGAGAGTAAAGGTGCGCCACCAAGCCAGAGATAACTTTGGGGGACGTTTAGTATATTTACGCCACCAAACCTGTAAGAGGGTGAAAATTCGCCAGGTTAATAATGCCATGGTTAATATACCGATGGATTTGTGGAAGTCGTATAGTTCACTGCGTAAAAATTGTCCCCTTTCTAAGTTAACCATTAAAGTTCCAGTGCAAAAAACTATTAGATAGGCAAGGGCCATCCACCAATGGATTCGCATTAGTGACTTAAATGGGGAATTAAGCCTTGGCGAGCGTTTCTCTGCTTCCTTCTGTAATGGGAGAGGATTCATTGTCACTACGGAAAAGGGTTAGAATTTTACCGTTAACAATCGTATTTTTGACCATATTCTATACTTTTTCCGATGTTGACCGATGCGTTATGGGGGTGGAGTGTTCAATCGATTAGCCTAAAGGGGCTGTATTGATCGCACAAACCGCTGTAACTGCCGACGTTCTAATTCCAAAACCCGTCGGGCAAAATCAGGGTTATGGTCGAGAAAATCATCAAAAGTATGGACTGAGATGGCTAAAATGCGTGTTTTTTAGCTGGCCGCAACGATAGTATTTTCTGAATTGCTGTGGGCCAAGACTTCTAACTCATCCAACGCTTGTCCGGGTTGGTAGTCGGAGCCATTTCTTCTGCTCTTTTTTCCTATCTGGCGATCGCCCCTGGGTGGAGAGTGGTCAAGGCTCCTATGGCACTGGCATAGGTCACTGCCTGGCAACTGAGATGAGGGTCTATGAATAAATTCTCTCCGTGGGTCAGGGCCTGGGCCAAAAATCCGGCCACAAAACTGTCCCCAGCCCCGGTAGTATCCCGCACATTAACTTTAAAAGCAGGGACTTCCCCATGGTTTTTGCCTAAGGAGTAGGAACAACCCTTGTCCCCGGCGGTGACCAATACTCCCTGGAGGTGGGGTAGTTTCTGGTGGATGGTGACCGGATCTTGGTGACCAAACAGCCACACTGCTTCCTCGTCGGTACATTTTAAAATTTGGGCATGGGTAATCAGGGCGGGAATTCTTTCCTTTGCCTGTGCTTCATCGTCCCAAAAAACCGATCGCCAGTTGACATCTAAAAATATTTTTACCTGGTGCTTTTTCGCCAATGCCACTAACCGCTCCGTGGCAGTGCGACTGGGGGCATAGGCCAGGGCAATGGTGCCCATCACCAAATATTGAGCTGAGGTGAATAGGGATTCGGGAATGGTTTCTCCCTGCATCGCTGTGTCGGCAAAATCCCCGGTGTGATATTCCCCAAACCCAGCAAAATGGCGATCGCCGTCCCCTGTCCGGGTCACATAAACCAAACGGGTGGGCCGGTGGGGATCGATTTGGAGCCCATCGGTATTAACTTGACATTGCTGTAGAACATTTTTAAGTTCTTGTCCGGCCTGGTCTGCCCCCAAACGACCAACAAAAGCGGCGCTAACACCTTGTTTGACTAGGGCACAGGCCACATTGGCAGGGGCACCACCGGCGTAGTTAGTCCAGGATTTAACTTGTTCCAAGGGGACTCCCAACTGGTCTGCCAAACAGTCGAAGAGCATTTCTCCAAAACAGACAACCTCAGCCATGGATACTTAACCTGTTCCAAAATTCATTGCTAATTCCCTTTCATCCTAGCCTGGGGACTGAAAGAGCTTGCAAGGATCATGTTTGCCCAGTCCGCAATGGCAATTAAGCCCTCAGCCTTTCCGAATAGGGCAATAGGACGCCCTTGGTTTGCTAATGTTGGAGGAGTTTTGGCAAATTTTGCCCCGTTTTTAGCCGTACTTGAGTCACCATGGAAGTAAGCCAGAGCAAGCCTGAAGGATTTTTGCCCCCCCGTTCTTTGCTGGTCGGGATGGCGATCGGTGCAGTCATTCTCTTCATCTGTGCCACGGTGCGCCATTGGCTGTTCCAATCCACTGCTCTCGATTTGGGTTTCTTTGACCAGGCTATTTATCTGATCAGTCAGGGGGAATATCCCCGAGTTTCCTTTCGGGGTTTCCATATTTTGGGGGACCACGCCGCCTTTTTGGTTTATCCCATAGCGATTTTTTACAAAATTTATCCCTCCGTTTATTGGTTATTTCTGATCCAGGCGATCGCCTTAGCCTTGGGAGCTTGGCCCACTTGGCAATTGGCAAAACAAACGGGACTGGGGGAAAAAGAAAGTTTAACCATGGCCTTGGTTTATGGCCTATATCCCCTAATTTTTAACATCAATTTATTTGACTTTCACACTGAAGTAATCGCCGTACCTGCTCTGCTTTGGGCCGTGTGGAGCGCTAGGGCGAATAAGTGGGGGATTTTCTTAATTAGTTTAGTCACAATCTTGGCTAGCAAAGCAGTACTTTCCCTCACCGTATTTATGCTAGGCATTTGGTTATTGATTTGGGAAAGAAAAAGGTTAATGGGACTCATTACCACCGTGGCGGGCATTGCCTGGTTTATCATTACCACCAAAGGTATTATTCCTGCTTTTAGCGGAGAGGAAGCAGCGGCGGTGGGTCGTTATAGTTTCCTGGGGGATTCCGTTGCAGAAATTATTTTAAATTTAATTCTTAAACCCCAAATTGTTTTAGGGATGTTATTTACCCTGGATAATTTATTTTATTTGGTGCTATTAACTGCGCCGGTTATTTGGGGAATTTGGGGCAAAGCTTGGGCTATGTTTATCCCCGCCATTCCCGCCCTATTTGTTAATTTGGTCACCGATTATCTGCCCCAAAAAGATTTAATTCATCAATATTCATTGCCAATTTTGCCCTTTTTGCTCCTAGTGGTGATGACCCATTGGTATCAGGGCAGTAGTTGGTTAAAAAAGCTCCGGTGGATTATTCTCTGGACGGCGATCGCCTTTTTAGCTTTGGGGAAATACACTTATTTTTTCGGCCGGTATTGGCACCATTGGGGACAATTGGCTAACCTACAAACGGCGGTGTCCTTAGTGCAACCAGGTGATCGGGTTTTGACTTCGCCCCACCTGGCGGCCCACCTGAGCCATCGACCAGATTTGGAATTAGCCATTGAAGCGGAAGCTCCCTTCGATCTGAACCGTTTTGATGCCGTATTGTTGCAGACTAACTACGCTGGTTGGGAAAATTCCCAGGGCACGGTGGAAGCCCTAGCCCAGCGGGTGAGTCAGGATTCAGCTTTTACGCCAGAATATCAAGAGAACGAGGTAATTCTTTATCGACGGGCCCCTTCTATTCCCTAATTTCAGCTCCGGTTTCCCATGGGCAAATTTCTTGATCTCCTACAAAAATACTGGCTTTTGCCCTGCCTTTTGCTAGCGGGTTACGGGGGAAACTATTTCAAGTTACATATATTTTTTGGAGTTGATTTTCTTTTTGGCAGCATTGCCACTTTACTGGTTTTGGTTTGCTATAGCTTGCCCTGGGGTCTAGTTAGTGCGGCGATCGCCGGTAGTCACACCCTGATCATTTGGCGCCATGGCTACGGCATATTAATAATCATCCTGGAAGCCCTGGTGGTGGGCTTGATGTTGCGCCGCCGGCAAACAAACTTAGTCCTAATTAATAGTCTCTTTTGGCTATTAATTGGCATACCGTTGGTTTATATTTTTTACCGTTGGGGCTTAAATATGACCTCGGTTACCACCAGTTTAATCACTCTTAAGCAAGCTACCAATGGCATTTTTAATAGTTTAATTGCCAGTTTTTTAATCACTGGCTTTGGTTTGTCGAAGCAGAAGTTTTCCCCCTCGACTAATCCAGCTTTTTTTCCCTGGAAAAAACTGTCTTTTGAGCAGACTTTGTTTAATTTGCTGGTGGCATTTGTCTTTTTCCCCCTCTTTTTTATCACTGTTGTTAATGGTCAAGAAGCTTTTGTACAAATGGAAAAGCAAACAGTCCAAGAACTAACAGCTTTATCCATACCCATTCAAAATTCTGTTGAGGATTGGTATCAAAGTCATCTGGAAGGAGCAGAGGTTTTTGCCACCGAAATCTTACCTTTAGTAGCTGCAATCAACCAGGGTAATGGGGCGCAACTACCTGCCCTTAGCCTTATGACCCACACCATACAAACAGCTTTTACTGGCTTTAGTAATATTTATGTCGGCGATCGCCAGGGGCAAATTATTGCCAGTTCTCCTGAATTTAATGAAGTGGGAGAATCACGACTAGGACTGATTCAAGCAGAAAAAATAGCTGGTTTTTCCATTCCCTCGCAAATACAAGTATCTCCACTACACCGCACCAATGTGAACGTCGATCCCCATGTGGCTATCACTATTCCACTAGTGGCTAACAATAGCTTTGAGGGCTTTATTAATGCTTCTTTAAACCTGGCTAAAATGAAAGACCTTCTATATGCAAATAGGGTCAGTAAGGAATTAAATATTACCCTCATCAATGGGCAAAATCAAGTGGTAGCCAGCACCATTGCTAATGTATTACCATTGGAAATCTATCAACCTTTTGAGGGGGGAGACCCTCGGGATTTAGGCTCATCAAATTACCATTGGTATCCCGATACACCGGCTAATCCTACCATCCGCTGGCGCGACTCCTATTATTATCATATTTTGCCCTTGGATAAAATTAATGATTGGCAATTAGTGCTTGGTTTGCCCGCTCGGGAAAGCATCGAAAAACTACAGGCTCAATCAGTACAAAAATTGGGCTTGCTATTATTTTTAAGTCTAGTGGGTTTGGTGGTTGCCATTGGTGTGAGTAAGCGGGTAGCTAATCCATTATTAACTTTAGCTAAAATCACCACTGACATTCCCACTAAAATGCAATACCAAGGCTTAACTCCCATTGCTCTCCGTAGTGAAGTCAGCGAAGTAATTACTCTGAATGAAAACTTTAATGAAATGCTGATTACTTTGCAAAATCAGTTTAAAATCATTAAGCAGGCCAAGGATAACTTAGAAATGAGAGTGGCGGAAAGAACCCACACTTTAATTGTGATTAATAAGCAACTAGCGGGGGAAATCGAAGAACGTCAGCGCATTGAAATTAAGTTGAGGGAAGCAAAGGAAAGTGCCGAATTAGCCAACCGTGTTAAGAGTGAGTTTTTAGCTAATATTAGCCATGAAATTCGGACTCCAATGAATGCTATTTTGGGTTTTTGCGACTTACTTTTACAAAAAGATCTTAGTTTGTCCCAAACCAAGAAATATCTCAATGCCATTGGTTCTAGTAGTAAGATTTTGTTGGCACTGATCGATGACATTTTAGATATTTCTAAAATTGAAGCAGGCAAATTAGTCATCCATCTAGAGCCAGTAGATTTAAGGGTAATAATTAGGGAAATCAAACAAATTTTTGATTACAAAGCTGAAAGCAAGAGTTTGTTGTTAACTATCCAAATAGATGAAACCTTAAACCAAGCTATTTATTTTGATGCGGTACGTCTGCGACAAATTTTATTTAATTTAGTGGGTAATGCTCTTAAATTTACGGAGGAGGGACAGGTTTTTATTTACATTGGCGTGGAAGGCATTCAAGTCCGTTCCCAGGGCACCTATATTTCTCTAGCCATTGAAGTCACTGACACGGGCATCGGCATTGCTCCAGAAGACCAAGCGAAGATTTTTGATGTTTTCACCCAAAGTCAGGGCCAGAGCACTCGCAAATATGGGGGCACAGGTTTGGGCTTGACCATTACTAGGCGCTTGACTGCATTATTAGGGGGAGAAATAAGTCTTTCCAGTCGGCTGGGGGAGGGGAGCACGTTTATTTTGCATTTCCCAGCGGTACGTTTGGTGGAAAATTCACTCAAGTCCGACCTCACCAATGGTGATGGGGGAAATTTAACCGATCGCCTAGGGTCGATGTCTTCATCTTCCGCCAATACAACGGAAAAACTTTTGCCCACTAGGGTTGGGAATATGGCCCCTGACAACAACTCCTTAGGCAACCACAACGGGCCTAGCCAAGGCTTCCCTAGGGCAGTCCCCCTCATTGACCAAGCCCAACGACAACAATTGATTTCTCTGCTGGAACAGGAAGAAACTAATGTTTGGAATAAATTACGCCATACCCTCATTTCCCGGCAAATAAGAAACTTTGGCGATCGCCTTTCAAGTTGGGGGAACGAATATGGCTGGGAAGATTTACACACCTATGGTCAGAGCATTATCAAGGCTTTGGAAAATTTTGATAGCCGTCGATTGGAGCAACTTATGGGTCAATTTCCCCAATATAGAGCTAGTCTGACGGAAGTTTCTGCCGGAGTGGATGGTAAGCATGCTTCCGAGTAGGCAAAAAAGTTAGTATGGAATCCCTTTCAATTCTCTAACCATGGCCCAATTTCGTTGGCAGTTAATTCCCCCTGTTACTCCCCCGGCTATTTTTGTCGAACAGGTGCGTCGCCATTGTGGCCAATCCAGCGGTCAATTTGCCGCCCAATTACTGTGGCAAAGGGGCATTCAGTCAGCGGATCAGTTGGGTGGGTTTCTTTCCCCGGATTGTTATACTCCCACCAGCCCTTGGGAATTTGGCCAGGAAATGAAATGGGCTGTACAAAGGTTGGGCCAGGCCATGGCCCAGAAGGAAAAAGTCACCATTTGGGGGGATTTCGATGCCGACGGCATTACTTCCACTGCAGTGTTATGGGAAGGATTGGGGCAATTTTTTCCCCAGGATAGCCAGTTGACCTACACCATCCCTAACCGTTTACGGGAGTCCCACGGCCTCAACCGACCGGGACTAGAACGCTTAGCAACCCAGGGTACAAAGTTAATTGTCACCTGCGACACTGGCAGTACAAATTTGGACGAAATTGTCTATGCCCAGCAGTTGGGCATGGATGTAATTGTCACCGACCACCATACGTTGCCAGACGATCGCCCGGAGGTGGTGGCCATTATTAACCCCCGTTACTTTGCCGATGGCCATCCCCTGTTTAACCTTTCCGGAGTAGCAGTGGCTTTTAAGTTGGTGGAAGCTCTCTACAACCAATATCCCACAGTGCCCCAACAACCCTTGGAGGATTTACTAGATTTAGTGGCGATCGGTCTAATTGCCGATTTGGTTACCCTGCAAGGTGATTGTCGTTACCTAGCCCAACGGGGCATTGCCCAACTCCGTACCCAAAAAGATCCAGCCACTGCCACCCGCCCTGGCATCCATGCCCTACTTAACCTTTGCAATCGCAACGGCGATCGGCCCACAGACATTGGTTTTGGTATTGGCCCCCGCATCAACGCCATCAGTCGCATTAAAGGGGATGCTAGCTTTGGAGTAGAACTACTCACCAGTCGGGACACAAAAGTTTGTAACCAATTGGCGGCCGAAGCGGAAACCCTCAACAGTAGACGCAAGGGATTACAGAAATCTGTCATTATCGAAATTGACCAACGACTCCAAAACATTGACCTATCCACCACCGGGGTAGTAGTACTCACCGATCCCCAGTGGCCTACAGGGGTTTTGGGCCTAGCCGCCAGTCATGTAGCCCAAACCTGTGGCCGTCCGGCCATTTTGCTCAACACCCAAGATGGGAAAATTGCCAAAGGATCAGCCCGTTCTGTGGCCAACATTGACCTTTATGCCCTACTGCACAGTCAACGACATTTAATGCTGGGCTTTGGAGGCCATCCCTTTGCCGCCGGTTTGAGCTTGCCTTTGGATAAATTGCCGTTGTTCACGGAAGCGGTCAATCAACAGTTTTGGCAAAGCTACGGAGCCCAGATCAGCTTGGATCCGATTCTGGCAGTGGATCTCCAAGTGAAGGTGGCAGATTTAGGACAGGACCTCTTTCGGGAATTTAATTTGCTTGAACCCTATGGCATGGGTAACCCCGCACCCAAACTACTACTGGAAAATGTGCAAGTCGGGAGGCCCAGCTTTCGCAATATCAAAGACCGCACTGGTAATAAAGTGTCCTACCTAAAAACCAGCTTTCGGGTAACGGACTATCCGCCTAAAACCGATGACGATGGCCAAGTTGTTCAATGCCCTGGGGTTTGGTGGGGCCACCATCCCGATGAACTGCCCCAAAATGAACCGTTGGATCTGGTGGTGGAATTAGACTTCAACACCTACGACCGGCAGTATGAAGTGCGCCTGATCGATTTCCGCTTACATCAACCCCAAGGAATTGCCCCTAGTCAAACTAGTACCAATTTAATTGACCGCCGTTCCCCCCATGCCCCAGACCAGGATCTTTCTCCCCAAGGTCATGTCCTCCGCACCTGTCCCAGCAGTTGGTCAGAATTGCGCCGGGCCTACCAACAGGCGATCGCCGCCCAGCAACCCCTAGTGTTGGATTATCATTTCTTACCCCAATGCCCTAGTAGCTTAGTGGCCGAACTAGAAGCCCAATGGCATGGGCGGGAAACGGCCCAACTTTCTCCCCTCAGCTTGCAAAAACAATGGGATTTTAGCCATGGCTTAGCAAGTCAAATTCTGGTCCTAATCCAAGAGTACGGCCCAGCGTTAAACTCAGGCAGTGCTTGGCCGAAAGCTTTGGTCCGCCAAATTGAAACTTTAATTGCAGAAGAACAATTCCAAAAGCAATATTTCAGCCAGGTGTCCCTAACCCCCGAGCTTTTGGCCACCGTACCCGACAAGCCATGAAAATTATTTTGCGATGCTGGGAATTTAGTGTATCATTGTTAACTGTCCGTTGGAGAAACAGACAAGGCTTGGTAGCTCAGTTGGTTAGAGCAGGGGACTCATAAGCCCAAGGTCGGCGGTTCAAATCCGCCCCGAGCCATTTCTAGTTTAGAGTTTTTCTACCTGGATGTTATGGGCTTTCAGGGTTTTTCCGTTTTCTGAGTTAGTCGAGCATGGGGAGTAGAAATAAAGCTCACTAACCCTTGATGGCAAGGTGATTTTTCCCGTGGCAACTCCATGGAGTTGTACGCCAACCTTAGCGGTTAAGAACGGCGGGAATGATTATGGCGAGGGCCGAGGTGGCCAAAAGGCCAAAGGCAATATTGACAATTTGCTGGGAAGCTTTCTGGTAAGTATCTAGTTTGCTGTCATAGATTTTAATTTCTGTCACTAGGTTAGTAAGAATCGTTTCAATTCGGTCTAGGCGTTGCCCCTGTTCATTCAAGCTATGTCTTTGAGCTTCAAGATCTTCGGAGATCTGCTCTAAGCGAATATTGTCATTGTTAGTCATGGAGTCTCCTTTTGCGGAGGTACTAGCGCCCCTGGATTAATTGTAGTGGCAGCCCAGATTTCAAAAGAAGCTAAACCATAGATGCTAAAGAGTGTCCCAAGCATAATGGCGTCTCCAGACCATCGTAAATTCCCTAACCCGGGGCGAGGATGATTGCTTTGTCAGTTTGGGAAACCATCAGGCACCAACTTTAAAGGTTGCTAGAAGTTGGCTGGTCACTGTTTACAAGGGGATTTTGCACCAGTTGACGACAGTGGTGACGATATACGGGGTCGATAAACTGGCTCTGCAATGGTTGCCATTGGTCCCAATATCCCAGGCGATCGCCATGGAAAATAGCACTCCATTGGGGACAGAGTTGCTTTAGGTCTACATCCAGGTACTGCTCCACCATGGCCCTCAAAACGAAGCTATCTTGCAAATTGCCGAGGATTTCTTGGGTCATTTTTACCTGGGCTAATAATTGTTGATATTCTTCCCCAAAGTAATCGCTAAATAGCTCCATTTGGTAGCGGGTGCGTTTTGCTTCTTTACGTAAATCGTGCAAAATTGATTCTTCCCCGTCTAACAAAGTTTCAATGGCGGTAGGACTGAGGTCAATACAGCGACGTTGTCGGTTTGAACTGTTAGTATCGGGGTCAATTTCTGTACCAACCAACCAACCGGGATGAAGAAAAAATTGGCTCAGTTGGGGCAGAAGTAAATCAGGTAATACATCGGCGATCGCCAAACCACCGAGGCTAGTGAAGTGGGGATGTTCTAGCCATATTTCCCAGCTCTGTTTAAATTGAGTAAATTTGTCGTGGGTTAACAATTTATAGGTGGCTTTAAACGCCTGTTTTCGCTCCTTTTGTAAACGTTTTAAAACTTTTTCCAAACAACCTTGTTCCGATGTTGGTAAATGGGGTAAATATTTATGGAGCAAAATTTCCTGCAAAACATCATTGTCCCGTTGCACTCCCAACTGTTGACCTATTTTTCCGATTTTTCTTTCCGTAATGCCCTGGGGTAATTGCACGGCTGGCATAAAACCAATGACCGCCGTTCTTAACCGTCGTACCCCCACCCGCAACTGATGCAGATCCTCTGGGTCTTGATCTTTTAAAACCCTAGGGGCATATTTAAAAATTTTTCCAGTGTGTTTCCCGAAGGCGAAAACTGCTCGATCGCCAAAGCTATGTGTTGTTTCCATGTCAAATAAATCACCCTAAATGCTCCGTTGTCTCCATCGTAGGATAGGAATTTGGGTCTTTGACAAGATTATGAATAGGTTAAGAAGTCTGGTTGGACAGGCAAGTTCTGGGGAAAATTCTCCCGATTCGTCGTTTACTGTTGTGGCGATATTTTGTGTGCATCCAAGGGAAAATTGATTATTCCACATCGGTTCAAAATGGTTGAGCACTGGCGGGAATGATACTGAGTTCCAGTTCAAAGGCGATCGGCTCCTCCGCTACCGATGTGATTACCAACTCGTAATAACCGGCTTGGTCAGTGGGGCCAGACCAGCGGTGCATGGCAGAATTTTGCAGAATTACCTCCGGCCCGGTGGGGGGATAGAAGGAAATTCGAGCGGTGGGAGGGGCGGTTAATTGTAGGCTGAACTCCTCTGTGGGGGGAATGGTAACAGCATAGGCATAGCCTTCTCCTGGCTCCAGGGTGCCATTGAGGTTGAGCTGATTGGTATCGTCAAAACTCAGTCTTTGGTAATGGCTTTCATCCTCCAGGCTTGCCAAGCTGTCAAAGGCCATGGCATTCCATACCTGGGCCAGGGGGCGTTGCTCAAATTCCGGTTCCCCCAATAAAGCAGGGCTGACCATGGGTAAATAGTGATGGAAACGGGCATTGACCAAATCGTAAAAACTACGACTGCTGAGGCGCAATTGATTTACCCTCGGAATCCAGCGGCGGCGATCGCCGGAATTGTTTTGGGCAAAATCCCTCGTAGCTTCTCGACTCAAACTTTCCAAGGCATCCAACACAGTGATGGTCATGGCCATCTGTTGCTCTGGGGAGCCGAGGCTCAGAGGGGCACCATTGGTATTGGGGTTCTTTTCCAACCTTTGCTGGGGGTCAATACCCAACTGAAAAGCTAAACCATCGTCCATCAAGGTCTGAAATCGTTGGGGAGAAATGCCTAAATTTAGTCGGCGGGCCCGAATTTCATTTTTAATCTCCAAATCGGTTTTTTCCGGCACATCATCCCCCGGTTCTTCCTGTGCCAATTTCTCCAACGCCGCCCGTTGTTGATTATCTAGCCATAACTGCCCTGCTCCCCAGCCTAGGGCCATGGCGATCGCCATCAAGCCCAGTAAGATGAATGATTTTTTGACTAGCCCCTTTAACCCATCGACTCGGACCATATTTTTTACTTTTGCGGAAGAAGAAGATTCAGGAGACTGATGGACTGTGGGGAAAGGGGGTTCCCCGGTGCTAGATTTACCAACGCCATTATCAGTTTGCTCTGGTATGGTGGACGTCAGGTTAAACTCAGCCACTGTAGGCAAAAAATGCTGGGGCAAGTTGTTCAGATTGTCCGTCAAAGTAGGCCAATCCACCAGGGGCGGCCAAGCTAGTAATTTCAGCAATAACTGGCGAAATTCCTGACTGAGGGCAACGGAGGACAACAGGTTTTCCCAAGGTGGGTTAGGGTTAACTTCCCCCGTCAGCAAGGCGATCGCCCCCAGGCCTAGACCATGTAAATCTCGTCGGTCTTCCCCTGGAGTACCGGAATAATATTGACTATGAGTAAAATCTACCAACACTGGCAGCCCATCCACTGTACGGCGCATTATACTACTGGGGCTAATCTGGCCATGGCAAATTTTCTGGATGTGGAGATAGTGTAAAACCGGTAGCAGTTGACGGCACCATTGGCGTACTTCCAATTCCGTAAAAGCTTTCCCCTGAAGGCGGCGGTCTTTGAGCAAATCGAAATAGGATTGTCCTTCGATAAAATCCTGTACTAGATAAAGCTCTGACCCCAGGGCAAAAAACTCCCGGAAATTAGCAATTTGGGGATGGTCGAGGGCGTAGAGTATTTCCGCCTGTTGCTTAAACAAATTGCCGGCTTTGTCCCCGGGGGGCGCAGTTAAAACCGTGATGGTGCAGGGTTCATCAAAGCGGTGGGTATCTTGGGCCAGATACTGCTGACCCAGGGAATTTTGTCCTAAATGCAGTTGAATCAGGTAACGGTCATCGAGGCGTTGGCCCAGGGACAAGGATGGGGTCATTGGGGGAAAGGAAGCAAGTTATCCAGCCGATGGCACATCCTAGCTTAATTTGACGGTACAGGGTTCTTCTTCTGCCACCATTGAAAACGAGGGGCGGGAAACTGACGGTCTAGCAATACGGTCAGGGGCGAAAGACAAAACAAGGCCCAGAACAAAGCAGTGGGCAAGTAGAAGTGATATTGCAAAATTAGGCTAAAAATGGCGATCGCCGTAGCCCAGATTAAACGACTAGAGCGGGCATTGGGAATGGAGCGGGGATCGGTGAGCATAAACAGGGCAAACACCAGTAAACTGCCATTTTCCAAATGATGGAAACTAACTTCCGGCGGCCAACCTAACCAAGCGTTGCGGGCTAAATCCAACCCGGCATAAACCGCCAAAAACATTATTGATGTGTCCCATCGTCCCACTTTACCCAACACCAAACCCCCCGCAGCCAGGAAAACTGCTCCCAACCAGAGAGTCGTGCCCCATTGTCCAGGGGAAACCCACGCATCCCCCGTTAAAGTCAGAGCGGCAATAATGCCGAAGTTAGCCGGATTAAACCAATGTTTACCCCAGGCTTGCAACAAAAATTTGCTGGCGATCGCCAAACTAGCCGCCAATATCAAAGTGGATAAATGGTTGGCTCGGAGTAATAGACAAAGACCTAAGCCAGTAATCAAAGCACTTTTCCAACCTTGATGTCTCCATAAACTCTGCCAGGTATCGAGGGAAAACCACCGACTAAAATTGCCCTGTTGATTAATGGTGAATAAGGATTGCACTGTCAGGGCAGTGGCCAAAACAACGGCGATCACCAGGGGGCTTAAACTCCAGTCCCGGGCCAATATCCCCAAACTCAAAAAGCTACAGAGAAAAATAATCTGGTAATCCCGGGCATCACGGTGGACAGTCAGCATGGGTTTTCCTGGCAAAAAAGTATTTTCATCTTAGAAGATATTTGGGAGCCTTGAAACCTACCAAGGACAGCATAAAATGAGGGCAGTGGGTGACGCCTAGAAACGCCTCCCCGACAGGTTCAATGCCATAAATCTTCAGAGCAGAGGGATATGTCTTCTTTTTTTATGCCAACGAAGGCCAGGAGCCAATGCATGTCCATGTTAGGCACGGAGGTGGGTATGCCAAGTTTTAGATCGAACCCGTTGAGCTGGATTATGCTAAAAGCCTAAAAACAAAACAAATTGTTAGAGCAGAAAAATTAATTGTTGATAATCTAGATTTGATCAGGAGCAAGTGGCACAATGTTTTTGGCATCTGAACAAACTATTCAAGCCGAGAGGGTATGGGTTGAAGATCGATGGATTTGTGTTCGCCTACAGGATGAACGGGAGATTCGTTTTCCTGCTCACAAAAATAAACGATTAGCAAAAGCAAGCTCGGAACAGTTAGCGGAGGTTAAATTGATTTGTGGCGGAACGGGACTCCATTGGGCAAGCTTAGACGAAGACTTATCCGTTGTTGGCATTTTAGAAGGAAGACTAGGATAGGATGAACTGACCGAGGACTTTGGTGGAAGAAAAAACGCAATCAAGCCAAACTCGCTGAATTTATTGCTAAGCAGAAAAAGTCTGTCTAGGCATTCTTTTGGGGGGAGATTATACTAAGTTTATTTGGAGTACCTATTCCCTTGGGCTGTGCAGATAATGCAGTCACCTCTGCTCACTGACAATCTCGATCTGTTTCTACAACGCGCAGAAATTGAGGCTTCCCCAGCCTGGGAATTTATCCGGGGGCAGGCCCAGCAGAAACCCATGCCGACGTTGTTTCATTCCCGCCTACAGCGTAATCTGGTCAACGTCATTAATGCACAAACCAGGGATTATGAGGCCATTCAGGAATTGCGCTGTATTGTGCCCCCATTTTCCCCCGTACCTGACATTGCCGTTGTAAAAAGCAATCTCCTGGCGGAGGAAGACGGGCCATTGAAGGGAGCGCCGGACTGGTTAATCGAAATTCTGTCCCCCGATCAAAATATTCTTAGCCTGCAAACCAAAATTCTGCATTGTTTGACTAATGGGACAAAACTCGCTTGGCTCATTGATATTTATCGTCAACAAATCTGGGTTTGGAATCAGGAATCGTTACCTTTAATTTATCAGGGACTGGAAAATCCACCCACGTTAGACAATCTTTTGACTTTGACTGTTAATGACGTAATGGCCATGACCCGACAACGCTAACGATGAAAATTTGGGTGTTTTACCAGGCCTTGGGTTTAAATTTCTCATCATTAAGAATGACCAAATCTTCCCCCGATTGGGCAATTACAAATAACCCTTTTTTATAGGCATAGCGAGCCACATCACCCGGAATAACCATGGCTGCCACTGCCCCAAGAAGATTAAAATTTTGATAACGGGGCAAAAGTCGCTTAAATTTACCCAATCTTTCCAGGTGTTCATCCACATCATCCTGGCTTAATTTACTTTTCACCTCAATGGCGATCGCCTCTGTGCCATTCACCACCAAAATATCAATTTCAATGCCATCTTGACTGGTCTGAAGAGATACATCAGAGGAAATTTCTTGGACATCAATGCCCCATTCTCGAAATAATCGCACCGCCGCCGGCCGCACCTGGGATTCCACAAATTCCCCGAGCCGGTTGCCCAATTTTCCTATTTGTTCATCTACCCGTTGGCTTTGTTCTTTCAGCAAACGCTCTGTTTCTCGAAATCTTCGCTCTGACTCCTCCCGTTGTTTTTAAAACCGGCGATCCATTTGCTGAGAACGGCGATCAGCCTCTTGACGCATTCGTGCCGATTCTTCTCTTTGTTCCTTCTGGACTTGGACTAGCTCTCCCAGGAGTTGCCACACTTCATCCGCTGTTGTCGCCATAATTACTTAGGATTTAGCCTACTTATTCCCCATTTTAAGGGGTCACCGTTTGGGATAGAACCTGTATCTCTGCAACCTAGCGGTTTGTTATTTTTTCGGTGTTTTGTTAAGAAGTCATACAAAAGTTAGCAATGGTAACCAAATTTTAATTCTGGTCCGACACTATAAGGGAAAGGCACAGCATTAATGGAGCACCTTCCCATGGCTTTTAACACCACCAATCCCCTCATTCAGGTGGAGGATGACCGCACTGGTCTGAGCGTGGAAACCCTCAAGCGGGCTTTGGCAGACAATTTGTTTTATCTCCAGGGTAAATTTCCCGCCATTGCCACTAAAAACGATTGTTATATGGCCCTGGCCTACACTATCCGCGATCGCCTCCTGCAACGGTGGTTAAATACATTCCAAACCTATCTCAACTGTGACAATCGGGTGGTGTGCTATCTGTCGGCGGAATATTTGCTGGGGCCCCATTTGGGTAATAACCTAATTAATTTAGGGCTATGGGAGCCGGTGCAACAGGCGGTGGAAGAATCGGGGTTGAGCTTGGATGAGTTAATTGATATTGAAGAAGAACCGGGGTTGGGCAACGGTGGTTTAGGTCGTTTGGCCGCCTGCTTTATGGATTCCCTGGCTACGTTGGAAATTCCGGCGATCGGCTACGGCATCCGCTACGAATTCGGTATCTTTGACCAGGAAATTAAAGACGGTTGGCAGGTGGAAATCACTGATAAATGGCTCCAACTGGGTAATCCTTGGGAAATTGCCCGTCCTGAATCCGCTGTGTTAGTCAAACTGGGGGGCCATACGGAACCCTACACCGATGACCAAGGTAATTATCGGGTGCGTTGGATTGCCGGCAGTTTGGTCAAAGGCATTCCCTATGACACTCCCATTTTGGGCTACAAAGTCAGCACCGCCAATAATTTGCGCCTGTGGAAATCGGAAGCGGCGGAATCCTTTGATTTTCAACGGTTTAATGTGGGGGATTATTACGGGGCAGTGCAGGACAAAATGTCCTCGGAAAATCTCACTAAAGTGCTCTATCCCAACGATGAACAGATTCAGGGGAAAGAGTTACGGCTGGCGCAACAATACTTTTTTGTTTCCTGTTCTTTGCAGGACATGATTCGCATTCACCTGTCGGACAATCCCACCCTGGAGAATTTCCACGAACATTTTGCGGTGCAGATGAATGACACCCATCCTTCCATTGCGGTGGCTGAACTGATGCGTCTGTTGGTGGATGAGCATCACTATGAATGGCAACGGGCTTGGGCCATTACCGAAGCCACCTTTGGTTTTACTAATCACACTTTGCTACCGGAGGCATTGGAAAAATGGTCTTTGCCCCTGTTTGGCGAAATGTTACCCCGCCATTTGGAAATTATTTACGAAATCAACCAACGTTTCCTAGATCAAGTACGGATGAAATATCCCAACGATGGCGATCGCCTGGCCCGGTTATCCATCATTGACGAAGCAGGAGAAAAGTCGGTGCGGATGGCCTATCTGGCCACGGTGGGTTCCCATGCCATTAATGGGGTGGCGGCGTTGCATAGTCAACTGGTGAAGGAGACTATTCTTAAAGACTTTTACGAACTTTGGCCAGAAAAATTTAGCAATAAAACCAACGGCGTTACCCCCCGGCGCTGGATGGTGCTCAGTAATCCCCGCCTGAGTAACTTAATTTCTTCCCGCATTGGTGATGGCTGGATTAAAAATTTAGACGAGCTAAAACAACTGGAACCCTTTGCTGATTTGGCTGGATTCCGACAGGATTGGTGCAAAGTTAAGCGGGAAGTTAAGCAGGATTTAGCTCGCTATATCCACACCAGAACTGACTTAGTGGTTAATCCCGATTCCCTGTTTGATGTGCAGGTAAAACGAATCCATGAATATAAACGGCAACATTTGAATATTCTCCACGTTATCCATCTTTATTTGCAGATTAAAAATAATCCTAATCTGGATGTTACACCCCGTACTTTTATCTATGGTGGTAAAGCAGCCCCCGGTTATTTTACCGCTAAATTAATCATCAAGCTGATCAACTCCGTGGCAGATGTAGTTAATAATGACCCCACCATTGGCGATCGCCTGAAAGTTATCTTTTTGCCGGACTATAACGTTAAATTTGGCCAAAGGGTCTATCCCGCCGCTGATCTTTCCGAGCAAATTTCCACCGCTGGCAAAGAAGCTTCCGGCACCGGCAATATGAAATTTTCCATGAATGGAGCTTTAACCATTGGCACATTGGACGGGGCAAATATTGAAATTCGAGAAGAGGTGGGGGCAGAAAACTTTTTCCTCTTTGGCCTCACCACTCCAGAAGTGGAAAAAACCTTGGCGGAAGGCTATCAACCTTGGGAATATTACAACAATAATGCCAACTTAAAAGCTGTGGTAGATCTGATTAATTCTGGCTTTTTCTCCCATGGTGACACAGCATTATTTCGCCCCTTAATGGATTCCTTGTTGGGTCAAGACCCATACCTTGTATTTGCCGATTTCCAAGCCTATGTGGATTGTCAAAACCAAGTGGGAGAAGCCTATAAAGATCAGGAAAACTGGGCTCGCATGGCCATCTTAAATGTGGCTCGCATGGGTAAGTTTTCCTCGGATCGCACTATTCGGGAATACGCCGAAGACATCTGGGCTATCAAACCCGTGGTAATTGAATTAGAAGACCTCTGTCCCGATGGTCAATGTTTGTTAATTTCTCCTAATAAATAGTTACCTTAACCTGCCTCTATTGCACTGTAAAAACCCAGTCCTGAGCATCAGTTACATTTTGTTAAGACACTGTTACTGGCCCTTCAATCTTCGTTTACCGTCCAGATAAAGACAACTTTCGTCACCTTTTATCACTGGATTGTGATTATTCCAGTATCACCATGGTCAACTCGGTAATAGGATGGTTGAGACGGCGGTTTTTACTAGTAGGATTGAGTGTTTTACTGATAACTTTTTTAGGGATTTTTACTCCAACCATTGCCCAAAGTGAACAATGGCGATCGCTCTCCAACGTGGTTTGGGGTAAGGATTTACCAGCTTTTACCTATGCCTTTAGCAAAACTCCCCTAGTGCTTTACGACGGCGGCACCACTAAACAGGTGGGTACCTATAACTTTCCCGTCAGCAAGGGGATGGCGGGGGTTTATATGAGCTTGGAGCCCGGAGCGATTCGGGAATTACATTGGCATGCCAACGCGGCGGAATGGGCCTATGTCATGGAAGGCAGAACCCGGATTACCCTCACCAGTCCCGAAGGCAAAGTGGAAATTGCCGATGTGGACAAAGGAGGGCTTTGGTATTTTCCCCGGGGTTGGGGCCACAGCATTGAGGGCATTGGTCCCGACACTGCCAAATTTTTGCTGGTATTCAACGACGGCACCTTTTCTGAAGGGGCAACCTTTAGCGTTACTGATTGGCTTTCCCACACTCCGATCGCCTGGGTGGAAGAAAATTTAGGTTGGACGGCGGCCCAGGTAGCCCAATTACCCAAAAAACAGGTTTACATTTCCTCCTACGGCCCGGCTTCTGGCCCCTTGGCTAGCGCAACTCCCCAGGGGCAAACGGCCAAAATTGAAGTTCCCCACACCCATAATCTCCTGGGGCAACAACCCCTAGTTTCCCTGGGTGGCAACGAATTGAGGCTAGCCAGCGCCAAGGAATTTCCCGGCAGTTTTAATATGACCGGCGCTTTAATTCATTTAGAACCGGGAGCCATGCGTCAACTCCATTGGCATCCCAACGCGGACGAGTGGCAATATGTGCTCGATGGGGAGATGGATTTAACCGTTTTTGCTTCCGAAGGTAAAGCCAGCGTTAGTCGTCTCCAGCAGGGAGATGTGGGCTATGTGCCCAAGGGTTATGGCCATGCCATCCGCAACAGTTCCCAAAAGCCGTTGGATATTGTGGTGGTTTTCAATGATGGGGATTATCAAAGTATTGATCTGAGTACTTGGTTAGCTAGCAATCCTAGCTCGGTGTTGGGGAATACTTTCCAAATTTCGCCGGAATTAACTAAAAAGTTACCAGTGCAAGACACGATTTTTTCTCTACCAACCCAACCATAATTATTGATAACTACCAAGGGGGAATAATGGCATGAAAATAGGAAGAATTACGGCCTATGCCCTAGTTGTGATTATTTTTGTGCTGTTTTTTTCCCTGGTAACTCCAGTAAGCTCTAAAACCGTTGCTACTATTACTTTGCCTGGGGTTTGTAATGCCAAATTATCTCCCCTTGCCATCAGTTGGCAGTTACCGGCAGACGTGGAAGGGGAACTCAAGCAAAAGAATTTCAATGTTGTCCAACGGGCGGTGGATACCTTTGCTTGGCAAGAATTCATTGCCCTAAACTGGCCCGCTATAGTTGGCGACGGCGATCGGGGAGTGCCGGATAAAAATTTAGCCATCAATGCTCCCGGCCCAAGGGTGTGGGAAACCTGGAAAGAAACCAGCGAAGTTTATTTGCCCAATGGCGCAGTGCCGCAGCCATGGAATAGTAATGAACCTTTACCCAATGGTTTGAAAGGAGATGGAAGAACGAAAATTTTATTTCGTCAAAGCAAGGTGGATGAAGTACTCAATGATGAATTTCAACCCACCAAAGCTGATGGGGCATTGCCCGGAACTTTGACCGATCAGTGGGGCAATGTGGTGCGCTATGAAATTCGCATGAATAAGGTGTTGTTTGATTATGTGGTGAAAAATAAACTTTACAACCCAGAACAACAGGCTCTTTTACCCGAAATTAATGCCCCTGATGGCTCCATTTTAATTAAGGCCGCTTGGCGGGAAATTACCCCGGAGGAATCCGGCCGTTTTCACAATGTACCGGCCTATGTGCAGGATTTAACCACAGGGAAATATCAACTGCAACAGATGGGTTTGGTGGGATTTCACATTATGTATAAAACTCCCAGTGCGCCCCAGTGGATTTGGTCCACCTATGAACAGGTGGATAATGTCCCCGGTTTAAACCACAGTGGTTCTGCCAATACCGTTTTCTCCTTCCACGGCGATCGGTGCGTTAATTGCTTGACCAACAAACAAACCATTCTTGGTGTTCCCAACCAAGTCACTCGCCGAACTCCTATTCCCCACCAAGACCCGGATTGCAGTCAACCCACCAAAGCAGTGGATAACGTTGCCGAGCTTAACCGCCTTGTACAAGCAGGGTTAAAAGATTCCGTTTGGGCCAATTATGAATTAATCAATGCTCAATGGGCTATCCCCAAATCAGCGGCGGATAAAAGCCCCGACACCGTTTTTCACGTTCTACCAGCCCTGTTAGCCAATACCACCATGGAAACCTATATCCAGGGGACATCTTCCTGTATGGGATGCCACGCCATGGCCCGGAGTAGTAATGTCAAAAAATTTGCTTCGGCGGATTTTAGTTTTACCTTTGCCGATGCCCTCCCGACCCAAATTGATCCTCAAGTTGTTTCTCCCCCCGATGAACCGGTAACGGCTTGGGATAATCAGCATTGGAATAGTATTCTGCGGGGCTATCAATTAACGACCGAAACCTATGAGGAAATGCCAGAATTTGTGCTCACTGCCAAGCTTCATTGCGCTAGTTGTCACCTCAATGCCGGGGCTAATCCGAAAGCATCTTCCTGGTTTGGCATGATGAAAAAATATCAATATCCAGAAACCATCAATTTACAGAAACGGATCAATCTTTGTTTTGAACATAGCCTCAACGGCAAACCTCTGACCATTACCGCCGATAGTCCCGATTTCCAAGCTTTTATCAGCTATATGCAGTGGCTGGATGAACAGGCAGAGGTATTGAACATCGATTTGCCCAAAACCCCCTATCCCCCCATTGCCAAACTGACGGGGAATCCAAATCAAGGCCAGGCAATTTTTGAGCAGAAATGTGCTTTTTGCCACGGTGCGTTGGGCCAGGGTCGCTATGGCAGTGACACCTATTATCGCCCAGCCCTATGGGGCCCCAATTCCTTCAATCGCCAAGCGGGGATGGCGAGGATTAATACTTTGGCAGAATTTATCCACGGTAATATGCCCTATCAATTTGATGGAGTGTTGACGGATCAAGAGGCCTGGGATTTAGCTACCTACATTGATGGTCAACCAAGACCGGAAGGGCCCGGATCACGCCAGAATTGATGGTTTTAGGTCAGTTGTGCAAGCAAACCACATTGCTAGCCTGATGATTGGTCTGACTAGCGATCGCCAATGGCCAGAAACTCTTTCAGATCAAAAATTGCTTCCTGGTGACGATACCATTTGAATTCCAGATAGTTATGGAAGGGGTCAGCTAGGAAAAAAGTGCGATGTTCCGTCAATTCTCCAGCAAAGCGTAACTTGGGCGGCAAATGATAGGGCACTCCGGCCGCTTCCACCTGTTCAGAAAAAGCAAACCAATCCGCTTCGACAGGAAATACTAAACCAAAATGGCGGGGATAGATGCCCGGTTGTTTTACTAAAGGTTCCAGGGTAATGTGGGCCACCACCTGATGGCCGTAGAAATCTAGAATTATTGCCTTATCGGTTTCTCTGCCGGCCTTGGCCCCCAGGCGATCACAGTAAAATTCCTTAGTTTTCGCAATATCATTAACGGGGATAGCGAGGTGAAAAATAACGGGGCCTGTCATCGGAATTGCCCTCTAGTCTTACAAATCAACACTGACCCTTTCATTCTAAGCGTCTTACCCTTTGCCTTTAGCACCCCCGTCACCGGCTGTTAACTTGACCTCTTTTTTTTGCATTTTGGAGTTAGGCTGAGAATCCCCCTGTCTGTTGATCGCCCGGTTACCTTGCCATGGCCTACGAACCTCTGCACCATAAATATCGCCCCCAGACCTTTGCAGATTTGGTGGGCCAAACGGCGATCGCCGCCACATTGAGCAATGCCATTGAACAGGAGCGCATCGTACCTGCTTACCTATTTACGGGCCCCAGGGGAACGGGAAAAACTTCTTCAGCCCGAATTTTAGCCAAATCCTTAAACTGCATCGCTGGCGATCGGCCTACTGCCACTCCCTGCGGCCAATGTGCCACCTGTCGGGCTATTACTAACGGTTCAGCTTTAGACGTAATTGAAATTGATGCGGCCAGTAATACAGGGGTAGATAATATCCGAGAAATTATTGAACGGGCTCAATTTGCCCCAGTACAGTGCAGATATAAAGTATATGTGATCGATGAATGCTTAACGGGGGACTCACAAGTTTTGACCCGCAATGGCTTAATGTCCATTGACAATCCCCAAATAAAAGGGCGAGAAGTTCTGAGCTACAACGAAACTCTACAGCAATGGGAATATAAAAAAGTTTTAAGATGGCTTGACAGAGGCGAAAAGCAAACATTGTCTATTAAGACAAAAAATTCTACAGTACGGTGTACGGCTAACCATTTAATCAGAACTGAACAAGGATGGACGAGAGCGGAAAACATCACTCCCGGAATGAAGATACTATCCCCTGCGAGTGTGGATGTGGACAATTTATCGCAAAGTACGGCACTGACCGCAAGCTTAGGCGGTTTGTCCGGGGCCATCAACTACGAGGCAATCAATACGGACAAAAAAAATACGACCTTATCTCTATCCTTGAAGAAGCAGAAGCCACAAGACCCTTTTGTCAATGCGGATGTGGCGAAAAACTTGATATTCCAGCATTTTTGCAGTGCAAAGGAAGAGAAATTAAAAGTATCCAATCCCATTGGCGAAGACATCCCTACAAAAAAAGCCACGGACTTTGGGATCTCAGAACAGAAAAAATTACATCAGGGTCAGAACCGTTGGGAGCAGAAATTCTCGGTCTTATCTACGGAACCTTGCTTGGGGATGGAAGTATTGACTATCCCAACCCACATAGCCGATTCCCCCGCTTGCGATGGACCCACGGCACCAAGCAGTCAGAATGGATGGAATATAAAGCGGCAAGACTGGGATGTCTGTCACCCAAAATACGATTCACAGCCAATAAAGGCTATGGGGAAAGTTCCATCTGCTGTCAAACCCGTTGTTCCCCAAACCTTATTGATGTTTTCAGCACAGTCAAACCTGGAGGTAAAAGAAAACAAGTTTCTTCGGAATGGCTCTCGCATATCACTGAAGAAGGAATGGCTTGGTGGTACATGGACGACGGTTCCCTCTCTATTTCCGAATCTGGGAGTCCATCAATTCAGTTACACACAGAGGGCTTTTTCCCGGAAGAAAATCAACTTATTGCTGAATGGCTTACCGATAGAGGATATCCCACCAGTGCAAAATCCTATCGCAGAAGCATTAACAGCAAAACCTATTACTACACAAAAATGGGAGCAGTGGCCACCCGCAAGTGGTTATCGGACTTGGAAATCTATTCCATCCCCGCAATGGCATACAAATTTCGAGGAAGTTGAGTCCGTCACTAAGGGTCAAGTGGAAAAAGTTTATGACCTGGAGGTGGAAGATAATCACAATTTTGTTGCCAATGGCTTACTAGTCCATAACTGTCATATGTTGAGCACGGCCGCATTCAATGCCCTGCTAAAAACCTTGGAAGAGCCACCGGAGCGGGTTGTTTTTGTCCTCGCTACCACCGATCCCCAGCGGGTTTTACCCACCATTATTTCCCGGTGTCAGCGGTTTGATTATCGCCGCATTCCTTTGCAGGCCATGGTGGACCATCTCCGTTATATTGCTGGGCGAGAAAATATTAATATTGACCAACCAGCTTTGACCCTAGTGGCCCAAATTGCCAATGGTGGTTTACGGGATGCGGAAAGTTTACTCGATCAATTAAGTCTGCTCCCCGACCTGATTACCCCCGATAAAGTTTGGGACCTCGTGGGGGCGGTGCCGGAACAGGATTTGTTAGCCCTCCTAGAGGCGATCGCCAGTGACGATGCAGAAACCCTATTGGCTACCTGTCGGCAGATTTTGAACCGGGGGCGGGAACCCTTGGTGGTATTGCAAAATTTAGCCAGTTTTTATTTGAATTTACTTATTGCCCAAACAGCTCCCCAACGCTCAGATTTGGTGGCGGTGACGGCGGAAACCTGGCAAGCCCTGTGTGACACGGCGCCCCAATGGCAAAGGGGAGTGATTTTGCAAGGACAACAAAAACTTAAGGAAAGTGAAATCCAAATTCGTAACACTACCCAGCCCCGACTTTGGCTAGAGGTGACCCTGTTGGGGCTGTTGCCATCCGCCTGTGGGTTGGACACTGGGGCAGTTAGTCAAACGGCAGTTAGAACACCTGTGGCTCAACCAATAACTCCGCCAAAGCCCAGTAATGTGGTGACTTTCCCTGGTGGCTCACACAACCATCTAACCGTGGTGGATTCTCCTACAATGATTCCTGTTTCTGAACCTATTGTTCTAGAAGAGAAGCTAGAAGCAGATGTAGAGCCATCCAGCTTTGAGCCGAGCAACGCCCATTGGGATCTGACCCAGTTATGGTCGGAAACGTTAAACAATCTAGGGGCGCTCAGTCAATCTTTATTTAAATCCTTTGGTTCTTTGATCAATTTGGTGGGGAATAATGCCACCGTCAGTGTTACCACCCAACAACTGCTTAAAATTGCGGCGGGCAAAAAGGATGAATTGGAAGCGGCCCTAGGGCAAGCCTGTGGCCAATCGGTGAAAGTGAATTTGGTGGTGGGTAAGCCATCGACCCCGGAAACTACTCCGGTTAACAGCGCTCCTCCCCCTAGCCATAGTAAGCCGCCAGCCTTTGCTCCAGAGCCAAGCCCTCCCCCCACCGCAGCGGTTAATGCTAATCCGGCTCCCACTGTGCCTCCTTCTCCCCCGGCGATCGCCAGGGGCCCCGCTACATCGGAAATAAAACCTTCCCCCCGACGGGAATCAAATAATTTCTCTAATCCTTCTCGGCCCAAACCAAAACCGGCTCCAGCCATGGAAGAGCCGCCTCCGACAGATATTGGTGACAGTGCCACCCGCAAGGCGATCGAGCAGTTTGCCAAAAATTTTGACGGGGAAATTGTGGCATCCGATGCGGCTCCCAAACAGGAATCGGATAATGGCGATGATTTATCTACGGAACCAACGGCGGAACTTGGTCAGCAACCCATGGATCACAATGGACATCTGCAAATTAACCAACCCACCGTCCTGAACCGACCGGCGATCGCCCCGGAGGAAGAAGAAGATCTACCTTTTTAGTAGCTGTCTCAAAAGTCTAATTTTTTTCTAATGGGACTCACTGCTTTTCGGCAAAGAAGCCCTTAACTTTTTCTACCCCCGTTTGCACATCGTGCCAGGAAAGTTTCAGCAGGGAAAATACCCCCACAAACACCAGGGCAATGCCAATGAGAAAATTGCTATCGGCCAAAAACAAACCCACAATGACGATGAAATAGGGGGAAAGGATCGCGCTAACTTTTTCCACCACCTGGACGGTTTCGGTCTGTTTTGGTTCATTCATGGTCCGTTGTTCCGGAAAATTCAGCAGGTTGATAGACGATTATCCCTTGGAATTATACTGGCCTGCCAGAGCAGATCAAGCCAAGGCCGGCCCACGGCGATCGCCCTTTAGGGAGTAAAACCGCAGTAGATGGGCTAGGAAAACGGGGTAAAATCAGCAAGTATTCCTATGCACAATTCTGCCCCAAGCCACTGTGACTGAAGCCAAAAGTTATAAAGACACCGTTAACTTGCCCCAAACCCGCTTTGATATGCGGGCCAACGCTAACAAAAGAGAGCCGGAAATTCAGCAATATTGGCAGGAAAAAGGAATTTACGCAGATTTAGCCGACAATAATCCCAAAGATTTGTTTGTGCTCCACGATGGGCCGCCCTACGCCAACGGTGCCCTCCACATGGGCCATGCTTTAAACAAAGTTCTCAAGGACATTATTAATAAGTATAAACTATTACAGGGGCATAAAGTCCATTACGTTCCCGGTTGGGACTGCCACGGTTTGCCCATTGAGTTGAAAGTTCTACAAAGTTTAAAAAGCAGTGAACGGGCGGAATTAACTCCCCTCACCCTCCGTCACAAAGCCAGGGATTTTGCCCTCAAAGCCCAACAGGAACAGGCGGTGGGATTCCAGCGTTATGGCATTTGGGGGGATTGGAAAAAGCCTTATTTAACCCTGACCCCGGAATATGAGGCGGCCCAGATTGGCGTATTTGGGGCCATGGCGTTGAAAGGTTATATCTACAGGGGTTTAAAACCGGTCCATTGGAGTCCTAGTTCCCGCACAGCCCTAGCAGAAGCGGAGTTGGAATATCCTGAAGGTCATACTTCCCGCAGTATTTACGTTAGTTTTCCCATCACCCAAGCAGGGGAGAAAGCCGCTGAAATTTTGGCCCCCTACATTGATGATTTAGCGGTGGCCATTTGGACTACAACCCCCTGGACATTGCCGGGCAATTTGGCCGTGGCATTAAATCCGGAATTAACCTATGCGGTGGTGGAAACGGAGTCCCATATTTTTCATCGCAGTTACTTAATTGTGGCCCTGGATTTAGTGGAAAAATTAAGTGAAACTTTCGGGGTCAAATTAACGGTTAAAGTAACTCTGCAAGGGGAAAGTTTGGAAAATACCTGTTATCAGCATCCTCTGTTTGACCGGGTTAGTCCCATTGTTATTGGTGGCGATTATGTCACTACCGAATCTGGTACCGGGCTAGTGCATACGGCTCCAGGCCACGGTCAAGAAGATTACGTTGTCGGGCAACGGTATGGCTTACCAATTTTGTCCCCGGTGGATGCGGCGGGCAATTTAACGGAGGAAGCAGGGAAATTTGCGGGGCTTAATGTGCTCAACGATGCCAATGAAGCCATTATTAATGCGTTGCAAGATCAAAAAGTTTTGCTCAAAGAAGAAGCTTATGAGCATAAATATCCCTACGATTGGCGCACCAAAAAGCCGACTATTTTCCGAGCCACGGAACAGTGGTTTGCTTCGGTGGAAGGTTTTCGGGATCAAGCTTTAAAAGCGATCAAAGAAGTTACCTGGATTCCAACCCAGGGGGAAAATCGCATCACTCCCATGGTTGGCGATCGCAGTGATTGGTGCATTTCCCGGCAACGGGCTTGGGGGGTTCCTATTCCCGTATTTTATGACGAGGAAACCAGTGAGCCTTTGCTAACGGAAGAAACCATTAATCATGTGCAACAAATCATTGCGGAAAAAGGTTCCGATGCTTGGTGGGAATTAACCGTAGAGGAACTCCTGCCGGAAGCATACCGCAACAATGGTCGTACTTACCGCAAAGGGGAAGACACCATGGACGTATGGTTTGATTCTGGCTCTTCCTGGGCAGCGGTCGCAAATGCAAAAAATCGACCATTAAAATACCCGGTGGATATGTATTTGGAGGGTTCCGACCAGCATCGAGGTTGGTTCCAGTCCAGTTTACTCACCAGTGTGGCAGTAAATGGCATTGCCCCCTATAAAACAGTGTTGACCCACGGTTTTGTACTGGATGAAAAGGGTCACAAAATGAGCAAATCCCTGGGCAATGTGGTGGACCCCTACCAGATTATTAATGGCGGTAAAAATCAAAAACAGGAACCGGCCTATGGGGCTGATGTGTTGCGGCTTTGGGTGGCATCGGTAGATTACGCCAATGATGTGCCCATTGGCCAGGGCATTCTCAAACAGTTGGTAGATATACGCAATAAAATTCGCAATACGGCCCGGTTTTTACTAGGTAACTTGCATGATTTTAATCCTGAAACCGATGCAGTGGCCTATGAAGATTTGCCAGAATTAGACCGCTATATGTTACACCGTATGACGGAAGTATTTACGGAAGTAACGGAAGCCTACGAAAGTTTCCAATTCTTTAAGTTTTTCCAAACGGTGCAAAACTTCTGTGTGGTGGATTTGTCTAACTTCTACTTAGATATTGCTAAAGACCGTCTGTATATTTCCGCCCCCAATGCTCCCCGTCGCCGCAGTTGCCAAACCATTCTCCAGTTGGCGTTGGAAAATTTAACCAAGGCGATCGCCCCTGTGCTGTGTCATTTAGCGGAGGACATTTGGCAATTTTTACCCTACGAAAAACCGACGGAATCGGTATTCCAATCAGGCTGGGTAAATTTAGATGCCCAATGGCAACAGCCGCAATTAGCTCAAAAGTGGGTTAGCCTACGTCAATTACGAGATGGAATTAACCAACTTCTCGAACAGGCTCGAAGGGACAAAGTGATAGGTTCATCTTTGGAGGCTAAATTGATTATTGTGGATCCCCGAACTGCTGAAAGTGGCACGGATGAAAAACAAGGAGAAAATTTTGTGCATTGGTTCTACGGATGGTTAGAAAATTTTAATGAACCCACATTTGATCCCAATGACCGAAAAATTTCGCTTCGCAACATATTTCTAACTTCTCAAGTTGAGTTTATCAAGTCTGCTGAAATTGAACCATCTTTTACGTATGAGGAAACCGTAGTAATTAACCTGGAACGGCATGATAATAATATTCGCACTAAACCCATTAAGATTATTGTCACTAAAGCCGACGGTCATAAATGTGAGCGTTGCTGGAATTATTCCACCCAAGTGGGCAGTTTCAGCGATGACCCCACCATTTGTGAGCGGTGCAACGAGGCCCTCCAGGGAAACTTTTAGATCTCCATAGTCTGAACGGAGTTGATTGAGCCATAGCCCAAGGGCTTGATTTCGGGAGGATTACAACTTCCTCCCTTAAATTGGGACTGCCAACGGACTTTTATCCAAGTGGAAAGGGCGGCACAGTCACTCAGTGGACACCTGAAAATTTACCCAGGCGGAACGGGAAGAATAGGGTTCTACCCAAGCTAACTGCTCGCCGCTATTGAGGGCATTGCGAGGCCCGCTCCAAGGCTCGAGGCACAGATAATCTTTCCCAGCCACAGTCCACAACACCAGAGTTTGGTACAGTTCGCTGAAGCTAACTTCTATCTTTAAATTCCGGTCTGGGTCAATAAAATGGGCCCTTGGCTGGGAAATTTGGGTAAAGGCTAAATCCAATTCCGGGGAAGTTAGATTCAGTTGCCCGTCATAGCCATGGCAATCGCCAGTTTTTTGGTCTAGGTAATCATTGGCAGGAATTGCTAACGTAATCCCTAACTTCTCTCGGCAGAAAAAATAGGGATGGAAACCGAGGGAAAAGGGCATCCGCTGATCGCCAAGGTTGGCAATACGTTGTTCAATGCGGAGGCTATGGCCCTGGAGTTGATAGCTGAAAACCAACTCAAATGCAAAAGGGAAAGCTTCGAGGGTGGCATCATTGTGGCTCAACCGTAGATCCAACCGGGCATTGTCTTGGGTTTGCTGGCCGATTACTTCCCACGGCAGATCCCGCGCAAAACCATGTTGTTTCAGGCGATAGCTTTTACCGGCGTGGTTGAACTGATCCTGGGGCAGATTGCCACAAATGGGAAACAAAATTGGGATGCCTCCCCGTACTGACAGGGATGGATCCTGGAACCGCTCTCGGTCAAAATACAGGATGGGCTGACCTTGAACGGTCCACTCGGTCACCAGACCGCCCCGCCCCGGCACGAGGGAAAGACGGGCCAGACTTTGATCATCCTCCAAATGGTAGGTCAGCGGGCGATCGGGGGTAAAGCTAATGTTGTACATGGTTAGCAGAGCACCTTACCATAGGCTTCCACTTCGCTACAAACTTCATAAATATTGGTGACCGGAGGCACATTAAACAAAGGGCCCATTTCGTCCAAAATTTTGCGATGGACTTCCGTTTGATTCGCCTCCATATCTTCGATCGTATTCCAGAGAATCACGGCAATGCCCTCGTCGGAATTGGGTTTTCTTAGCAGGAAGGCACCCTTAAAGCCACTTTTATAGGTGGAAATGGCCTTCTCATATAACCGTTGGGCTTCTGCAAACCGACCGGGTTTAAATTCTCCGATCGCCACATAGGCGCATTTATGTTGGAGGCAGTCAAAAAATTCAGCGGACATAATTGTTCTCTCCGGCGGTGAAGGGGCCTTACTCTACTTATACTTCTGGGCTTTGGCCATCAAGACAAATTAGTCATTATTCTTAACTTTCCCCTGCCCAAGGTAAATCTAGATCATCCCCAGCAATTTAAGTAAGCTTTTGCCAAAGTTGAATTTCGTAGCATAGATGATCCCGAAAAATATTCCCAGCCTGTAATCCTTCCTTTACCAAAACCTTAGCCTTTTTACCCAAAAAGTAATCGAAAATTTTATACAGAGGGGGGACTGCAATTCTGACTAAACTAGCTAAATAGGTTAAAGTTGAAACACCAAAAGTTTGAAAATTTTGCACACAAAGGTCTAAGGTAGGTACAATTTGTTGGGAAATATCATCCCTATCGAGCAGAATAAAACCGGCTTCTTTCATCGCCATCTGTAATTCACTTTTGATCAAACAATTGGAAAACATTCCTGTCTGATAATCTTCATTTTTACGAAACATATCAGCCAAGAGAACATAACCCCCTGGTTTTACCAATAATTTTGCCCCATCGGCGATAGTGGCTACAGCCATATATTGGGTACTTTCACTAAAAAGCAACAAATCATATTGGGGCATAGAACCAATCCGTTGCCAATCTTCTATAAAACCTTGGAAAGTATTACTATTAAAGCGAGCTTTGCCCCCAGTCTTTTGTAAAAAACTTGACTCCTGAAAAGGATCTGGGGCAATTCCTTCCACCTGTAAACCTTTGCCAATTAGTTGACTGGCGTTATCACCGTTGCCACAACCCACATCCAATACAGTTTCGATATTCTGCGGTAAAAATGAAAGCAAATGGTCAGTATATTTTTCCTGAGCATGGCGCAATTTAGCCATAGTCAGATCATCTTCGGTTTCCGGAATTGGTTGCCAATAACCGTAGTGGAGATGGGAAGACCCAGTCAGATCTTGGTAGTACTGAAGCGCGGCGTTTTGATAGCGAGTAACATTATCCATTCCAATACAGTACCATCAAAGCCAGAATAACCGTTGGGCAAATTTATGGCCGGATTTTTTCAATGGTAGTTAGGTGAAAATTCCAATGTTCAAATATAGTACTAAGCGGTGATCGATACCCCATCTAAAATAATTGATGGAGTGGCACAGGAACCCTGCCAACGACGGTCTGAACCCAAAGCGATAATCTGATTTAATAATTCATAAATGTTGCCAGAAACCATAGTGTCCTTAACCCTGCCAGTAATTTCACCATTCTGCACTCGATAACCCAAATCAACGTTGATGGAAAAATCACCGGAAATATCCGCCCCCCCCCCAAGAATTTGATCTACAACTAAACCATTACCCAATTTTTTAAGTAACTGGTCGAAGCTAGCGGTTCCCGGTGTGATTAACATATTCACCAAACCCGGTTGGGGCGCACTGCCTAGGCTAGGACGAAAACCATTACCCGTGGTGGTTGTACCTAATTTTTCTGCTGTTTCATGGTCTGTATAAAACTGGGCAATTTTTCCATTTTTAATTAAAGCCAGTTTTTGAGTACGGCTTCCTTCATCGTCAAAGGGACAATCAAAGGGAATGGCGGTGGGATCTTGACTAATATTCAATTCTTCAATGGCCACAGTTTGTCCTAATTTTTCTGCCCATGGGGATGAGTCTTCCGCTACCCGTTGACCATGGAGGGCTTCTCCTACCGTGTCCCAAAGCAAACTGGCCGCGCCACTGGTGAGCAAAATGGGCATTTTGCCGCCCTGGATTTGTTGATTCACTTCCACCCAAAGTAGCCGTTGCCGCAGATTTTCCACCACCTGTCCGACGTTGGTCTGGCCCCGACATTGCTCCCCATCATAGATGGCTAAAAAATCCTCTCCCCGAATCCATTCCACCCCGAAGTAGTAACTCAAACTTCTCTCTGTCCAGGTACAGTCCAAACCTTCACTGTTAATTAGGCGGGTGCTGTCAGTGCTACAGGCTAATTCGCCACTACAGAGCACTTCGGCAAACTCTGACCGTAAACTGGCGATCGCCGTTTGACCCCAATCGATTAATTGTTCTACGGAAACATCTTCCCCTAAACTTTCCCGATAATCTTGCCGGGGAGCAGTGAACCGGGGCGGATTGGGGGGATTCAAGGCTGCTAGGGCCAACGCTTTTTCGACTAATATTTCCGGTTCCACCGGACCATAGGCCACCGCTAAACCAGCCTGACCATTTTTCCATAACCGCAGGGCTACCCCTTCCGATTCAGAACTTTCCAACTGTTTTAACCGATTAGCCTCAAAGAAAACTGGTCGGGAAAAGGATCGGGAGTAATAAACTTCAGCGCTTTCCGCTCCGGCTTGTTGGGCTTGGTCGAGGTAAACCGATAGATCGGTGGTCATGGCAAAACTAGATGATAGACAAACAAAAAAGGGAGACGAATATTCCCCTCCCCATTATTAAGTATTCAGCTCTCCCCTAGGGTTAGAAGTCCCCATTGAGGTCAGCTAACTAAACGGAAACTAGAACCTTATCGCCACTGCCCACCTCATCCTTAGCCCGCATTTGGGTCAAAATGGCATCGACATTTTTCTTGGCATCGCCGAACAGCATTTGGGTATTTTCCTTATAAAACAAAGGATTTTCTACCCCAGCATAACCGGAAGCCATGCTCCGTTTCATCACCACCACCTGTTTGGCTTTCCACACTTCCAACACCGGCATTCCGGCGATCGCACTGGTGGGATCTTCCAAAGCACTGGGGTTCACCGTGTCATTGGCGCCAATCACTAGCACCACATCGGTTTCGGGGAAATCTTCATTAATTTCGTCCATTTCCAGCACTACGTCGTAGGGCACATTGGCTTCCGCTAACAGAACGTTCATGTGGCCAGGCAAACGACCAGCGACAGGATGAATGCCAAACCTGACCTTAACACCCTTTTCCTTGAGTAATTTGGTAATTTCTGCCACGGGATGTTGAGCTTGGGCCACCGCCATACCGTAACCGGGGGTAATGATCACGCTCTGGGCATCGAGCAATTCCTCCGCGACTTCTTCCGCACTAGTTTTAGTGACTGTACCAATTACCTCCTGGGCTGGCCCTTTGGAAGCAGCACTAGAACCTTCGCCAAAACCACCCAGGATAACGCTGATAAAAGAACGGTTCATGGCCTTACACATGATGTAGCTCAAAATTGCGCCACTGCTTCCCACCAACGCCCCAGTGATGATCAGTAGATCATTGGAGAGCATAAAGCCCGCCGCCGCCGCCGCCCAGCCAGAATAGCTGTTGAGCATGGAAATGACCACCGGCATATCTGCCCCCCCGATCGCCGCTACGAGATGCAGACCCAACACCCCGGCAATGGCGGTCATGATTAACAGGGGGGTCAAGCCAGCGGGGCTATTCAATTGCATAAACTGCACCCCGAAAATCACCGTAGCCACCAGCAGGGAAATGTTCAAGAAGTGCCGAGCCGGGAGCATGAGTGGTTTACTGCTGATAATGGCCCGCAATTTGCCAAAGGCCACGATGGAGCCGGTGAAGGTAACAGCCCCAATGAATACGCCTACATAAATTTCAATTTGATGGATAAAAGCTTCGGAACCCGCTAAACCATTTTCCGGGGCTAGGTAATTGGCAATACCTACCAAAACCGCCGCTAAACCCACAAAACTGTGCAAAATCGCCACTAGTTCCGGCATGGAAGTCATGGCTACTCGGGAGGCTAACAGGGAGCCGATAACCACCGCAGGTAAAATTGCCCCCAGCAGAGTGGTGTAACCAGTAAAGTCGCCCCCTAAAGCAGTGGCTAAAAAGGCGATCGCCATGCCGGCAATGCCATAAACATTTCCCCGCCGGGCAGTTTCCTGATTGGCCAGGCCCCCCAGGCTGAAGATAAATAATATGCTGGCGGCCACATAGGCCACGGTTTGTAAACTGTTAGACATAAGAATTTAGTGGTAATTGGTTATCAATTTAAGTAAAGGATTAGGGTTTTGCATAAACCCTTTCAATGATGGGAATCGGCTCTCCGTGTTTGTGATAGCTTTCCTTTACCCCTTGCCAGGCAATTTCTAATTCAGCAAGAGCGGCTTGGGGAGAATCGGCAAACGCTGAAACATTGGGCATTTCCGCCAAGCAAGCTAACCAATCCCCATCTTCATCCTGAAAAAGATTGATTGTGTAACCATCAAAAATATTACTAACAGTCATAATCACTCCTGAAGAAGATTGAGAAATTGCTTAACTTGATAAGCTTTTGCTTGACCATTTTTTGTTGGTTGAACGGACAAGCGATGCTTATCATAGGAGTACCAAATACGGTGACTACCAGTTTGATGATCAAGAAGCCAACCAGATAGTTCTAAAAGCTTTTCAAATTCTCTAAAGCTGAGGCCTTGGGGATTATTTTTAGCTTTGCTTAAAAGTTTTTGTTTCTTGTCCATTTATTGAAGCCTTATTAGGACTAAATCTGTAGTCTCGACTCCGTATAAATGACCTGTAAAGATTCCAAAATTGCTTTTTTCCTCAGTGGATTTTGGCTTTGCTCAATGCTTAACCGTTCCATTAAGTCCACCTTCCGACCAAAAATTTGTTGAAGTTGATCTTCCATATCCACCAGATCTAAGATTGTCCAGGGAACATTAGGCTCAAAAGAGACCAAAACGTCAATGTCGCTGTTATCTAGATCAAAATCATCTCGGAGAAATGAACCAAATAGGGCAAGCTCAGTTATTTGCCATTGCTGACAAAATGCAGTAATTTTGCCTGGATCAATGGAAACTTTATATTTAAATGCTGGGGAAATTTGCATGGGATTTATCGAGCCATAACGTAGGACACAGCAACGTGGAAACCGGCTTCATGTTGAGTTAATTGGAAATCTTGGATAATTCTTTTGTCCTTAGGAAATACTTCTAATTTGCGCTCAATTAACTCCTCAACAAAAACTCTTAAATCCTGCGTCGCTTCTATACTTTCTGGCTCGAGGGGATTGCTCAAATCTGTAAAAAAAGCTTCCATAAGTTTTTCTCGCCCACTTTCTGGGAATACTGAACAATTCCAGGCTAATATTGCTAGCTCAAAGAAAAATTCCCTTTCTTCATAGGAGTCTTCATCACCAATAAAGGGGGCGACAAATTCCTCTAAAACCTCAGACATTTTTCTCATGCCTTTGGGATTTTTAACAAAGGTGGCGCCTTTATTGTGCTCATCATTTTCAAGCTTTTTTTTGAATTGATCGTAAGCCGCTAATTCCTTTTTTCTAATGGATTGAGAAGTAGACTCCCTTCTTGGTGATTTCTCAGCATGGGTTTCTTCGTGAAATAATTTTTGAAATTCTTTTGATTTTCTGGCCATAATTTAATTCCTATTAAAAAATAAAATTACTTCCGAAACATTTTCAGCATCCGTTGGGTAACTAAAAATCCCCCGGCAATGTTGATCGTTCCCACTAAAATGGCGATCGCCCCCAAGATAGTGGTGGGACTATTCAATGGCCCGGAAATCTGCAACATGCCACCGATAATGATGATGCCGCTGATGGCGTTGGTCACACTCATCAAAGGGGTGTGCAATGCCGGGGCCACATTCCAAATTAACTGCCAACCCACCACACAGGCCAGCACAAACACAGTGAAATGGGAGAGAAAAGAAGTAGGTGCGCCGATACCAATGCCCACCAAGGCGATCGCCGCTAGGGCTAACCAAAGAAAATTACCGGAGCCGGATTTTTTAGCAGATTTGGCTTCACTCTCCACTACGGTCACGGTAGGTTTAGCTGGTTGCACCGGACTAGGGGGATTAAGCTTCGGCGGTGGCCAAGTAATCTTGCCTTCATGGGATACCAAGGCTCCCCGAATAACCTCATCTTCCACATCCACTTTGAAAGCTTCGGAGCCGCCCATATCCTTGAGCAAATGCCAGAGATTGGTGCCGTAAAGCTGACTGGATTGACTGGCCATGCGACTGGGCAAATCAGTGTAGCCAATGATGGTCACCCCTTCATATTCATAAACTTCGCCGGGTTTAGTAACTTCACAGTTGCCCCCCTGCTCCGCCGCTAAGTCCACCACTACGGAACCAGCCCGCATGGATTTGACCATGGGTTCAGTAATCAATTTGGGGGCGGGACGACCGGGAATCAACGCTGTGGTGATAATAATGTCCACTTCCTTGGCTTGGGCGGCAAATAACGCCATTTCCGCCGCAATGAATTCTTCACTCATTACTTTGGCGTAACCCCCCTGCCCGGTGCCGTCTTCCTTAAAGTCCAGCAGGAGAAATTCCCCGCCTAAACTTTCCACCTGTTCTTTGACCACTGGGCGAGTATCAAAGGCCCGCACGATCGCCCCTAAGCTTTTGGCCGCCCCGATCGCCGCTAACCCTGCTACCCCGGCCCCAATGACCAGAACTTTTGCTGGGGGAACTTTGCCCGCCGCAGTGATCTGTCCAGTGAAAAACCGCCCAAAACGATTAGCCGCTTCAATGATCGCCCGGTAACCGGCAATGTTGGCCATGGAACTGAGGGCATCCAATTTCTGGGCCCGACTGATCCGGGGCACCGCATCCATCGCCAGCACAGTGATATTTTTCGCCGCCAATTTTTCCAGCAATTCGGGATTTTGGGCCGGCCAGATAAAACTAATCAGGGCTTTCCCCGCCGGTAACTCCTCCACCTCTGCCGGGGAAGGGGGCCGCACTTTGAGGATAATGTCCGCTTGCTCAAATAAGGTTTGGCGACCATCGACAATGCCACAGCCTAGGGACTCATAAAGGCGATCGGCGAAATCCGCTTTTGCTCCCGCTCCCGTTTCCAACAACAAATCAAAGCCCAATTTTTGCAGCTTTTGGGCTGTATCGGGGGTCATGGCCACCCGGCATTCCTGGTCAAAGGATTCCCTGGGTACACCAATTTTTTTCGGTGTCGTCGGCTTCATCTCAGGGGCAACGGTGGTTTTAGGGGCGGCAATGGTCATGGAAAAAAATCAAAGTAAACACGGAGGTCTTGATCTGCATAGTAAGGCGATCGCCAAAGTTTGGGGCCAATCCTTTGCATTGCTTTATATTTGTTTACTCACAAATTAGCCTTAACGGTCGGTTATTGATGGAATAGGAATTGGGTCAAACCTTTACGCTGTCCCCGTAAGATGGGTAAGGACTGCTCAGGAGGGAACCTATGGATTGGCACATTGCAAAACATTACGACGACATTCTCTATTACAAAGCGGGGGGGATCGCCAAAATTGTCATCAATCGTCCCCATAAACGCAACGCCTTCCGTCCCCAGACCGTTTTTGAACTTTATGACGCATTTTGTAACGCCAGGGAAGATAACCGCATCGGGGTTGTACTACTAACCGGAGCCGGGCCCCACAGCGATGGCAAATATGCCTTTTGTTCCGGTGGGGATCAATCTGTCCGGGGAGAAGGGGGTTATATCGACGACCAAGGAACTCCCCGCCTCAATGTGCTCGATTTACAGCGGTTAATCCGCTCCATGCCCAAAGTTGTCATTGCCCTAGTGGCTGGCTATGCCATTGGTGGTGGCCACGTTTTACATTTGGTGTGTGACCTGACCATTGCCGCAGATAACGCCATTTTCGGCCAAACCGGGCCAAAAGTGGGGAGTTTTGATGGAGGCTTTGGCTCCAGTTACTTAGCTCGCATTGTGGGACAAAAAAAAGCCAGGGAAATTTGGTATCTTTGCCGCCAATACTCTGCCCAGGAAGCAGAACGCATGGGCATGGTGAACACCGTTGTTCCCGTCGATCGCCTGGAGGAAGAAGGTATCCAATGGGCGAAGGAAATCTTGAGCAAAAGTCCCCTGGCTATCCGCTGTCTTAAAGCTGCTTTCAATGCCGACTGTGACGGCCAGGCTGGATTACAGGAACTAGCGGGCAACGCCACCTTGCTTTATTACATGACAGAAGAGGGCAGTGAAGGCAAACAAGCCTTCCTGGAAAAACGCCCCCCGGATTTTAGCCAATATCCCTGGCTCCCCTAAGCTGATCAGACCAAAGCTCCCCTGTTCAGCCCTACTATGGCACTATGTCGGAAAATTAACCCCAAAAGTTCCCCGAAAACAGTCTCCACTATGGCAAATACCTTTAACACCCTTTAAGAGTCCATTACCCCAATTGTGCTGTCTAGGCCGCTTCGGCTGCGGTGGCGATCGTTTCTGCCGATTGTTCCACTAGAGCATCCTTACTGGTCAAAGCATAGGCATGTTCTAAATACACCACATCTTCGAGGTTCTCCCAGGGACCGGCAAAGGGTTTTGCCGCTAGGGCACAGGCCTTCCACTGTCCCTGTACTGGCACATTGAGTTGACTGCAAGTGCCGCCTCGCCTACCTTCAGCCTGGTAGTAGCGGCAATAACGACAAGATGAGGTGATAAAGTTAGCGGTTTTCATGGGGGTGCGTGGGGAAATTAGGCAGTTGTTAAAATTTTTGAAAAATATCAGCTCTTTTTGAAAAATATCAGCTCGAACTTTCTAGATGTTTATATTTTGCCCTATTCAACCAAGGGGGCAAATCCGCATTAAACAGTTACTCTGTCTGCCTTTACCTCCCCGATGGAAGGAAATTCTCTTCAGGTTGTCTTAATATTCGTTTTACAAATCGATACGTTTGACACAGCACCCGACCTTAACAGGTAACAAAATCTTTAGATAATGGTATGGTATGGAACAAAAAAGGTCAGGGATCAAGAAAAAACAAGATTAAAATAGTGGCTCAAATAACTGAACGCCCAACTAATAATCTTTTTTTAACCAAACTTGCTGAGATTGAGCTGTCTTGATCCCAGGCTAAAATTGTTTTTCCAACCAGCAAATTACTTTTTCTCCCAGGCGGACTCCCTCAAGGCGATCAATCTCCCGGATCCCCGTCGGACTTGTGACATTGACTTCTGTTAGGTAGCCTCCGATAACATCAATACCGACAAAATATAAACCGTCAGCCTGCAATTTGGGTTTTAGCAAAGCGCAAATTTCTATTTCCCTGGAGGTAATGGTAGTGGGAGCCACTTGACCACCAACCGCCATATTGCCCCGGAATTCTGCTCCACTGGGAATGCGATTGACGGCTCCAATGGGATCACCATCCAGCAGGATAATTCGCTTATCACCTTCCTTCGCTTCTGGCAGAAAACGCTGTACCATTACCGGCTCTTTGCCATGTTGGGTACTAATCTCCACCAGGGAGTTGAAGTTTCGATCGCCAGGATCGAGAAACAAAATTCCCTCCCCGGCCTTACCTCCCAAGGGTTTTAACACTGCCGCCCCGTGCTCTTCCAAAAACTGGCGGATCAGGCCCTTGTCCAAACTAACCACCGTGGGAGGCATCACCGCAGCAAACTGCAGGGTGTACATTTTTTCATTGGCTTCCCGTAGCCCCTGGGGGGAATTGATCACCATGGTCTTGGTGGGGGCTAGTAACTCCAAAATGAAGGTGGCGTAGAGATATTGCACGGTCACCGGCGGATCCTTACGCATAAAGACTGCTTGGCATTCCGTCAGGGCCATCCACTGGGATTTGGACAGTTCGGACCAAGGTTGGGAAACTTGCCAGTGCCCATCGACCAAAATCACAGGCTGAAGGCGTACCGCCGCTAATTTAGCCCAGGCCTGGCCATTGATAACGGCCAAATCCCCCACTGATGTGACAAAAACTTCGTGTCCCAACTTTTGGGCCGCTTCCATGATGGCAACGGTGGAATCATGGCCCGGATCGAGTTTTTCTAGGGGATCGATAATAAAAGCCAGTTTCACAGGGTCAATATCCTTGGGATGGGGGCAGAAGCCGTAATGGTTGAAGACAAATAATATATATACGAATAAGATTAGCCAGCCTAACTATGGAGCAGGGGGTCCAACTTGCCTGCACCATCTAGGGCATAGATGTCATCACAGCCACCAATGTGTTGGTCGTCAATAAAAATTTGGGGCAAGCTCCTTTTGCCGTTGGCCCTTGCCGCCATGGCTTCCCTTGCTTCGTTGTCGCCGTCAATGCAATATTCTTGGAACTCTACTCCTTTACGTTTCAATAAAGCCAGGGCTCTCATGCAAAAAGGGCAAGTGCTCCATGTATAAATTTCAATTTTTGCCGAGACAGCCATGGCAACGCTTAATGTAAAGATTTGTACGGTTCTGATTATAGCTGACCCTGTTCGTGGTTAGGGGATAACTAACGGGCAATGCTCAACTAAAGGGCAACAATGAGCCGTTGGCGATCGCCGTAATGTGGGTAAGCAGACCCATGGTTTCCATCGGCGCTGGCACCATTTCGCCACGAAAGTCGAGAATTTGTACTAAAACTAGATACGCTACAGCTAAAATAATTGAGATGGCACCGGTGACAATGGCCACGATTTTGCCTGAATCCATAGTGAGTTTCGCCCCAATTTTCGTCGGGAGATTATTTTCGCCTAATCCTACCACGGCTTCCCCAGGGGTTTTTGGGTAGGCCAATTTCTCCTAACCCCAATTATCGATCGCCATTTTTAGCCAGCACCATTTGAGTATGACTCCTTCCCTAACCCTTCCCGCACCGGCATTTACTGAAGCAACCTCCTGGGAATGTTGGCGACAAATGCAACAAGTTTCCCTAACCATCCATGGCCCAGACCACCCCAGTGCCATCACCGTGGACACCAACTATATGGATGAAGGCCAGGGGGAACCCATGCTTTTTATACATGGCTTTGACAGTTCGGTGTTGGAGTTTCGTCGCCTACTGCCCCTAATCAAAAAAAATTTTCGGGCGATCGCCATTGATTTGCTGGGATTTGGTTTCACAACTAGATCCAAGATATTACTACCCACCCCAGCCAACATCAAAATTCACCTAGACCACTTTTGGCAAACAATTATTCAAGAACCCATTACCTTAGTGGGGGTATCCATGGGGGGAGCAGTGGCCCTAGATTTTTGCCTCAGCTTTCCCGAACGGGTCAAAAAACTAGTGCTAATAGATAGTGCTGGCCTCGCGAAACAACCCTTTGCCAGTCGGCTCATGTTTCCACCGTTGGACCGTTGGCTAACCAATTTTTTAGCCAGCCCACAGGTCAGACAAAGTATTGGCCAGACCGCCTATTACAACCGGAGTCTAGCCAGTGAAGATGCCCGCCTCTGTGCCGCTGCCCATTTAACCTGCCCGGGTTGGAGCGAAGGATTGATTGCCTTCAGCAAAAGTGGTGGTTATGGCTCCTTTGCCGAGCAATTGGGGCAAATTACTTTGCCTAGCCTAATTATTTGGGGTAAACAGGACAAAATTTTGGGTGTTAGAGCGGCTGAACGATTCCAAAATCTTTTGCCCCAGAGTCAATTAATCTGGCTTGATGCCTGTGGCCATGTGCCCCATCTGGAACAACCCGAAGCTACCGCCGCCGCCCTCAGACAATTTTGCCTATGACCACCAAGACCTAAAATCTTCTAGCTAGCTTTTAAACTTGAGATTGATAAGTAATAACTGCATCCACCCAGGGAGATTTCCTTGGGAAAATAATGGGAAAAAAGTATTATCGTTTACTTTGGTCCCTGCCCCATGCTGGTTCAAAATTTGGGACAAAAACCATTCAGAAGTGAAGTTGGAGAACAGTTCTCATCTTAAAGTAATGAATTTTACTAGTACATACTTTAGCTTGTCGTCCCGGGCAAAGGGCTTATCTAATAAAGGTTCTGTAAATATTGACAATACATGGTCTGACTGATTATGGTTGTCGGAGTTAAAAACAATTATAAAGGTGACTATTCCCACGAATTGTTTACTTTTCTGCTAATATGTCTTCTATCCGACCAAAGACTATTTTCTCCTCAGTATCTATTTTGCACTGGTTCATCATTGCCTAAGATAATGTTGAAAATTTAAAACTCTTTTGGTTGTAAAGGGTCCACATTTCACACTGCTACATAATGTCTATCAATGCTTACAAACTAGCTACGACATTGACAGAAGATGGCACGCTCCTGCTCCAGGATTTACCGTGTCCAGCTGGTACTTCCGTAGAAGTTATTGTGTTAGTTGCCCCCCAGGGAATGGTCCTTCCCCAAGCTGAGAGGGCCCAAGGTCCTGCCCCCGGCAAAGTTGGGGAAGCTGGGGCCGACTATATGGCTGCCACCGCCGACACTATGACCGAATGGAATTCTGAAGCTGATAATTCTGCATACCGACACCTATGAATACAATTTACGAACAATTTGACGTCGTCATTGTCCCAGTTCCCTTCACGGATAGGCAATCTGATATTCGTCGCCCCGCTTTAATTTTGTCCGACGCCCCCGCTTTTAATAACCGCATTGGTCACAGTGTTATGGCTATGATCACTTCGGCAAAAAATGCCCCCTGGCCCCTCGATACCCCCATTGAAGACACCCGTTCAGCGGGATTGTTTACGCCTTCGGTGGTGAGGATGAAACTGTTCACCCTAGAACACAAGTATATCCTCGACTGTGTTGGCTCTCTGTCAAAGCAAGACCGATTGATGGTGAAGAGTGCTTTTCCCCATGTTTTTAAACTCGGTTAGTCCACTGGCTGGCCGCAAATATGATTAGCTTTGGCCGGACTGACTGCCTCAAGCTCCCATCAAATCATCTAACTCTTGGTAGTGCGGTGTTTTTTTGTGGGTGGGTTTTCCTTTGCGTATCACTAGGCGATCGCCTTGGGGGCGGGAAAAGATCTCACTGAAATAACGGGCTGGAAAGATAACTAGATCCGCTGGACCATTCACAGCAAGGCGGCCGTAGTCGGCAAGTCCCATTAATTGGGCAGGGGTTTGATTAACGGTGGCACACCAGTGACCGTAGGGAGGATCCAATTGGCCAATGCGTACGGATTGGTTCAAAATTTCCAGGCCATCATGGTCACCAAAGGGAAAAAACGGATCCCGACAGTTATCACTGGCAAAGACGAGGGGAATGCCCTCCGCGTGAATGGCATGAACTTTGGTAATTCCTCTCCAGGCCGGTTTCTGGGGTTGATGGCGGCCCTGGAGGTACAGGTTACAAAGGGGCAAACTAATGATAGCGATATTAGCCTGTTTGACTAAAGCCAATGTTTGCTGGACTTGCTGGGGGGATTGCACATCTAAACTGCAACAGTGCCCACAGACAATTTGACCGGTGAAACCGACTTTTAAGGCGATGGCGGCTACTTGATGCAATACTCGGGAGCGGCGATCGCCATTTTCGTCTACGTGCAGGTCAATGGCCAAATTTCTGGCTTGGGCTAGGGTCATCAAACGGGTTAACTGGGCTTCCACCTGGGGCCCAGCGTAGGCCACTCCCCCCAGAATTCCTCCCCCATGGGCCATCTGGTCGGCTAACTTTTCCCCTGCAGAGCCTAGATAATAATCCGTGGTAACCATCGCCACCCCTTGTAAAGTTAGGCGATCGGCCCAGGCTTGGCGCAGTTGTTGAAAAGTTTGCCAAGCAATCTGACTTTTCTGACCAGCCATTTCTATGTGGGTACGCACCGCTGCCGTGCCATGGGCATAGCTACATTGGAGGGCAAATTCCATTCTGCGGTAAATATCTTCTGGGCTATGGTGCAATTCAGCATCCCTTTCCGTGCTAGCAATGGCTCCAGAAAAGGTTCCATCAACATTTGGCGATCGCCCCCAGATATGGCCCTTATCTAAGTGGGTATGCATATCCACAAAACAGGGCAAGATCATTCTTTTACTCAAATCCACCCTGGGGACACCATCGTCGGTAACTAAATCGGACTCTTCCCCCTGCCCAACAGCAACGATATTTTTGATTTTGCCGTCGGCAATTTCTAGATGGTAAAGTCCTAAATCCTCCCAAGGCCTGGGAAACTGAAAATTTTCGGGAAAATTTACCTTGGTTTTGACCAAATTGGGGGGAATATGGGCATTTTTAAGCCAATAGTGGCCATCACTGGGAAGAACCAGAGGGGAAGACATAAAAAAGATGATTTAGTTTGCCAGTTTGCCGTTGCATCAATTCAGGGCCAAGCTCCAAAACTTTGCGTTACCCTGCAGGGGAAAAATTTAGCCCCTATTTGCAATTAGATGCCAATTTTCCTAGAACATTGACCAGTATAATAGCCGGATTATCTGCCCTTTACTGACTTCGCCATGATTACCAGGGAAACCTTGCCCGTTTATTTACAACGCCTTTGGCAAAACGCCATGGTGCGCTGGTGGATCATTGGCATTATTGCCATGGTTTTGAACGTTGTCCTCTTGGATTGGTTCAAAGTGTCCCTCGGCATGGGCCTCACCTGGGCTTCCGTCCTCTCCGCCGAAGTCATTACCATCATTCGTTACGGGGCGATTGACCTCTGGGTATTTCGTAATCCTAACCTTTCTTGGCAACGCTGTTGGGAATACCATGTGGCCAATTTCAGTGGCTTTTTTCTCTGGAGTTTAATTATTGTAATTTTGGGCAATAAATTGGGCTGGGACCATAAAATAGCGGCTATCGTTGCCACCATGATTACCGTATTTTGGAGCATGGCCACTAACTTTCTTTGGGTCTGGCGTAAACCGAAAAAGAAAGCTTAATTTGTAGCCCATTGGTGTGATGGAAGGAATGGATAATGATGGGTAAATTTTTTCACTTCATTAACGACGAAAAAAATCTTAAATACTGCTTTTTAATTGCCATAGCTGTTACCCTGGGGATTTTTCTACTTAAGTTTTTTGTCACTGGCTTTGGGGTGTACGGTGATGGATTGGGCTATTACACTCCCCTGAGATCTCTATTATTTGATGGTAATCTCAGGGTAGATAACGAATATAGCTATTATGCTGAAACCGCAGGACAATTCAACAGCAGTCCCCGGGTATTTGGGCCCATTCCAGAATACAGCAAATACACGGTGGGGCTAGGCATAGTTCTGTTACCATTCTTTGCTCTAGGTCATGTAGTTGCCTTGATTTTACATCAGTTTAATAATGCCATTCCCATCAATGGTATGTCTTGGCCCTACGAACTATTTTATTGCTTGGGAAGCGTTGGTTTGGGCATCACTGGTTTAGCCCTGAGTTATCGTTTTGCTCGGCGTTATTTTTCCCACATAAGTTGTTTACTGGCCGTAGGTGGAATTTGGTTTGCTTCACCATTGAGCTATTACCTATTCCTAGAAGTGTCCATGTCCCATGCAGTTTCCGCTTTTTTAATCGCCTTATTTTTGTACGGCATATTCACTAAACCTTGGTTAACCGATGGCCGTTGGCAGATTATGCTCGCTTTGGCGATCGCCTTTGCCGCTTGGGTGCGGCCCCAGGATGTGCTGTTTTTCCTCGCACCAATATTGGTGGCGGCGATCGGGTTTGAAACGCAACCATTGGGTAATCAACAACCGAGTTTAACAACCATTTCAGCAATTCATTGGGGAAAAGCTAGTCAAACTATTTTTACCAATATTACTAAGAGAAAATTTTGGCAACCACTGCTAGTGATGTTGACAGTGGCGATGCTAATGCAAATTCCCCAGCTATTAATTTATCTTTGGCAGTATGGTGGCATTGAGCGCATTCCCTATTTAGAAGAAGGACAAGCTACGGGTCACGGGGGCAGTTTCAATTGGTTGCAACCATCCCTTTGGCAAGTGTTATTCTCCGGTCATCGGGGCTTATTTATTTGGCACCCCATAACCTTACTAGCGGTGGTTGGTTTAGTGCTAGGTTGGAGACTGTTGCCCCGTTTAAACACCATTTTGTTGGTAACTTTCTTGGCTCAAGTTTACTTTATTGCCGCTTGGTGGTCTTGGTGGCAGGGCGCTAGTGTGGGGGGGAGAATGTTTAGTAATTGCACTTTTTTATTTGTATTTGGCATAGCTAATTTTTGGCAAAAAATTTCTGGTCGTCGCTGGCAAAAATGGGCTGCTTTTGTCACAGCGTTTTTTGCTTTTTGGAATATGCTAATTGTTTTGCAGTATCAATCGGGCATGATTCCACCGGAAGCTCCAGTGACGTTGGTGGAACTATATCAAAATCAATTTGAAGTCATTCCCTTTTTTGTTAGTCATCTTCTGGAAAAATTTTGATGGACATTGAGAACCATTCAGCAAGATAGTGCATAGAGTCTATTATTTAAGGGCTATAGGGGGTAGACCCCGGCAAAAGTAACTTGTAATTCTGTCTAGCCTTTGCACCTACGGCAAACCGGCCCCAAAAAATTGTTTTTTCTGCCCTGTTGATGCATAATGAAAATAATTTGCAATAGCTTTCTATAAAATCTTCTCTCAAAATTTACGGAAAAGTCCTTATGTATATCTGCGTTTGCCGGGGTATTAGCGATAAGCAAATTGAAGCGGCTGCCCAGCAGGGCATAACCTCCCTAGAAGAGTTGTCCGAGTCCATGGGAGTAGGGGCTGACTGCGGTGTCTGCCAAGGCCATGCTTGCCAGGTGCTAGAGGCGATCGCCAGAAGGAAATTAACCTAGATGGGAGTTAGAAAAATTGAGTATTAGGCTGAAAAGATATAAGCACTAACGATAATAATCTTCAAACTATAAACTACCCGACAGGGGCAAAAATTCCAGCACTTGGTCAACTTCCAAACCTAATTGCTGCGCCCGTCCTGCCCCCAGCTCCAACACCTGGTTAACCTCTTGGTTGAGGGGGCCGTAGTTGGGACAAGGATCGGCTTTACAGGGGGGAACGTTCGTAATAATTTGTTTAATTTGCCCATCCCGCAAAAAGATCATATCCAGGGGAATCAGGGTATTTTTCATCCAAAAGCGGGCAATTCTGGGTTCTGGAAAAGTGAATAACATCCCCCGATCACCAGCTAGTTCGGTGCGAAACATCAAGCCCTGGGCCTGCTGGGCAGGAGTTGTGGCGACTTCCAACAGAATTGTTTCCGAACCAATGGTTACCTTGGCCGTCAGAGGTAAAGATTCCACCAGCGGCGATCGGGAATAACTAGGGCTACACCCCACCGTCCCCATTGCCAATCCAATACCCAAGCCAATGGTTACCAAAGTCCGCGCAATAGATGGGGCTTTAGATTGACCTAAGTTACGAAAAGTCAATGGGGTCATGGCAAACGGTGGGGATCAACCCCAAACCATAGGGGACTAACCAATGGTAGCTAACCAATCCCGCATTAACTGATTGACAGTGGACGGATCTTCGTCGTGGGGACAGTGGCCCGCCGGCAAAAAATGCTCCGTTAGTTGGGGGTAATGTTGTCGAAACTTAACACTCCTTTCCTTGACCCGCATCCAAGGATCCCCCTGTCCCCAAATAGCCAACAGGGGCGCTTGTAATTTAGCCAGGAGTTTATCCACCATTTCCCCCTGGGGAGATTTAAACACCGAGGCAAACACCTGGGCCGCCCCCCCATCACAGGAAGGACGATAAATTTCTTCCACCAGGCGATCGGTCACTGCTGTTTGATCTACGTAAACTTTTTGTAAGGTCTTCCGAATGGTGGGTTTGCGCCGCAAATATTGAAACAGTAAGTAACTGGGTAGGGGCTGGAGCATCAAGCTTTGAATTGCTTTTTGCACAAAATTAATACCGCGCTCACTAATTTGATCACCAAATGGCCCGGCACTATTGAGCAACACCACCCCGGCAATTTTGTCGCCACCGTTGGCCGCCGCACAGAGGGAAGCGTAACCCCCTAGGGAATTGCCCGCCACCACGGTTTTTTCCCCAATCACCTGGTCAATAAAATCCAGTAACTGCTGTTCCCACAGTTGGCCGCTATATTCCAGAGCCGGTTTAGCCGATCGCCCGAAGCCCAACAGATCAATCGCCCACACCTGAAACTGGTCTTGGAGTCCTTCAATGTTTTTACGCCAATGGTCAGTGGAAGCACCAAAGCCGTGCACTAAAAGTAAAGAAGGTCGATCCGGCTGGGGTTGTCCGGCCCGGACATAGTAGATCTCATGCCCTTGCCAGTGCCAATAATTACCTGTGGGTGCGGTGATCTGGGGCGAAAAGGACTGCATTTCGTTAAGAATTGTTAAGTGAATTTATTTTCCCATCATAACCCCTTAACCCGGAGGCCAGCTAAAAGGGCGACCGCCAAGGATATGGAGGTGGAGATGGAACACAGTTTGCCCCACTTCCGCCCCGTTATTAATGACTAAGCGAAATTGATCGCCAATGCCTAGATCCGCCGCTACTTCCTTGGCTTTGAGCAAAAGATGACCCAGTAGGGCATGGTCTTCCGGGGTGGCCGCTGACAATTGGGGTAAAGGCTTTTTGGGGATTAAAAGCACATGGACTGGCGCTTGGGGATTAACATCCTTGAAAGCTAGGCAAAGATCATCTTCATAGACGATCGCCGCTGGAATTTCCCGACGGATAATTTTACTGAAAATGGTATCTTCTGCCATGGTTTAAACCTAAACTGACGCTATTCAGATTAACTTACCAACGGGGCTAAGCTAATTGAACTTTTGTTTAGCTTGCTCGTAGACCGTTTCCGTTATCTCTGTGATTCCTGCTTCCCTGGCAAAATTTTCGATTTTTTTACGGGCGGCAGGACGAACGAAAAAAGGAATTTCCTTTAAACGCTCCGTTGCTTCGGCAGTCCAACTAATAGGATCACTCATTACAAAAATGGGTCTGAAATTTCGCCCTTGGGCATGATTTGACAAAAGCATTCTACCGCGACCGTAAAATACGTGCCAAAGCATAGGCTATGAAAGAATCTCCTTGTATTTTTGTTTGAAGCTAAGGGAAGTTAATATTTACGCTCCTTCGGTTCAAAGCGATTAATGACCACCGGCATATATTCCACTTTTATTTGTTCGCCGTCAAAACTGGCTAAGGTGTGGCGCAAGAATTGTTCATCATCCCGACTGGGAAAATCTTCCCGAGCATGGGAACCCCGACTTTCCTGGCGTTGGATCGCAGAAGTTAAAATCAATTCCCCCACTGCCATAATGCTTTGCAGTTCTAGGGCTTCAATAACTTCCGTATTCCATTGCGGTTGTTTATCGTCCAAAAAGATTTGCCCGTACTGGGCTTTAAGATTTTGTACCTGTTCCAAACCTTCTGCCATAAAGGATTCGGAGCGGAACACCCCACAATGGCTGGTCATGCAATCCTGAAAAGCTTGGCGCAGGGTGTTAATACGCACTGTACCCTGTTGGTTAAGAAGCTGATCAATGCGGGTTTGGGCCTCAGTTTTATAAACTGCTTCGTCAATTTCCGGGAGCGATCGCCCTTGGACATATTCGGCAATGCTCCGGCCCGTGCGACGACCATAAACCACACATTCCAACAGGGAGTTACTGCCTAAACGATTGCCCCCATGGACGGAAACACAGGCACATTCCCCCGCAGCAAAAAATCCTTCTGTTAACTCGTTGGCATTTTTTCGTACCCGACCATCGGTATTTACCGGAATGCCCCCCATGCAGTAATGCACTGTGGGCCGCACTGGCATCGGTTGTTCCACTGCATCAATGCCCACTAAACGGTGAGCTTCTTCCCAACAGAAGGGAATACGACTCATAATTTTTTCCCGACCCATATGGCGCAAATCTAGGTAAACATAGGGGCCGCCAGCACTGCCATCGGCGTTAACCCCCCGCCCCGCCCGGATTTCCAGGGTAATGGCCCGGGAGGTGATGTCCCTGGGGGCCAACTCCATACGACTGGGGGCATAGTCTTCCATAAACCTGCGCCCTTCACTATTAATTAAGTAAGCTCCTTCCCCCCGCACTGCTTCGGAAATTAGCACCCCCACCGGATATAGCCCCGTGGGATGAAACTGGACAAACTCCATATCTTCCAAGGGAATTCCGGCGATCGCCGCCATGGCCAAACCGTCCCCAGTGGAAGCGTAGTCATTGGAAGTAGTGTTATAAACCCGGCCGTAGCCCCCCGTGGCGACCATCACCGCCTTAGCTCGGACAATTTCAATGCGACCGGTGGCAATTTCATACATCACCAAGCCCTTTGCCTCACCTTCTTCGTAGATGAGTTTCATCACATACCACTCATCGTAAATTTCCACCTTATTGCGGCGCAGGTTATTCACGAGTTCGTGCAAAATGGCATGGCCTGTTTTATCGGCGGCGTAGCAAGTGCGATTGTGGGAGTGGCCGCCAAAGGCCCGCTGGGCAATTTTACCGTCTGGTAAACGGGAAAAAAGTACTCCCAAATGTTCTAGCTCAATAATTACTTCCGGGGCTTCTTTGGTGAGAATTTCCACCGCATCCTGATCCGCTAGATAATCCGATCCCTTCACCGTATCAAAGGCATGGGCTTCCCAGGAATCTTCAGCGTCAACGTTTTTCAGACTGGCTGCAATGCCCCCCTGGGCGGCCACAGAATGGGAACGGATGGGATGGGTTTTGGCCACGATCGCCACTTTGGTATCAGGGGCCAGACGCTTAATTTCTAGGGCGGCCCGACAACCGGCTAAACCCCCACCGACAATGACAACGTCCTGTTCGAGCATGGAAAAACCTTCAAAGAAGCAACAATGACAATCCCTAGGGGCCTGCCTTCCCTAATGCTGAATCATTTTTGGTGATTGATCAATTTTTTTTGCCCCACCTGTGTATATTTTTCTAACTATTTTCAACTATGGATTAGCTAGGTGATTAATTGATCAACGAATTAACTGAATTTTGCTAAAAGTAGTCGTAGTCTTTCTCAGTTTCAAAAGCAGGGTAACTGAAGTTGGAAGGGTCTCTTAAAAAAGCAAAGACTTCTTCCTCCAGACGGTGGATCAAGTAGGGTTCAATTTGGTTGCTGAAACGCAGACAGGCAATAAACCCATCCACATAGAGGCGGATTTCATCCATCGAACGACTACGGTTCCATAAATCCACCATCGCATCAGTTAACTTTTGATAGAAACGAATGATTTGGGGGTCTTGCAACATTATGGACATGGTTATGATTCACTGACTATTTCGGGAATTACCTCTGATTCTAACGAGACGGGAATACCTTTGGAAAGTTTTATTGAGCCCCATAGGTTAACCAATGATCACCATTGACTTTCACCTTGCCCATCTGGCTAAGTATCTTTGCGGCACAGTGCTCCAGATTTATCTCTAAAGATTTTCAATTAATTCATCGGACATCTATCCCTGGCTACCCGCGAAATACCCTCAACCGGGCGCTGTCCGCTAGTTAAAGTTAACCTTCATGGCCAAGGCTGGTTGGAAGTAATTTGATTCTTTCAGTTTTAGTGTTGTTTTAGGATTATTGAGGAAAAGACTTTACAATATCATTTCCCATTTTTCCATCAAGGACAAACATAACGCTCTGTCACCCAGCCTCTCATGCCGTCCATGGTTTCCACCAGGAAGAAACCGTTGCTATAACCCTCGGTACTAACTGCAGTGCCATTGCTCAGGGTGCGGTTGGCATTTTGGCTGCTATTGCTGGGGCGATCGCGCAAATATACCCGTCCCGTTTCGGCACCACAGATATAGGAAGGGGAACTTCCAACGGGGGAACTGCCACAAAGATAGCGTTCTGTGACCCACCCCGAAAAACCATTGACGGTTTCCACAAAAACAAAGCCGTTGCGATATTCGTATCCTCGCACAGGGGTGCCGTTGGCTAGGGTGCGGTTAGCATTTTGACTAGCATTGCTAGGACGATCCCGTAAATAGACCCTGCCGGTTTCTGCCCCACAGACGGTGAGAGCATTTTGGCCCAAGGCAGGGGCTTGCAACCAAAAACCTTGCCCCAACAGACCAAACACGGCCATCAAGTTAAAGAGTTTCAAGATACGGTGGGGAGAAACTTTTTCCGGAGCATTGATGTGACCTTTCATGGTGAATCACCATTGAATTCGACGCAAATTCTGAAAAGATTTTGATTTCCATCTAACATTATAGTTGACTAGTTGTTACCTCCTCTTCAAAGGGTTAACTAGCTCGATCAATGAAACGATTAGGTAATTAAAATTAACAAAAATTTAACAGAAATGAAGCAAATATCCGTGGTTATTGTGGGTGGTGGTCTCTGCGGTTTAATGGCGGCGGTGGTGTTGCAACTCCAGGGCTTGGAGGTCACCGTGTTGGATAAAGGCAAGGGCATAGGGGGCAGACTGGCTTCCCGGAGATTACGCCATGGGGACGCAGTGGGATGTTTCGATTTTGGGGCCCAATATTTCAAAGCCCAGCATCCCCTTTTTCTTGCTTGGGTGGAGGATTGGATTAAGGCAGGGGTGGTCAAGGTTTGGGCAGAAGGGATGGGTACGGAAACAGGCACAATCCGCAGTCAGGGGGTAAAGCTATATCGAGGGGAACCGAGCAATCGCAGTTTGGCCCAATACCTCGCCCAGGATTTGAAAGTAGTTAATCAGGAAAAGGTTAATGCTTTTCACTGGCAGGATAATATTTGGCAAATTCACTGTGATTCCGGGGGGATTTACCAAGGCGATCGCCTAGTGGTGACGGCCCCGTTACCCCAAACCCTAGAATTATTGACAGTATCTAACATCAATTTGCCCGCCGATATTCAACAGACTTTGACTGGGGTGGTATATGACCCTTGTTTCAGTTTATCTTTACTGTTGGAACAACCCAGTTTAGTGCCTGACCCCGGTGGTCTTTGGTTATCGGGGGAACCCTTGGCTTGGATGGCTTGCAGTACGAAAAAAGGAATTTCTCCCCATGGCTACGGAGTGACAGTGCAAGCAGGCCCAGAGTTTAGTCGTCATTATTTAGCCACCGATACGGAACAGGTAATCGCATTAATGACCGCCGCGGCCCAACCCTGGTCAGGTTCAGCGGTGTTGGCTTCCCACTTGCATCTCTGGCGCTATAGCCATCCCCAAAATCCCCTCGATCAACCCTTTCTCTTTGGCGATTTTCCTGGCCCAGTTTACTTTGGGGGAGATGCTTTCCATGGCGGCAAAGTGGAAGGAGCAGCCCTATCGGGATTGGCGATCGCCGAGCATTTATTGAATTCCCTAGCGAAAGGTTAGAACCGGAATGGAAGTTTTTCGTAGAACTTGGGCGGTGGTACTACCGATAACCAAATGGCGAATACGGCTATGGCCATGGGCCCCCATTAACAATAAATCAATGGCGTTATCTTCCTGGTAACGAACAATGGCTTCTTCCGCATGGCCCACCAACAATTCCACCTCGAGCTTAAAACCAGCTTTTTCCAAGACTTTTTCGGCTGTACCCAAATTGGCGATCGCCTGGGGGTCTTGGTTGGTTTTCCCCACCGTGACAATGTGTAGGGGCAAATCAGCCAACAGGGAGGAACCGGCCAAAAACTGCAGAATTTTTTGGCAACTGGCACTACCGTCATAGGCAAAAAGAACTTTGGTAATGGTTTGAAACTGCTTTGGAGTAACCAAACAGGGCTTGGGAATACTGCGAATAATTCTCTCCATATTGGCTCCCAAATGGCCCTGGGCAAATTTAGCTGTTTCCCCTCTTTTCCCCAGGATAATTACATCAAAATCGCCCTTCAAATCTTCTAGACAATCCAATAAAAAACCTGTTTTGTGCATAACCTGCACCGATTCTATGCCAGCTTGCTGGAGAGTGTTTTTAGCCGTTGCCAGGACCAGTTTCGCCTTTTGATGATTAAGTTTGGCTTTAGTATGTTCTAAATCCACCAATTGTTTTAATAATTCTTCAGAAGTTCCTAAGCCAATACTGCCACTCAAATTGACCGATTCCACTGCCTTTTGGGCCCGGATATCAGTAACGTATAAAACCTTGATATTGCCGCCTAATTTACTGGCTAACCAGGCGGCGTAGGGATAACTTTGCTGAGCGAAATCCGATCCATCAGTGCAAAGCAAAATATTTTTCACAATGGTAACATTCCCAAAAAATAATTAGTGATGTGTAAGTTTTAAAAAAGCGTGGCCAGTTCCCCCAATTTCGCTCTAGTTCAGTACTGATATCAAACCTTAATTTTCAGCAGAAGAATTAATCAGTTTTAGTTCCGGTTCCTTGATCAATTTTTGCCAAAGGGTCGCACTCGCTCCGTTTAAACCCACCAATTCCACATCAATGCCATTGCGCCGGAACTTGGTCATGATTTGCTCCACTGTGCCCACTGCCCCCTGGTCCCAGAGATGGGCATGGGTTAAATCGATGGTAACCCGGTCTACCAATTCGTCAAAATCAAAGGCTTCAAGGAATTCTTCTTTGGAAACGAAGAAAATTTGACCAGAGACATTATAAATACGGTGGTTTTCATCCTCTGTTAAAACCCTATCCACAAAAACAAGTTGGGCAATTTTGCGGGTAAAAAAGATCGTACTCATAATAATGCCTGCCGCCACCCCCAGGGCAAAGTTACGAGTGATAATAATTAGCCCCATGGTGGTGAACATAACAATGTTTTCGCTCTGGGGAATTTTACGGAAGTCCCGCAGGGAAGACCAACGAAAAGTGCCAATGGAAACCATAATCATCACAGCTACTAAGGTTGCCATGGGCATTTGTTGCACCCAGTCCTTTAACCCCAAAATAGCAATTAAGAGAAAAATTCCCGCCGCAAAGGTGGATAACCGGCCCCGACCGCCGGATTGCACATTGATGACTGATTGGCCAATCATGCCACAGCCCGCCATGCCACCAAAAAAACCAGTGACAATATTGGCAATACCCTGGCCTTTGGCTTCGCGGTTTTTGTCGCTGGGGGTATCGGTCAATTCATCCACTAAAGATGCGGTTAAAAAGGAAGCCAGCAACCCAACGATCGCCAGGGTAAGGGAATAGGGCAAAATAATTTGTAAAGTTTGCCAATTAAAGGGAATTTGGGGTAGTAAAAAAATTGGTAGACTCCCAGGTAACTCCCCCATATCTCCCACAGTGGGCACATCTAGTTGCAAGAAAATAGTGGCATTGGTCATCACAAATAAAGCCACCAAAGGAGAGGGAAAAACCTTGGTAAACGTGGGCAGAATATAAATAATTGCTAGGGAACAGGCCAAGATTAAATAAACTAACCAATATTGACTAACTTTAGTCGGGTCTAGCTGGGGTAGCTGGGCCAAAAAAATCAACACGGCTAAAGCATTGATGTAACCCAACACCACCGCCCTGGGGACGTAGCGCATTTGCTTAGCAACTTTAAAAACCCCCAACAAAACCTGAAAAATTCCCGTCAGTACGGTGGCGGCCAGCAGGTACTGCAAACCGTGGTCTTTGACTAAATCCACCATTAATAGGGCCATGGCCCCTGTAGCGGCAGAAATAGACCCCGATCGCCCACCAAAAAAGGCCGTCAACACAGCAATGGTGAAGGAAGCATAAAGTCCCACCTTGGGGTCAACCCCAGCAATGATGGAAAAGGCGATCGCCTCGGGGATAAGGGCCAAACCCACCACAGCCCCGGCCAACAAATCTTCCTTGGTATTGCGAAACCACTCCCGCTTTAATATCGTCCAATTGATCATTATTCGGTCTAAAACTTAGTCTTTTACAAGATTTTTCGCGAGAATTTTTATAAGGAAGGGGGAATGGCAATCGCACTTAGTTTTAAATCAAGACAATCCCCTGCCACTTGTTCCAAATTCCACTGATTTTTAAACAGTAAAACTGGCGCATCCCAGCGATCTTTGACCACCACCGTATTGAATAACCGTCCCGCTTTTTCCAGGGCATCCCAACCTTCCACCACCCAGCGGGCCAGGGAAAAACCAAGGGGCTCTAATCTGGTTTCTACTCCGTACTCTTCCTGGAGGCGATACTGTACCACTTCAAATTGCAATTGTCCCACCGCGGCCAAAATAGGATCTCGTTTACTTTCATCCAGGGATTGGAGAATTTGCACCGCCCCTTCTTCCTGTAACTCTGATACCCCTTTCTTAAAGTTTTTATACTGACTAGGATCGGTGGATCTGAGATAGGCAAATAGCTCAGGAGAAAAGGATGGAATGGGGGGATAAATTATTTTTTCGCCAGTATGAACCGTATCGCCGATGGTGAATGCCCCCGGATTATTTAAACCAATCACGTCCCCCGCATAGGCAATGTCCACCGATTCCCGTTCCTGGGCAAAAAGTTTTTGGGGTCGGGATAAACGCACTGTTTTGCCCGTTCGGGGATGTTTTACCACCATATCCTTTTCAAATTTACCAGAACAAACCCGCAAAAAGGCAATGCGGTCCCGGTGTTTAGGGTCCATATTGGCCTGGAGTTTAAAGACAAAACCGGAAAATTCTTCATAGGTGGGTTCAATAGTTCCTCGGTTACTGTCATGGGCTTCGGGCTTAGCGGCATACTGCAAAAACGCTTGCAAAAATAGTTCTACGCCAAAGTTATTCATGGCACTGCCAAAAAATACCGGGGTCATTTCTCCGCCATGGACGGCGGCTAAATCAAATTCGGCCCCCGCTTCTTCGATTAATTCCAACTCATCTTGAAATTCGGCGTACACATCACTACCTAGCAATGATTCCAGGGCCGGATCATCTAGGGCCATGGTCTGATCCGCAGCTTTTTTGCTGCCGTGGGTGCCCGTTCGCTCAAACAAATGGATAGTTTTGGTTAAACGGTTGTAAACGCCCCGAAACCGATCGCCGGTGCCGATGGGATAGTTGACCGCATAGGTGTTCATGCCCAATTCCTGTTCAATTTCGTCCATCAATTCCAGGGGGGTCAAGCTGGGGCGATCGAGCTTGTTAATAAAAGTGAAAATGGGCAGATGGCGCAGACGACACACTTCAAACAGTTTGCGGGTTTGGGTTTCTAACCCCTTAGCGGCATCAATTAACATCACCGCGTTGTCTGCTGCGGCCAAGGTACGGTAGGTATCTTCACTAAAATCTTGGTGCCCTGGGGTATCCAACAAGTTAAGAATTTTGCCCCGGTAGTCGAACTGCAGCACGGTGGAAGTGATGGAAATACCCCGCTGTTGCTCCATGGCCATCCAGTCGGACGTGGCACTGCGCTGACTACGGCGAGCTTTCACGGCCCCCGCCTCCTGAATTGCGCCCCCATACAACAACAATTTTTCCGTTAGGGTAGTTTTCCCCGCATCGGGGTGGGAAATGATGGCAAAATTACGACGGCGATCGACCTCTTTCAAAAGATCGTCCAGGGCTTTGTCCGCACACGGCGCAGTGGAAGATGGGGAAGTTTGCATGCGATGGGAAAAAATAAGCGGGCATTAGCAATGGGCCCACTCTTTCTAGGCTCTAGCTGCAAACATTGTCTCAAGTTAACAGCGGATCTGTCCAATGGTGGGTTGGGTTTTGCCCTAGAACTTCTCGCCAATACCGAAGTTAATGCGGGATTCTCCCTCTCCAGTAAAGCCTAGGTCAATGCGGATGGGCCCTACGGGGGACTGGATTCTTACCCCTAAACCGTAGCCCACACCGGAACCGGGCAAACCTCTAACGATCGCCGGAAAACCTGGTACAGCGCCCTGGGAACCAAGGTTAGAGCCGTAGTCCACAAACAAAGCTCCTCCCACCGCTGCGATAATGGGAAAACGATATTCTGCCGTAGCTTGGAAGAAACTACGACCATTGCCCAGTTCCCCTTCTTGATAACCCCGCACGGAGTTACTACCCCCCAAAATGAAAGCTTCATAGGGTGGTAAATCCCCCAGCACAGTTCCCGCTTGCACGTTGAAAGCCACCGTTTGGGGCTGGGTGGATTCCACAAGGCCAAAGCCGGTCAAATCCAGCCAGTTAACTGGAATGTAGTAGCTATAACTACCCCGCAACCGGGTCATCATAATGTTGCCGGTGCCAACGGGAATAGTTTGTTCTGCCCCAAAGCGCACTAGGGAACCACTGGTGGGTTGCAAAGCATTGTTGCGATTATCCTGGGAAGCACCAAAGGAGAGGGTAAACAGCTCATCCACCCCATAATCACTGAAGGACAGGGGCTGGGAATTAAAACCATTTAAAGGGGCAGAAAAGGGAGACAGGGCCCCGGCGGCATTTTCAATGCGGACATTTTGATAGCCAAAACCCGCTGACAAACGCCAATCCGGTGGGGCAAACACATCATCGGCGATCGGTCTAAAAAAGGTCAGCCCTAAACCAGTACGTACAACCCTAGGACTGTCAAAGCCGTTAAAGGTACGAATGGAAGAATCAGCCCCGTCAAAAACGAGGGAAATGGTCCGGCGGCGGAAAAGGTTAGCAGTGTAGGAAGTGCGGAATGGATCGCCACCAATCCACGGGTCGGTAAAGCTAACATCAAACAACAACTCCCTTTGACCTACTTGGGCTTCCACCCCAATGGTTTGGTTGTTGCCCCCCAGATTTCTTTCCTGGTAACTGATGGTACCAAATAGCCCACTGCTGCTACTGATCCCCCCCCCGGCGGCGATCGATCCCGTATTGCCTTCTACTACATCAACGTTGACAATTACTTCAGTGGGATCACTGCCGGGATTAAATGATAACCTGACATCTTCAAACAGTCCCAGGCTATACACCCGCTGTAAGTCCGTTTGGGCTCGATTGCGGTTAAAAACGTCCCCCGGCTTCAAGCGCATTTCCCTGGTGATGATGAAATCCCTGGTTCTGCCCTGCACCGGCTCGTCTTCCGAGTCAAAAAAGCGCACTTGGATATTCTCCACAATGCCCTCGGCAATGACCAAGGTTACCTGGCCATCAGCCCCCACCTGGGGAGACCCCACCACCTGGGCCAGGTCATAACCCTGGTTGGAATACCATTCATTGATGGTTTTAATGCCCTCTTGTAATTCTCGTAGGTTGAGAATTTTGCCGTACTGTTCCCCAAAGGTTTCGTCCACCACTTCCTGGGGCAGAATTCGTTCCTTGCCTTCGGCCGTTTCCGGTACTGTGCGTATGTTCAAGCCGGTGAAAACGGGGTTAGCCTGGACTTCAAAGGTCACCCTCACCCCTAGAGGGGTATCACTGGGGGCTACCCGCACATTACTAAAATAGCCGGTGGCATAGATGGCGTTGACGTCCTCCTGCAACTGAGTACGGGTAGTGGTCCGGCCTGGTTGGGTGCGAATGGCGTTATAAACCAGCAACTCCAGTTCCGGGGTGGTGCCGGTAACCAATACTTCACTGACCAATACCCTTGGTTCTTCCTCGGCTGGGGCTGGGGTAGTAGTACTAGGACTGGCTGGAGGGGTAAAACTAGGCAGTGTCTGGGTGGGTCCCGGGGTTCCCTCGGTGTTAGTGGGAGGGGCATCGGGGGTAAAAGAGGGAGTTTCCTCCGGCGTTTCTTCCGTTACTCCGGTGGTTTCCTCCGTTGCCTCCATTTCTACCGCTTCAACTTCTTCTTCCACTGCGGCCTGGGCCATCAGTGGTGATTGCGGCTCAACGTGATCGGTCTGGTTATCGGTCTTTGTTTCGGCGATTAAATTTTCCTGTTCTACCTGGGCTACCCTTGGAGCAACCTGTGCAACGGCATTGCCATGGGGTAATTCGTTAGCTTGAGCTAATTCCGCGGAATCAACGGGGGCCATGGGGGGCAAATCATCAACCCCGACATCTAAATTACCCGCACTAATCTCCATTGTCTGGCCCAGGCGATCGCCGTCAATTTGCTCAATTTCAGGAGGGATAACACTGATCTCGCCATTCTCGCCATTGAGGGCGTTTATGACGGAGGGGGCAGCTTCCTGGAGAGTTGAATAATTAGAAGCTTCTGACTCGGAAGTGGGGCCGGGGAAATTAAGTTCTGAAGATGGCGAAACTAATAGCTCCGTGTTGTCCCCATCGGCCAACATATTTAGGGGGGAAAATGCCTGAGTTGCCTGGGCTGGAGATGCCCCCAGAACAAGACCACTGGTTAACAAAAGAAGTCGATAGTAAGGAGAAAGAATCACGCTTTTGTTCTGGTTTGACACGTCCTGACACCCAATTCAAGCCATTAATATTAATACGGACACGGGGGGTATGGAAAAATACCCAAAAACAACGCCGCGATGGCTAGAGATTCGCCGCGATTGCTTGCCCATTATCGAGTCCTGTCGGTTTCCTGACAAGCCGTTTGTGCAAGGTTTTAAACTGGTAGGTTGACCCAGACCCGTTGGAAAGGTTCCACACCAAGCAACGATGATCAGAAGGCACCCATTTGGGACTGCAGGCGTTCAATTTGGCTTAAAACCCGTTTTTCCACTGTTTGATAAGCGGCTTCAATTGAGCCCAAATCCCGCCGGAAACGATCTTTGTCTAGTACTCTGGCCTGGGGATCCGCCTGGGCGTTATCCCACAAACGACAGGTATCCGGGCTAATTTCATCGGCTAAGATGATTTTCCCTTGGCGATCGCCGCCAAATTCTAACTTAAAGTCCACTAAGGTGATATCGCACTGGGCAAAAAACCTCTGCAGATGCTGATTGATATTCAAAGCCAAGTCCTTTAGGGTCTGTAATCTCGCTTCATCGGTAACCCCCAACAGCAAGGCCCGTTCCCAGGTCAGGAGGGGATCCCCTAAGGCATCATCTTTGAAATAAAACTCCACCAACGGATTGGGCAGTACTAAGCCTTCCTTCAAACCGGTTTGCTTACAAAGACTGCCGGCGGCAATATTACGCACCACAACCTCCAGGGGAATGATGTTCACCGCTTTGACCAACATTTGGTCATTTTGGGGGCAGTCAATGTAATGAGTGGGAATCCCTAGGGTTTCTAACCACCGGAATAGGGCCGCTGAAATGGCGCAGTTAATGGCTCCTTTGCCCTGGATCTGGCCTTTTTTTTGGGCATTAAAGGCGGTGGCATCGTCCTTAAAAATAGTTAGCAGTACATCTGGGTCCTCGGTGGGGTAGAGGATTTTTGCTTTGCCTTCGTACAGTTTTTCCATGGAAAAGTTACCAAAATGGATGGAGGGCTCTGGGGGCCACATCTGCACTGATTTTAGCGGAGATGGGCATTAATCCCTGGTAGGAGGAAAGGAAAGATTACCATGGTGATGTGGGGTTTGATGACCCCATTGGCCTAGGGAGAAAGAGGAGCCAATCAGATGTTAAAGGCAGTATTGTTAGACTTCAATGGCGTGGTAATCAACGATGAAGCGATCCATCGCAGTCTGATTGACGAGCTATTGTTGACTGAGAATTTGCGTCCCCTCACTCCAGCGGAGTACCAACAGTTTTGTTTGGGCCGCAGTGACCGGGCTTGTTTGGTGGATTTGTTTGAGCATCGGGGCCGGGGGTTAACGGAAGCCTATTTGCAAAAGCTAATTGACCGCAAAGCGGAGAGCTACCATCAAAAACTGGTGGCCCTGGAAACCCTGCCCATCTATGGCGGACTGAAGGAGTTTCTCGAAAAGTTGCAGTTACGACGATTGGCGATCGCCTTGGTGACGGGGGCCGTTAGGTCAGAGGTGGAATACGGATTAGACCGGGCTGGGCTAGCAAGGTACTTTCCAGTCATTGTGGCGGGGGATGATATTGCCAGCAGTAAACCCCAGCCGGATGGCTATCAACTGGCTATTCACAAACTCAATCAATGGCGGCAGAGCCAAGCGGTGACCGATAGCTTGCTCGATGACATCGCTCCCCTGTTACCGGAAAATTGTCTGGCGATCGAAGATACCTTTGCCGGCATTGAAGCGGCGAAAAAAGCCGGTATGGCCGTGGTTGGCATTGCCCATACCTATCCCTATCACTTTATGCAAAGGCAAGCTAACTGGGCAGTGGACCGTTTTGATGAGTTGGATCTAGACCGTTTACAGGTGATTTTTTCCCGGCCCAAACTGGCAGTGTGAATCCTTCAAACCCTGGTTAAAACTGCAAAAAGTAGCTTGAGAATTAGTAAAAATAGGGCAATGGTTGCTACTACGGCGATCGCCCCGGCAATAGCGGCAATAATGACCGTAACTAGAACCGGGAAATCAAGTTGGGTCGCTAGTTCGACAATCTTTGGCCAACGGCTCAAACCCGGCACAGCTAATAGGGCCAGAATGGTTAGGGTATTGAGGCTCAACATTTCCGTTACTTCTAACCAACGCTTGAATTGGGCCAAGATTATCCCCGCCACCACCATGCCCAAAATACCCAAACTAATATTGGTCTGGGGAAAAAGGCTCACAGCAATAATGCCCCAGAAAACCAAAGCGGAACCAGTTAAAGCCCCTTGGAACAGAACTTTGAGAACCGGCAAATTTTGTACCGCCTGGCTAATTTTACCCGGTGTCTTTGGCGCTGTTAGGGGAGAAGCAGAACTTGCTGGGGTTGGTTGAATTTGGGTATTGGTACCTTGGGGAGTGGAAACTGTGGCCCCTGGCGGAGCTTTACCCTGATTGCCTTTACCGCCGTTCAGCACCGCCAAAACCTCTTCCGCACTGGCGTAACGGTCCTTGGGAGTGGGTAAAAGCAAACGGTCAATCACATCGGCCAAGGGCTGGCTCACCTTCAAACCAGGCGATCGCCAATTCCATTGGTTATGGTAAGCGTCGTACAAATCCTGGGCTGTTTTGCCCGTTAACAGGTAAAGACAGGTCACAGCCAAAGCATATAAATCCGTGGCGGGATAAACCTGGTTACCAGCCATCTGTTCCGGTGGCGCAAAACCCATGGAGTAAATGCCCGTGGAACCTTCGTTACTGGCCCCCACCCCGGCGGTTGCTTGCTTTACTGCGCCAAAATCCAACAGATACAATTTGCCCTCTTGGTCCCGCATTAAATTAGACGGTTTAATATCCCGATGAATGGCTCCGGTGCCGTGGACGAAACTAAGAATTTTTAGCATTTCCGTCAGCACCCAACGCACTTCCGCTTCCGACAGGGGGCCATGTTTTTCAACGGTTTTTTCCAAATCCTGACCGTTAATAAATTCCTGCACCAAATAAAAAAACTGATCCTGTTTACCAGTGCGGGGATCGTCCACCAACAGGGGAAAATAAGCAAATAAATCGGGAATCTGGTCATGGCGATTGCCCAACTTTTCCAACACCACCGCTTCCCGTTCAAATAGGGACAAAGCCAAATCTAATTGCTCTTGATTTAAATTCCCTGACGGTTGAAATTGCTTCACCACACAAAAACGCATGGTGGGGGTAAATCGATCTAGGGCCAGATAGGCCGCCCCAAAGCCCCCCTGTCCCAGGAGTTTCACTGGCAAATATCTGCCCGCCAAAATTAGTGGCATCCGACAACTGGTGCAAAACCTTTGTTGTACTGTTTGCAGAGTATTGCGATTATCCAGGTCAGGAAAAGAATTTAAACGGGCACAACCGGGGCGGGTGCAGAGCAGATCCATTGGCTGGTAAGGGTCTGATAGGTTTGGGCGGACTCAGCCCCAGTTTATCTTGTTTTTCTATTAACCTCGGCTGGATGGTGGGTAAAATGGGCTTGGGTTGATTTCTTTAACGTTGGTCGATCGCCTGTTCAGTTTTGGCGTCGAACAGATGAATTTTTTCGGGGTTGATTGTCAGCCAGAGTTGTTCCCCCACCTGGAGGGGATGATCGGGGGCAATGCGGGCTTGGATGGTGAGATCCGGCTCTGTCACTAAATGGGCATAGATAAAAGTATCGTTACCGAGGGCTTCAACCAAATTTACTGTGACAGGAAAAGCGTTGGACCCTTCGGTACTAGGGATAAAACTTTCTGGCCGTACCCCTAGGATCAAGGAACGACCTACGTAGGGGGCCACCAGTCCATGCCACTTTTCCGGCAGATTGAGGGCAAAGGCAGGATGTTGCAACACTGAAGCCGATGCCACTTTGAGGGTAAAAAAATTCATGGGAGGAGAGCCGATAAATTCCCCCACAAAACGGTTGGCGGGTTGATTGTACAAAGTTAAGGGGGGCGCAATTTGTTGAATTACCCCTTGGTTAAGCACCGCAATACGATCGCCCATGGTCATGGCTTCGGTTTGGTCGTGGGTAACGTAAATGGTGGTGGTGCCCAGTTGCCGCTGAATTTGCACAATCTGACTGCGGGTTTCTGCCCTTAGTTTGGCATCCAGGTTGGACAGGGGTTCATCCATCAAAAAGACTTGGGGATTTCTGGCGATCGCCCGACCGAGGGCCACCCGTTGCTTTTGGCCGCCGGATAATTGTTTGGGCAGCCGGTCTAGTAAATGGTCAATTTGCAATTGTTGGGCCACTTGGTTGACCCGTTGAGCCAGTACTTTTTCCTGGGCAGAAAGGTAGTGTAAAGATTTTGGCAAAGGTTTGGTAATGCCCCGTAAACTGTCCCCTACCCAGCGGGGGAATTTATCTTCAGTCTGATTATTTTCCCGATCCAGCATGCGCCGCAAACCAAAGGCAATGTTGTCGTAAACACTCAGGTGGGGATAGAGGGCATAGCTTTGGAACACCATGGCAATGTCCCTGGCTTTGGGCGGTAAATCATTTACCCGGCGATCGCCAATGAGAATATTACCCCCTGTAACGGTTTCCAAACCAGCAATGAGCCGCAGTAGAGTACTTTTACCACAACCGGACGGCCCCACCAGCACCATAAATTCCCCGTCGGCAATTTCCAGGTTAATGGCCTTAAGCACATTCACTGTTCCTCCGTCTTTAGCTTTGTTTTTGCCTTGGGCGGGGAAACTTTTGTAGAGATTTTCGACAATTACCTGGGCCACAGCGGAAACCGAAATCAATTTACATCAAGGCATCCTAGCATCTTCATTGGGGCTATTTTGGGGATTGGTTAACTCCCTAAAATTTGCCGCAAACTGGTTTCTAAATCTGGAGCCTGGAACTGAAAATCTGTTTTGCTAATGGCCCCCGGCAAAACTTCCTGCCCCTCCAGCACTAACTTGGCCCCTTCCCCCAGCAATAATTCCAACGCAATATCCGGTACGGGCAACCAGGAAGGACGGGCCAAAACTTTGCCCAGGGTGTGGCAAAATTCCTTCATCTTGACTGGGTTGGGCGCTGTGGCATTGTACGTTCCCCGTAAAGTTGAGTCCGTTAAAGCTTTATCAATTAAAGCAATTAAATCCCGGCGATCAATCCAAGAAAACCATTGTTCTCCACTGCCCAATGGCCCCCCAGCAAAGAGTTTGAACGGTGGCAACATTTTGGCCAACGCTCCCCCATCGGCCCCCAGCACAATGCCAATGCGAAAAACTACTAACCGAACTCCCAACTGTTCTACCTGGTGGGCGGCATTTTCCCACGCCTGACAAACTTCCGCCAGAAAATCATCTCCAGGCTTACTACTTTCCGTAAAAGTCGCCGTCTCGCTGGTGCCGTAGTAACCTATGGCTGACCCAGAAATCATTACTTGGGGTTTTCTATCCGCTTTGGCGATCGCCTCCACCAACTTTTCTGTGCCCAGCTTTCTGCTATCAAAAATCTCGGCTTTGTAAGCTTCTGTCCATCTTTCCGAAATGGGTTCCCCCGCCAAATTAATCACCGCATCCTGGCCATCAACGACCTTTTGCCAGTCCCCGCTTTTAGTGGCTTCATAGGCGATCGCCTTTAACTGGGGGAAACTACCGGGGGCAAATAACCGTTGGGCCTTAGACACACTACGCACCAGCAAAGTTAGCTCATGGCCCTGTTGATGTAGTAGAGGCACCAAAGAGCACCCCACAAAACCCGTCGCCCCAGTCAAAATAATTTTCATTAATGTACGTCTCCCACCACCAGCAGTAATGTGATTTTGACAATTGACAACCCTCCCCATCTTAGGGGGAACGGTCCTTAGTGACCAACTGGCCATGACCCTGGGGGGAGTAGGAGTAAGTTAAAATGAAAACCTGCATTGTGCTGTCAATGTTCCCCAGAGGATCTACCCAATGATTGAGATGAGAGTAGCTGGCATTGCCCTCGATGCGGTAAGTCGCAGTCCCATCGTATTGCTCAAGGATGGATCTGAACGGCGGGCATTACCCATTTATATCAGCCAAGACCAAGCTCGGTCGATTATCGGAGCCCTGGAAAATCAAAAGCCCACCCGTCCCCTCACCCATGACCTGATGGTCAATCTCCTCACCACCTGGGATGTGGACCTCAAAAAAATTATTATTCATTCCCTGCAGGATAATACCTTTTACGCTGTGCTCTGTTGTGCCCAGGGGGATCAAATTAGGGAAATTGACTGCCGCCCCAGTGATGCCATTTCCCTCGCGTTGCGGATGGACAGTCCCATTTGGGTGATGGAAGAAGTGTTGGCCGATGCTTCCATTCCCGTGGATCGAGATGCGGACGAAGAAGAAAGACAAGCTTTTCGGGATTTTCTCGACAATGTTAGCCCGGAAACCCTGATCAAACAGGCTCGCCTAAGTTCCGATAGCTTTGAGGCGGAATCCGATAGTTAGCCCCCTCAAAATCATTAAGCAATATTTAGTTCAGGTTAATAAATGGTGGTTGTAGATCTCTCAACGAAGGGCGATTGCCATGGAAACGGAAAAGAGCGAAAAAATAATTTCCCTTGGTTGATTGCTAAACTTAATTGTTGATTGAACCTTAAGCCTACTGTTACTGTGCCCATGACTGTTGTCCCCGACTACCTTGCCCACCTCAATCCTTCCCAACGGCGGGCGGTGGAGCATTTTTGTGGCCCTCTTTTGGTGGTGGCCGGGGCCGGCTCAGGGAAAACTAGGGCACTAACCTACCGCATTGCCCATCTAATTCGTCAGCATCGCATCAATCCGGAAAATATCCTGGCGGTAACCTTTACCAATAAAGCCGCCAAGGAAATGAAGGAACGTTTGGAAAAGATTTTTGCCCAAGCCTGGGCCCAACAGGAATTTAGCCAACGGTGGGAATTGTTGGGGAAATATGAACAAAAACAGTTGCTTTCCAGGGTGTACAAAACAGTTACGAAACCCCTCTGGATTGGCACTTTCCACAGTCTATGTTCTCGTATTCTCCGCTACGACATTGATAAATATCAGGACAGCAGTGGCCGCCGTTGGACAAAACAGTTTTCCATTTTTGATGAAAGTGACGTGCAAAGTTTGTTTAAGACCATTGTCACTAAGGATATGGATTTGGACGAAAAACAGTTCAATCCTAAGAGTATTCGCTACCAGGTCAGTAATGCCAAAAACCTCGGGCAATCACCGGAGACCTATCTAAGGGAAAATCCCAGTTATAAAGGTAGGGTCATTGCGGAAGTTTACCAAGCTTACCAAAATCAATTGGCCGCTAATAACGCTCTAGATTTTGATGATTTAATTCTCATCCCTACCCGTTTATTTCAACAAAATGAATCAGTTTTAGGCTACTGGCACCGAAAATTTAACCATATTTTGGTGGATGAATACCAAGACACTAATCGCATCCAATATGATTTAATTCGTCTGCTGAGCACCAATGGGGAAGAACGGCAGTCGGAGTGGGATTGGCGGGGGCGTTCCACTTTTGTGGTGGGGGATGCAGACCAATCTATTTACAGTTTCCGCATGGCAGACTTTACCATCCTGCTCAATTTCCAAGAGGATTTTGGCGATCGCCTGTTGGATGGGGAAACGACCACCATGGTCAAACTAGAGGAAAATTACCGTTCTCGGGAAAATATCCTCCAAGCGGCTAACCATTTAATTGAACATAATAGCCAACGGATTGACAAGATCCTCAAGGCTACCCGGAGTGGCGGAGATGATATTATCCTTTACCAGGCGGATGATGAAAGGGATGAGTCCCGTTTTGTGATTAATAAAATTCTGAGCTTAAGGAAAAATAACCCAGAATTAAATTTTGGTGATTTTGCTATTTTATATCGCACCAATGCCCAATCCCGGGCCTTTGAAGAACAGCTATTAAATAATAATATTCGCTACAATATTGTCGGTGGTTTTCGCTTCTACGATCGCCAGGAAATTAAAGATGCCATTGCCTATCTCCGGGTGTTAGTTAATCCGGCGGATACGGTCAGCTTGTTGCGTATCATCAATACTCCCCGGCGGGGCATCGGTAAATCCACCATTGAAGGTTTTGTTAATGCCTCTAAGGAATTGGACATTCCCCTGTGGGAAATTATTACCGACGAAACTTCGGTGAATACTCTGGCCGGGCGATCAGGTAAAAAAACCCTGCAATTTGCCCGCATGCTCCAGGAAATCCAAAGCCAAATTGGTGAGCTTTCTGCGTCGGAAGCCCTCAGCTTAGTGTTGGAAAAATCCAATTATGTGGACGACTTAAAGCAAAAAGGCACCGAAGAAGCGGATAATCGCCTGGCCAACCTGGGGGAATTGGACAATGCAGTGCGACAGTTTGAAGCAGAAAGTGAAGACCCTAGCCTAGTGGATTTTTTGGCTTCAGCATCCCTCACTTCCGACCTTGATGACCTGGAGGAATCCGGAGACGAAGTGTCCCTCATGACTCTCCACTCTGCTAAGGGCCTGGAATTTCCAGTGGTCTTCTTAGTGGGGTTGGAGCAGGGCACTTGCCCCCACGCCCGCAGTTTAAATGATCCTTTGGATCTAGAAGAGGAACGCCGTTTATGTTACGTGGGCATTACCAGAGCCCAGGAAAATCTCTTTTTGACCCATGCTCGCATGCGTTACATCTGGGGTTCTTTAGAAACCAAAATACCGTCCCAATTTCTCCAGGAATTACCACCGGATTTATTGGCCGATGGCTCAACTGGTCGTAGAACTGGTCGCAATGCTCCTGCCGCCGATCCCAAGGGACCTTCCATTGCCCAAAAACAAGCCCGAAAAAAAACTGGTTCCCAGTCCACTCAACCGGCTAAAGACCTAATCTGGAATGTTGGCGATCGGGTAATGCACAACAATTTTGGAGAAGGCACTGTGACCCACATTTTAGGCAAAGGCCATAAAGCTAATTTGGCCATCAAATTTCCCGGCATTGGTGTGAAAATTATTGACCCCAGTTTCGCCCCTCTACGCCGCCTTTGACTAACGTGAGTTCGAGATAAGAAAGAGGACTGAACAATGGGCTAAAAGCTTTATAGATCAATACATTCGGCAATGACATCAGACTCATGATTTCTGTTTTTTCATCCTCACAAGTGATTTTTTTGAAGTCCTGAAGCCCCAAATCCCCCAGTGTAGCTGGCGAAAAAGCCTCCATTGCAGTCAGAGCAATACTTCTAAGGATCGGCTTAACCCGAACTCGCGTTAACTACCAAAATTTTTCCGTTGCGAATACTAAGCCATGCTCCACTTCAAGAATCTTGAGGCCCTTGCCTTGAAGGCTTTTCGTCCGAAACTGTAACTTTTTGTTCAAATGCGCACGTTGGTCTTCTTAGAAACAGCAACCATTTCACCCTTGCCAGAAGGTAGCGGAGAGTCCAGCAATTAAGATAGGGACTGAGAAAGCGCCATCCTTCCCGATGGACTCGCCTGTGATAGAAAACCAGCGTGTAAGCAAAATCGCGAATTCTTCGTCCCCAGTAGATTTTTTGAATGCCACCGAGATCAAGGCGAATGCCATGGCGACTGTAGTTGGCATAGTTGAGAGGATTAAGGGGTGTGAGTTGCTGCTGTTGAGCTAGACTATCATAGGAGCGTCCAGGGCGAGTTTTAGGACAATCATCCGGTTCGATCCATTCACACAGCATCCAGGTGAGTCCAGCGGCATGGAACTGCGCTACGTCACGGGTGACATGCTGGGATCGCAAATATATTCCTACTGGTATCTCGGACCAAACGCCATGTTGCCAGACGAAATCCGGTTCGAAAAAGGCTTTAAATGCCCAGGAGTGCGTCTTCTCCCGGTATGTTATGTCAAGCCTAACTACCTGTCCAATCATTCCACTTCCAGCATGGCTGATGCGAAGTTCCAGAGTACCTTGCAGACTCTGAAGGTGGAGAGTTGTTTTTGGGAAGGGCTGCGGTGATCTTCCTACACTCTCTGCTAAGCGATCAAAAAAGGCAAGAAGTAGTGGTTCTGGCAAATAATCACAGAAAATACAAGGCAAATGACCGAAATACAAACGCTCATGCCCATTTTGCTGGCAAATGTTGCAGACGTAGCGGTAGAACTGCCAGGGAGAAAGAAGGGTTGTGCGTGCAAGGATATCGAGCTCGGTAGGGTCACAGGGTGAAATTAAAGGGTTAGAGGCGGAGGATTGAAAACGCTTCCAGAGGGTGAGAGTCAATGTAGTCGTTCGAGTGCAAAGACGCTGGGGTTAATATTTAACGTGAGTTCGGGTTAAGCCGATCCTTAGAAGTATTGCTCTGACTGCAATGGAGGTTTTTTCGCCAAGTACACTGGGGGATTTGGGGCTTCAGGACTTCAAAAAAATCACTTGTGAGGATGCAAAAACACAAATCACGAGTCTGATGTCATTCCCGAATGTATTGACCTGTAAAGCTTGTAGCCTATTGTCAGTCATCTTTCTTATCCCGAACTCACGTTACTTACAATACGAATAACCGAACAAAGGCGCAAGACTAGTTAAATCAGAGACTATTCTTCATAATATTCAGGCATTTTTTCCCGGCGGGTTTCCGGAATATTCACCCGGGGAGGGCTGTAGGGAGCAGGGGCCTCATCGTCGTCCCAGACATCGCCAGCCACTCCATCTTCATAATCATAATCCGGTTCTGGAGCAGAAGAACGGGAAGACGCTTCCCCCCAATTATCCACTTCATAATCATCTTCATATTCCGGCTCTGGATAACGCAGAGGGGCCACTTCCCGACGAGGGGGCGGCGCAGGGCGGGTATCTTGCCAATCGTCCTCGTTCCAACGCTCTTCCAACACGGGCTCCGGTTGACGGACTTGTACCGGTGGCCGCACGGGGATGCCACTGCCCAATTGATTTTCAGGGCGGGTAGTGGGGGGATAATACAAATCCTCTTCCATCCGTTCCCAAGAAGGACGGCCAATGCCAAGGCGTTCCAGTAATCCCACACTGAGTTGATTTAATCTTTCCTCTGCTCCTTCAAAAACGATCAAACGGTTGGGACCACTGCTCACCACCTCGTCAATGGAAAGCTCGTAGGTGCTGATAAGTTGGTCAGGAATTTGGGGTAATCCCAAGGAAGCGATGATAATGGAGGAAACTTTGCCAGTGGCGAGGTCAAACTGAAAATCCCTTACCCTACCCAGGGGTTCTCCCGTTTCAGTAACCACTTCGCTATTGACCAGAGGGGAATAGAGGTCCACTTCCACCAATTCAAAAACATCATCGTTTTCTACTAAGACCACGTCCCCGGTTTGGACAATACTGTTCAGGTAAAGATATTGGGGCATCCCGGTTAAAGACAAAAAGTTGTCCCGCAGTCCCAGGGCGACAATTTCTCGCTGATCGACATCGACTAGCACTTCTTTGACTACCCCCAGTTTTTTGCCGCTGCTGCGGGTAATAACTTCGGTGTTAATAAATTCGTTTCTAAGACGGATGTTATCAATGGTCATTGTGGTTTGGCGATCGCCGTGGTCAGAGGGGAGTTAAAACTGAGGTTGGGAGGATTGAGGTTTGATTAATTACGTTACAGAAAGCATTGGGAACGGAGTCGGGAATGGCCAGCGCAAAGTTGTTGCCAGTCAGTTTACTTTACTTCATGAAAACATTGTAGCGAATGGCTTGATTTTCTTGGGCAAAATTGCTAGGAATGCTTATTTAAGGGCAAAAAGCCATCCTAGTGACTGTGGAATGCCCCCCGTTCTGGAAAAAATGGCGCAGTTATTTCCGCTACCCTGACCCCCAAACCCCGGAGCATATCAGCCAATACCGGATCCGGTGCCAATCGCAGATAATCCAAGTTCACTTCTAGGGGCACATGGCGATTACCCAAATGATAGGCGGCCTTCAACAAAATAAGGCGATCGCCACTGGTGAGATGGAGCAGAGGTTCATCCGCTGCCAAAATAGTAATCGTTTCCCCTGTGGGAGAGCCGAGGCAATCCCCTGGACGTAAAAAACTTCCCCTGGGCAATTGAATAAATAGAGACGGAAAGCCAGGTTTATCAAAACGATAGCGGGTGCGACCCCTTTCCTCGGCGGTGAGGGGGAGGTCCCAGGTGGTGGCATCGGGTACTGTTTCTAGGCGATGATCAAAAATCACCATGGAGTATTAAATAAGAATTTGTCGGGGACTAACGGCGGAGATTAATGATTGCCCGTTGAATTTGGGTTTTCAGGTTGGCATTATTCTTGGCGGCTTCGGTGATGCGATTAAATTCTCCCGGCTTGAGTCCGCTTTCTTCAGCAATTTGTTTGGAACGATTGCAAAAATTAACGGCGATCGCCTGGGCGTTGCGGGGTAACTTGCGGATACTGTCCCGATTGGTGCAGGTAAGTTGGGGGGGAACCCGGCCAATGAGGGTTTGAATTTCCTCAAAGGCTTTTTTCCGTTCTACTTCAATGGCTAATACTGCCTTAGCATAGTGATTGATGCTCTCGGGGGAAAATTCCTGGGAATAGGCCGACCAGCGAAAGACAAGGGCTGTGGGGTGCCAACTTACCTCCGGCACCATTCCCCCAAATAAGCCGAGGAAGGCGAGAGTATTGGCAATAAAAAGTCGACTCAGAACACCGTTCAAGCCGCTTAAGGGACGTGAGCTAATAACCATGCGCCTAGTCGCTTTCGGGTGAATAGGATGACAAAATCCTAATGGTTTGCATTTTCTGTTTGAATTACTTTGCCGGGGATAAGTTCCGTGGAGGCTGTTACCCTGGGAAGGCGGGATCGTTTGGGGACGTAGATGGGAGCCAAATCCATGGAAGGAATGAACTTAAAACAAACGGCGATAGCAGACTTTCATCACGTTAGCGTTTTGCCCACGGCCCTGGTGGAAGGACTGGAGCCAAAGCCCGGTGGCTATTACCTTGATGCCACTGTGGGAGCTGGGGGCCACAGCGAAAGATTACTGAAATTAGGTATTCCCCTTGCCCTGACTATGATCGACCGAGATGTCCAGGCGATCGCCGCCGCCATGGAACGTTTGCAACCCTTAGTTGCGGATCGCAAAGACATAAGCATTAACACTTGGCAAGGTAACTTTGCTGATTTTCCCGGTCAACTCGAGCAATTTGACGGCATCATCGCAGATTTAGGAGTAAGCTCTCCCCAACTTGATCAAGGCGATCGGGGCTTTAGTTTTCGCCACACTGCTCCCTTGGATATGCGGATGGACCAAAGCCAGGATCTCACCGCCGCTGAAATTATTAACCACTGGTCCGAAAAAGATTTAGCCCGCATTTTTTATGAATACGGCGAAGAACGGCTTTCCCGACGTATTGCTCGGCAAATTGTCGAACAACGTCCCTTCCAAACCACTACCGACTTAGCAGAGGCGATCACCAAATGGGTACCAGGAAAATATCGCCATGGGCGCATCCATCCTGCCACCAGGACGTTCCAAGGTTTACGCATTGCAGTGAACGATGAATTAGGTTCCCTGGAAAAATTCATTGCCCAAGCTCCCCATTGGCTCAAAAGCGGCGGAAAGTTCGGCATTATCAGTTTTCATAGCTTGGAAGACCGCATTGTTAAGCACCGTTTTCGGGAAACGGAAAATTTACGGGTGCTGACCAAAAAGCCCATTATTGCCGGAGAAGAAGAGCAGAGGCAAAATCCCCGGGCCCGTTCCGCCAAATTACGTTGGGCCGAAAAAATCTAAGGAATTGGGGAAAGTCAAACCAAAATTGCTGATTTTTTCTGCCGGTTGTGGATTTACACGTCAGATAGTCTTAGTGGAATAATTGTTCCAATCTAAACGGTAATTTACAGGGTAGAAGGGTCAATACCCAATTCCCGCAATTTAGCAAAAGCTCGGTCTCTTTCCTGTTGAGCCTGATCCCTTTCTTCAAAAAGGGTTTCTGGATCTTTAAATGGCTCTCCGTTGGGGAAAAACAGTTTCAAGCCATCGGCAAACATTTCAAAGCGAATTCCTAGGGTTGGAGAAGTCCAGGGAAAATTGAGCAGGGTGATGGTTTTAAATTCTGCATCTGGGTGGGAACGCGCCTGACCCCAAAAGTCATAGGACTCTGGATCGTAAAAGAACATCTCTAATACTCCATACCGCCGATAAAACGTTTGCTTATGGAGCATTTCCCTGGCACTGTTACTCTCGGAAAGAATTTCAAATACTACCTGGGGAGCAATATGGTCTTCTTCCCATTGTTTGTAACTGTGTCGTTCCCCATCAGGTCTTCCCAGAACCACCATGGCATCGGGTGCCTGGCAGGGTGCGGGGGGACTGGCCACTTGTTCGGGATACCAAAGTAAATCCCCCGCTACAAAGACTGTTTTGCCCTGAAATAAATGCTTAAGATTGGTCACCAAACGGACAATCCAGTGATACTGCAGGGTATTGTCAGCCATGGGTTTACCGTCGGATTCCGGATATAGATCGGGAAAGTCGAGGGGAAGTAGGGCAGTTTGAACCATAGACTTTTACCGAATGAAATTGTACAAGCTCGTTCAACCTACTTAAGCTACTTAGAAGCGGTTTTGTTCACCTGTTGCATTAGCACTTCATAGGCCCTGGCAAATTGGGGGTCTTCCAGGGTGCCTACTTTTTCCCGATTTTGTTGCAATTCCTTCCGCTGGGCGTCGGTGAGTTCTACTTCCACATCGGGGTCGATGCCATGTTTATTGATGTCCCGACCGTTGGGGGTTAAATATTTGGCGATCGTCACTGCCATACCGGAACCATCCCCCAATTCCCGCACCGATTGTACTAATCCCTTACCAAAGGTTTTGGTGCCCACAATGACGGCCCGTTGATTATCCTGTAAGGCCCCGGAGACGATTTCACTGGCACTGGCGGAACCACCATCCACCAACACCACTAGGGGACGGTTACTCAACTGCCGCTTGTTAGCACTTTGTTGTTCCACTTCCCCTCGGCGATCGACGGTGGACACAATGCCCCCTTCATCCAACCAAATGCGAGCAATATCCACACTGGAATAAAGCAAACCACCGGGATTGGAACGCAGGTCGAAAATGTAGCCCACCACATTCTCTTTTTCCAATTTCTGCACTGCTTGGCGCATTTCCTCCGAAGCCTGGGCACTGAATTGATTTAAACGGATATAACCAACCCTGGCACCATTAATATCTTCCACTTGGGCCCGCACTGGATGAATTTCAATTAAAGTCCGGGTCAAAGGATATTCGATCGCCTGCCCTTCCCGCTCAATAGTGAGCACCACACTGGTGCCGGGCTTACCCCGAATTAACTTCACTGCGTCATCTACTTCCATGCCATCGGTGGACTTACCGTCAATCTTGGTAATTACGTCCTTAGAAAGAATGCCAGCGTTGTAGGCGGGGGTATCTTCGATGGGAGCCACCACCACAATTTTCTTCGTATCCTGGTCCTGGGTGATTTGAATACCCACCCCGGTCAATTCACCGGAAGTGTCGATACGCATTGATTGAAACTCATCGGGGGACATGAAGCGAGTGTAGGGGTCATTTAGCTTCTCCAGCATTTCCCGAATGGCGGTGTAGGCTTCTTCCTGGTTTTTGTAGTCCCGTGTTAGATAATCCTGGCGAACCGCTACCCAATCCTCACCGTTGAAAGTACCATCTACATAGGTGCGGTTGACAATCTGCCAAACTTCGTCAACCAGCTCCTTGGGATTATCCTGTAGGTAGCCCTGGGAGCGGGCCAATCGCAACCCAACCCCCGTCACCGCCACTGTTGTCAATAACAGAGCTGTAGTTCCCAAAATCAGACTGCGTTTTTGTTTCAACATGGGATTTACCGGACAGTTGGTGAAGATTAGTTAAGAAAATAAACCCTAGGGCGGTGCTTAGAGTCCTTGATTCCTAGGTTATAACATTTCAGAGATGATGGTTATTGAACTCCCATGACGGATTTAGTTGTGTCTGATTCCCTGAAAAATCGCCGGGAACAACTGATGTGGCAGAGGCGTTGGAAGCGTCTGCGCTCCTGCTGGCAATTTGTCTGTGTTTGTGGTTTGACGGGGGGCATGGTGTGGGTGATGAGCTGGCCAGAATGGTCTATCCGCTCCGATCGCCAAGTGGAGTTTTTGGGCAATAAGCTAGTCTCTAGGGAAACGTTATACGAAGATTTAGACCTGGAATATCCCCAGGCGGTTTGGCAACTTTCTACCCAGGCCTTGGGGGATGAACTGGCAAAAAATCCGGCCCTCCTGAGAGTAGAAGTCACTAGACAGTTATTTCCGGCCCAGGTAAATGTGGCCGTACAGGAACGACAACCGGTGGCGATCGCCGTGGCGGATCAGGGTCCGGGCTATTTAGACGGGGAAGGAAATTATATTCCTGCCTCCCTCTACAGCCAGGCGGTCAGAAAAACCCTGCCCCAAACCCCGCAATTTTTGGGCTACGGCCCCCAATACCGCAGTTTTTGGCAAACCCATCAAATTCTGATTCAACAGTCCCCTGTCAATATCCGGATTATTAACGGCAACAACCCCAGTAACATAAGTCTGACAACGGATTTAGGTTTAGTTTTCATAGGTTCTGACCTCTCTCGCTTCGGGCAACAAGTACAGGTTTTAGAAAAAATGCAGAATTTGCCCAGTCGGGTGCCCAAGGAACGTTTACTATTTATTGACCTCACAAATCCAGACAGTCCCAGCATTCAACTTCGTCCCCAACCCCCCAAGGAAAAAGCAGCCGTCAACAAACCCTAATATTTTTACCCTCCACTCCAGCCATTCTCCCGTGATAGAGGGAAAAAGCTCAGATTCACATTGACAAATTTGCTCAATATGCCTAGTGTAGGGACGATAGACCGCTGGGATTTGTGCTTGGGCGAGGGGATCTCTGTCGTCGTAAAAAGGCTTCAATACCCTGCTGCTTCGGAAGCGTTGCTCTCCCTGTGGTTGCTTTTGCGCCCTAAGAATTTGCTCATTTTGCTCCCCTAATACTTCCCCCCTGCAATGACGCTCAATAATGATTTACCCCTAAATAACATAGGTTTTACCGGTAGTGGTCTCAATGATGGAACGGAGGGGTTAGATGATTTATTTTCGTCCTCCATCGTTGACAATGAACCGTTGGAGGCTTTGGTAGAAACACCTACTTTTGCCAGCCCTAGTCCTAACCTAAAAAGGGATCAGATTGTGCCTAGTAACATTGCCAAAATTAAAGTGATCGGCGTTGGGGGAGGCGGTTGCAATGCTGTCAACCGTATGATTGCCAGTGGGGTGACGGGCATCGACTTTTGGGCAATTAATACCGATTCCCAGGCATTAACTAATACGAACGCCCCGGATTGTATTCAAATTGGCCAAAAACTCACCAGGGGTTTGGGGGCCGGTGGTAATCCGGCGATCGGGCAAAAAGCGGCGGAGGAATCCCGGGATGAAATTGCCCGTTCCCTTGAGGGTACGGATTTGGTCTTTATTACTGCGGGCATGGGGGGCGGCACTGGCACTGGAGCAGCTCCCATTGTGGCCGAGGTGGCCAAAGAAATGGGCTGTTTGACGGTGGGCATTGTCACCCGTCCATTTACCTTTGAAGGCCGACGACGGGCTAAGCAAGCTGAGGAAGGCATTAATGCTCTCCAATCGCGGGTCGATACCCTAATTGTGATTCCTAATAACCAACTTTTGTCGGTTATTCCCGCCGAAACTCCTCTCCAGGAAGCTTTTCGGGTAGCCGATGATATTCTGCGCCAGGGGGTACAGGGTATTTCCGACATTATCATCATCCCCGGTTTGGTGAATGTGGACTTTGCGGACGTGCGGGCGGTGATGGCCGATGCTGGCTCCGCATTAATGGGCATTGGGGTGGGTTCCGGCAAGTCCCGGGCCAAGGAGGCGGCCACGGCGGCCATTTCCTCTCCTTTGTTGGAATCTTCTATCCAGGGAGCTAAAGGAGTCGTATTTAATGTCACTGGTGGAACCGATCTGACCCTGCACGAAGTTAATGTTGCGGCTGAAATTATCTATGAAGTGGTGGATGCCGATGCCAACATCATCTTTGGAGCGGTGATTGACGATCGCCTGCAGGGAGAAATGAGAATTACCGTCATTGCCACGGGCTTCAACGGTGAAAAAGAAAAACCCCAAGCAAAAACCAGCAGCAAACCTGTGCTCAGCGGCCCCCCTGCCGGAGTGGAGACAGTGCCATCAACAACAACACCAGAAGATCCCCTAGGGGAAATTCCCATGGCCCCGGAGTTAGACATTCCTGATTTTCTCCAGAAGCGGCGTTTTCCCCGCCGTTAGGTTCCCCAGGATTACTGGTGGGAACCAAATAATTTGACCAAGAAAGTCTCTTAGGCTACACTACTAACCTCTAATTGTTGTCTCAAACTAAAGAGGTTGATCGATTTGCGCTTTTTGTTTGCTAGCCTACTAATTCCCTTGGTATTGCCTTTGCCGGTGATGGCCCAATCCGCCACTTTCTATGGCAATCAGTTTGTAGGGCGGAAGATGGCCAACGGCCAAGTCTATAACCACGGTCGCATGGTGGCAGCCCACCCCAGTCTGCCCCTAGGAACCAGAGTTAGGGTAACCAATCGCCGTACGGGGAAATCGGTCGTAGTGACGGTGAGTGACCGTTGTAACTGCTCCATCGACCTCAGCCGTTCTGCTTTCCAACAAATTGCTAACCCCCGCAAAGGCCGGGTTCCCGTAAGCATTACCCGTCTCTAGGTGCTGGGCAAACTACGTAAATAGGGGCTGAGGTGAGACCGTTCCGCAATACAGTGAAAGAGCGGTCCCCGGGAAGATAATTCCACCACGCTCAGTCCGGTGACGGGCATGGCAAAACGGTCTCGGTAACGACCTACGTCGATGCCCAGGAGGCAGCAGAGTAGGATGCGGATGGTGGCTTTGTGAGAAACCAACAACACATTGCCATCATCGAAGCGGTCTTCAATTTCCTCTAGCACCCTAGTGCCCCGGCGGGCGATGTCAATGCCCCTTTCTCCACCGGGGGGAGAGTTCCAAGCTGGATCGGTGAGCCATTGCATATAAAGGTCGTGGTCCCTTTGGTAAACTTCGTCGGGATGGAGTCCTTCCCATTCTCCATAGGCCACTTCCCTTAGGCCAGGGCGGATCTGCATTTCAATACCTAGGCGATCGCATAGGGGTTGGACTGTTTGGCGGGCCCGTTGCAAAGGGCTAACATAAACTGCTTGCCAGGGGTGTTGGGCGTAGGCTTCAGCAAATTCCTTGGCCATTAAAATTCCTTCTGGGGTCAAGCCAGGGTCATTTTCCGGGGTACCACAATAGCCTCCGGTGGCACTGTAGGCGGTTTGTGCGTGGCGCAGGAAATAAAGTTTGAGGGCCATGGCCGAGTTGAAAAGCAACAATATTAAAGATTACAGAGGAGTGAGAGCTTGGCTCTGCCTGCTCCCATTGTACATAAATACTCTGTTTTTTCGTGCCCAAGAGTTTTCCAGCCTTGCAAAAGTTGATCGGTAGCCAAAATCACCTTTGTCCCCTGGGTAAAAAGCTATAAAAAATCTTTGCGAAGCACACCTAAACTGCCCATTTTTGCGGAACTATGAGCAAGGAATTTCGAGAGCTATTAAGAAAAGTGGGTAGTGGTCCCCATACCAGCAAAAATTTGACCAGGGAAGAATCGGCCCAGGCCATGAAGTTGATGTTAACCCAGGAAGCTACCCCGGCCCAGATTGGTGCTTTTTTGATTGCCCATCGTATTAAACGTCCCACAGGAACTGAATTGGCAGGGATGCTGGATGCCTTTGAGCAATGGGGACCCAAAATTCCTGCCCTTAGCTCTGGTCAAACGGTAATTGTGCTTAGTCAACCCTACGATGGCCGAGATCGCACCTGTCCCGTGGGACCTCTCACAGCCCTGGTGCTGGCAACGGCGGGTTGTCCGGTAATTCAACATGGCGGTGATCGGATGCCCACAAAGGAAGGAATTCCCCTGGTGGAGTTGTGGGAAGGGCTAGGAGTGAATTGGCGATCGCCATCTCTGTTGGCCACACAGGATATTTTAGAAAAAACTAATGTGGGTTTTGTTTATCTGCCCAAATATTTTCCTGAAGCCCAGAAGTTGGTAATTTACCGGGAAGAAATCGGCAAACGCCCTCCCCTGGCAACCCTAGAGTTAATTTGGGTTCCCTATGCCGGTAAACACCATGTGGTGGCGGGGTTTGTCCATCCCCCCACGGAAAATATGATTGCTGAGGCTCTCAGTCTACGAGGCGTTAGTACATTCACCACAGTGAAAGGTTTGGAAGGAAGCTGTGATTTGCCCCAGGAGCGCACAGCCATCATTGGTTTGTACGATTTGACCAAGGCAGAAAACGCCCTGACCCGTTTGCGACTCCACGCCGCCGATTTTGGTCTGGGGGGGAAAAATCCGGTCTGGACTAATTTGGTTGATTATCTTGAGTTGGCCCAAGCCACTTTGAATGGGGAACAAACTCCCCTGCGGTCAGCCCTAATTTGGAACAGTGCTTTTTATCTCTGGCAACATACGGATGCTCCCAATCTAGAAACGGCGATCGCCAAAGCGGAAAAGCTCATTGACGACGGTCTGGTCAAACAACAATGGCATCGACTGCAGTTATATGCAAAATAAGCCAGCACCAATGCAGTAATCGCATGAAAATTAATTATTAGTTACAAACTATACAAATATTTACAAGGAAAAAATCCAGTCTAGGAATGTGATCGTCAGCAGTTGCCCTTTCTGGCCTTAGTTATTGCCTACACTATGAGTAATTTTTCCCGAAGCACCCGACGCAAGTTCATGTTTACCGCAGGGGCCGCCGCTATTGGAGGAGTGGTTCTCCATGGTTGTACTTCCCCCACCACCACATCCACCGGGACGGGTACAGGGTCCAGCACGGATCAAGCCATTAGTCCTTTAGTCGAGGGGGAGAATGCCCCGGAAGTAACCACCGCCAAATTGGGTTTTATTGCCCTAACCGATGCTGCCCCGTTGATTATTGCCAAGGAAAAGGGTTTTTACGCCAAATATGGCATGCCGGATGTGGAAGTGTTGAAGCAGGCTTCCTGGGGTACTACCAGAGATAACCTCGTATTGGGTTCCGCCAGTGGCGGTATTGATGGGGCCCATATTCTTACCCCCATGCCTTACCTCATTACCATGGGCACTGTAACCGATGGAAAACCAACCCCGATGTACATTTTGGCCCGCTTAAATGTCAATGGCCAAGGCATTCAGTTGGGCAATAATTATAAAGACTTAAAAGTGGGTACCGACGCTGCTCCCCTCAAAGAAGCCTTTGCCAAAGTAACGGATCCTAAAGTGGCCATGACTTTTCCTGGCGGCACCCACGACATGTGGATTCGCTACTGGTTAGCCGCTGGAGGCATGGAACCAGGTAAAGATTTTTCTACCATTGTGGTTCCCCCCGCCCAAATGATGGCCAACGTTAAAGTTAACGCCATGGAATCTTTCTGTGTTGGTGAACCATGGCCTTTACAAACTGTTAACCAAGGAGTCGGCTATCAGGCATTAACCACTGGTCAACTTTGGAAGGATCATCCCGAAAAAGCGTTTGGCATGCGGGCCGATTGGGTAGATCAGAATCCCAAAGCTGCTAAAGCGTTGTTAATGGCGGTGATGGAAGCCCAGCAATGGTGTGACCAGGCAGAGAATAAGGAAGAAATGTGTCAAATTCTCTCTAAACGGGAATGGTTTAAAGTTCCCTTTGAAGATATTATTGACCGCTCCAAAGGTATTTATAACTTCGGCAATGGCCAAGAAACCTTTGAAGATCAAGAAATTATGCAGAAATATTGGGTCGATAATGCTTCCTATCCCTATAAAAGTCATGACCAATGGTTTTTAACTGAGAATATTCGCTGGGGCTATTTGCCAGCGAGTACGGACACCAAAGCCATTGTGGATAAAGTCAATCGTGAAGATCTATGGCGAGAAGCAGCCCAGGCGTTGGAGGTACCAGCAGATCAAATTCCCAGTAGTCCTTCCCGGGGAATTGAGACTTTCTTTGACGGCATAACCTTCGATCCAGAAAATCCCCAGGCCTATCTGGACAGCTTGAAAATTAAGTCTATTAAAGCTTAGTTCCCAGTGATTTGCCCCCTGGGGAAAAGTACCCCCTTGACTTTTGTAATTGCTGCAGTTCAATCAACTATTTTTGGTAAAAATTATGGCTAGTTCCACCGCTGGGCTCCGTCCCCGCCGCAAGAAAAATCCCCTCAGTTTCATTTACAGTCCCAAGGTTATTCGTCCCGCCGTGGCGATCGCCGTTTTGTTGGTGGTTTGGCAGATTCTCTGCTCCGGAGAAGGTTCTAATCTGCCCAGTCCCGTGCAGGTCTTAGAACAAACCTATCCTTTAATTCTCAATCCCTTTTTTGACAATGGTGGCACAGACAAGGGTTTAGGCATCCAAATTTTTGCCAGTTTAACCAGGGTGGCAGTGGGCTTCAGTGCGGCGGCGGTGGTGGGCATTGCCCTAGGCATCTTAATTCGTAGTAGCAAATTTATGTATGATGCCCTCGATCCAATTTTTCAGGTTCTAAGAACCATTCCTCCCTTGGCCTGGTTGCCCATTGCTCTGGCGGCTTTGCAGGAAGCAGAGCCTTCGGCCATTTTCGTTATTTTCATTACGGCAATTTGGCCCATCGTCATCAACACCACGGTGGGAGCTCAACAGGTTCCCCAGGATTATCGGAATGTTTCCCGGGTTCTAAAACTCTCCAAAAGCCAATACTTTTTCAATATTCTATTCCCGGCAGCAGTGCCCTACATTTTCACTGGCCTACGCATTGGCATTGGTCTTTCCTGGTTGGCGATCGTGGCAGCGGAAATGCTGATTGGTGGTGTGGGCATTGGCTTTTTTATCTGGGATGCCTATAACAGCTCCCTGATCAGTGAAATCATTATTGCCTTAATTTATGTGGGCATTGTCGGTTTATTGCTAGATCGTTTTATCGCTTTTCTGGAAAGTTTAGTGGTCCCAGCGGAGCAAAAGTGACCAAACATCCATAGGAAGGCCGTTTTTCCTAGCTACTAGTTCTCAATTTTTGATTTGTCACCCCCGGACTAACTATGATGCCCTTCATTGAAATTGATCATGTTGACCGTATTTTTCCCCTCCCCGACGGGGGGCGTTACATTGCCCTCAAAAACATTGAGCTGAAAATTAGTCAGGGAGAATTTATTTCCTTGATTGGTCACTCTGGCTGCGGCAAGTCTACCTTGTTGAACATGATCTCTGGGCTAGATAAGCCCACCTTTGGCGGGGTCATCATGGAGGGGAAAGAAATCACCGAGCCTGGCCCTGAAAGGATGGTGGTGTTTCAAAACTACTCCCTGTTGCCTTGGTTGACGGTGCGACAAAATATCGCCCTGGCTGTGAATCGAGTTCTGCGGGATCTGCCCAAACCAGAACAAGAAAAAATTATTGACGACAATATTGCCCTGGTGGGGTTACAACGGGCAGCCCATAAACGACCGGGGGAATTGTCCGGGGGCATGAAACAGCGGGTGGCGATCGCCAGGGCATTATCGACCCGTCCTAAGGTTTTATTATTGGATGAACCGTTTGGGGCTTTGGATGCTTTAACCCGGGGGAATCTCCAGGAACGGTTAATGGAAATTGTCCAAGAAAGTGGCGTAACCTGCATTATGGTCACCCATGATGTGGACGAAGCATTGTTACTTTCTGACCGGGTGGTGATGTTAACCACAGGGCCCGAAGCCCACATTGGGCAAATTTTGGAAGTGCCCATTCCTCGACCCCGTCACCGTTTGGAAGTGGTCAACCATCCCAGTTACTACGCCCTGCGGGGGGAAATGGTTTATTTCCTCAATCAACAAAAACGGGCTAAAAAAGTTGGGGCGGTCAGTCAGTTTGCCGAGGCCATGGGGGGCAATGGCCTGGAAAAAATCAATCTGGACTTAGGTTTTATCCCCCTCACCGATTGCGCCCCGTTAGTGGTAGCCAAAGAGAAAGGTTTCTTCCAAAAGCATGGTTTAGAGCAAGTTAACCTGGTGAAAGAACCCAGTTGGCAGGCGATCGCCGACGGCATTCGGGAAAGACGGTTAGACGGAGCCCAAATGGTAGCGGGTATGCCCCTAGCTCTAACCCTAGGCATGGGGGGGAAAACCCCTTTACCCATGGTTACGGCCATGGTGATGAGTCGCAACGGCAATGCCATTACCCTCAGCAAAAAGTTTGCTGAAGCGGGGGTTAAAACCCTCGAAGATTTACGGTTAAAGCTAGCAGAAACTCCCGATCAAGTTTCCACCCTGGGCATGGTTCACCCCGCATCTATGCAAAATCTGTTACTGCGGTATTGGCTTGCTTCTGGCAGTATTGATCCAGACCAAGATATTAATTTAATGCGCCTACCACCGCCCCAAATGGTGTCTAATTTAGAAGCTGGCAATATTGACGGTTTTTGTGTGGGGGAACCATGGAATTCCTATGCTGTTAAACAGAATTTAGGCTATGTTATTGCCACGGATTTAGACATTTGGAACGGTCATCCGGAAAAGGTTTTAGGAATGCGGGAAGAATGGGTCAATAAATATCCAGCCACCCATTTAGCCCTGGTTAAAGCTCTGTTGGAAGCCTGTGAATATTGTGACGATCGCCGTCATCGCCAAGAAATTCTAGACTATTTGGCATTGCCTCAATATGTCGGCACCTCCACGGAATATATCAGTCCAGGCTTTTTGACTGAATATGATCAAGGAAATGACGCAGAAGCGGAAATGTTGCTGGACTTCAATCAATTTTATGTCAAGCAATCTAACTATCCCTCCCGCAGTGAAGGGTTATGGATTCTGACCCAATTAGCCCGTTGGGGTTACATTGATTTTCCTAAAAACTGGGTGGAAATTATTGAACGGGTACGCCGTCCTGACCTATTTGGGGAAGCCTGTCGCCATTTAGGGTGGCCAGATTTAGAAGGTGATCACCACAATGTTTCCCTGTTTGATGGCATGGTTTTCACCCCGAATGATCCCCTTGGTTACATTAAACGTTTCACCATTCACCGGGATATTCAAGTCACAGAAATTCTCATCGACCAAATTGATCAAGTTAATCAATAGATCAGCTTTTTGTCGCCTCTTTTTAACCTTGAAATATCTATTCTTCTAAATGTCATGCAAACAATGAATGTCAATGACCCTATCCTGACCGAAGAAAAAACCGCTTTTTTAGCCATTGAAAATGTCAGTAAAGTTTATCCCACTGCCCAGGGGCCCTATACGGTTTTAGATGGGGTTAACTTAGAGGTAAAAGAAGGGGAATTTATTTGCATCATTGGCCATTCCGGTTGCGGTAAATCTACCCTCTTAAATATGGTGTCGGGCTTTAATCAACCCACCCAAGGCACGGTTAAGCTGAAAAATCAGTTAATTACTGCCCCGGGCCCTGACCGAATGATGGTTTTCCAAAATTATTGCCTACTGCCTTGGAAATCTGCCTATGATAATGTTTCCCTGGCGGTGGAATCGGTTTACCCAGATAAATCTAAAACGGAAAAAGAAGAATTGGTAGCCCATTACCTCGAAATGGTGGGTTTAACGGAAGCGGCTCAGAAAAAACCTGGGCAAATTTCCGGGGGTATGAAACAACGGGTGGCGATCGCCAGAGCCTTAGCTATTTCCCCAGAAGTGTTAATTTTAGATGAACCTTTTGGGGCTTTGGATGCCATTACTAAGGAGGAATTGCAGGAAGAGTTATTAAAAATTTGGCGGGAAAATAATCTGACCGTGTTGATGATTACCCACGACATTGACGAAGCTTTATTCCTCGCCGATCGCCTAGTGATGATGACCAATGGCCCCAGCGCCAAAATTGGTGAAATTTTAGATATTCCCTTTGACCGTCCCCGCAACCGCAGTCAAATTACCGATGATCCAAAATATTATCAACTGCGGAATTATGCCCTTGATTTTCTCTTTCACCGTTATGCCCATGACGATGATGATGACCTCAAAGAAGATAAACCCAATCCCGGTTTGCTATTCAAAAAAGTTATGGCGGGAGCCCTAGGACTAGTGGCGATCGCCTTAGTCGGGGTTGGTTTGGTGCAAACTTTTGGTTCTAAGGGTGATGGTGGCCCTACCCCCTCAGTGGAATCCATGGAAGGGTCTTGAACTATCTGGATTAGCTAAATTTTTGCCGTTGTTACCATTAATTGCCACCAATTTGTCCAACTGTCGACTTACTATTAGTTTTTAAAAAAATGTCAGTTATTAACAACTTTGATCATTCCCTCTCACCTCCTAGCAACTCGATCCATGACAGTGATAATCAGCTTTGCTACTATCGCAATAGTGGCAATAAATTACAGCAGATAATTATTGATGGCACCTGGAATAAGGAAAAACTGATTTTTCCTGGCGAACAGTTATTATTTTGGGCTAGCCCTCAGGACAAATTAACTATTAAAGTTTTTCACTGCGATCAAATATCGACCAATCGTATTAACTGTATTCATCTTTTGGTCAATTAGTGGTCAACTAATCAAATTCGCTTCAATTAACTGCCAATATTTTAATGGATTCACCAGCTATTCTTCCCACCACCAGAACCCTTTGTCCTTACTGTGGAGTTGGTTGTGGTTTGGAGGCTGTTGCTAGTCCCCAAAAGTCGGTAGTTGATGCCGGTCATGCCCATAAAATTAGAGGCGATCGCCAGCATCCTTCCAGCCAAGGCATGGTCTGCGTCAAAGGAGCTACCGTAATGGAATCCATGGATAAACAGCGATTACTTTACCCCATGTTTCGGTCAAGTTTAGATCAGCCGTGGCAACAAATTAGTTGGGAAGCAGCCCTAGAAATTGTTGTTGATAAAATTCAGCAAGTTAAACAAACTTTGGGGGTAAGTGGTTTATGTATGTACGCCTCTGGGCAAATGCAGACAGAGGATTACTACGTGGCCCAAAAATTATTTAAAGGTTGTTTGGGTACCAATAATTTTGATACCAATTCTCGTCTTTGCATGTCTTCGGCTGTGTCTGCCTATAGCCTAAGCTTTGGTTCCGATGGTCCGCCTTGCTGTTATGAAGACTTAGAAATAACCGATTGCGCTTTTTTAATTGGTACTAATACAGCGGACTGCCATCCCATTATTTTTAATCGTTTACGCAAACACCACAAACAAAATCCCCACGTTAAATTAATTGTGGTGGACCCCCGTTGTACTGCCACCGCAGAAGTTGCGGACTTACATTTAGCGATCAATCCTGGCAGTGACATTACTTTACTCCATGGCATTGCCTATTTGCTAAAAAAGTGGAATTTAATTGATCAAAAATTTATTGATAATCACACCCAAGATTTTGAGCAGTATTGTCAAGTTATTGATCATTATCCCCCGGAAAAAGTTACCCAAATTTGTGGCATTAGTTTAGAACAATTAGAAACCGCCGCTCACTATTGGGGCAATGCCAAAACAGTGCTTTCCCTTTGGTCCATGGGAATGAATCAATCTTTTCAAGGCACAGCTAAAGGTCGTTGTTTAATTAATCTCCATTTACTCACTGGTCAGATTGGGAAACCAGGCAGTGGACCTTTTTCCCTCACTGGTCAGCCCAACGCCATGGGGGGTCGGGAAGCAGGGGGATTGTCCCATCTGTTGCCTGGCTATCGTTCAATTAAAAATCCTCAACACCGCCAAGAGGTAGAACAACTTTGGCAGATTTCCCCTGGCCGTATTAATCCAGAACCAGGTTTATCAGCCTGGGAAATGTTCATGGGATTGGAAAATCAACAGGTTGGTTTCCTATGGATTGTGGCGACTAACCCTGTTGTTAGTATGCCTGATTTAGAAAGGGTTAAAAAGGCTCTGCAACAATCAACTTTTACGATTCATCAGGATGCCTATTCCCCCACTGAAACGGCAGAATACGCCCATTTGTTATTGCCAGCAGCTCAATGGAGCGAAAAAACTGGCACAATGACCAATTCAGAACGGAGAGTTACCCTTTCTCCTGCGTTTCGCTCTCCTCCTGGGGAAGCAAGACCCGACTGGGAAATTTTTGCTGAGGTAGGACGTAGATTAGGTTTTGAAAATCAATTTAATTTTGTTGATTCAGCCGCAGTACATCGGGAATATGTGCAACTAACTGCTGAAAGATTATGTGACCAATCTGGTGTCAGTTATGAAAAGTTGCAAAAGCTGGGGCCGCTGCAATGGCCCTGTCGTCAATCAGATCAAGAAAGTCAACTTTTATCAACTAAAAGACTTTACACCGACTATAAATTTTGCACAGAAAATGGTCGGGCAAACTTTTGCTTAGACCACAGTCGGGGATTAGCTGAGCCGGTCGATCCAAACTATCCTTTTGTCCTCACCAATGGTCGTCTTTATGGTCATTGGCATACCCAAACCCGCACTGGCCACATTGAGAAAATCAAAAAAATGCATCCCAAACCTATATTGGAAATGCATCCCAAGGACGCAGAAAAATTGGGTATTAAAAGTCAGGATTTAGTTGCGATTAAATCTCGACGGGGTTCTGCTCAGCTAGAAGTTCTAGTTACTAGAGCCATTGCCCCCGGTACGGTTTTTATGCCCATGCACTGGGGTTTTTTGTGGGACGATAATGCTGAAGTTAATAGTTTGACCCATGCCACTGCTTGCCCTATTTCTAAACAACCGGAATTAAAAGCCTGCGCCGTTAATATTACACCAGTTTAATCAAACAATAAGCAATTAATTGTCAGGATAAAAATCTAAGCTTAAAATTTGGTCAGGAATATATGAGTATTGTTGAGGAAATGTTTCTTCCGGCAAGTTGGTCTCTCCCATTGCTAGATCCCTGCCATTATCATAGCCATCTGAGATAGCCTCTGATAAATAGGTTTTTAAGCTAGGATTTTCCTTAATCAACTTTAAAATATCCCGTCTTTGTACTCGAATTGTTGCCAGCCAACTGCGGCTTCTTTGCTCTGATTGGTATTGTCATTTGAGGAGATGACCAAGCAAAATTGCTAGACAATTTCTTAATTCCTGACGCTGTTGTCTCCCCAAGCTCTCTATTTCCTCAATCAAATTTTCTAAATCTAGTTTATGCCATTGCTGGTTACGTAGTATTTCAGTTTGCTCTTTTGTCCAGGCATAGAAATCGCTGTGGTAAGTGCTAGGTGAAGGCATTGAATTATATCCTCGCTCAACATCCAATGTTAGCATTAAAAACTAAGTTGATTTTCCTGTAACAATAACAATGTTTTTTCAATTTGAAGCTGATTTTGTTGATTCCCTCCGCTGTATTCCCATGGTTGTGCGTTATAAACTAGACACCTGTGGCGTTAAATTAAAATTAAGTCATTGGCATCAACTGAGTTTGGAACAAAGGCAGTATTTGACTGAAGCTAGTTGTGAAACACCAACAGAAGTTAGCCAATATGGGGAAAAGCTGCAAAATTGGATAACGGAATTAACTGGCAAGCCAGCTTCCACATTATCAGTGCCGGATTTACCCGATTGGTTAAATGCCAATCAAATTCCAGCTCAAATATTAACGGAGTTAAATAATAAATTACCGTCTTTGGAATCTTCCGGCATTACGTTGACTCAATGGCAATCCCTGACTCCTTTGCAAAGATTTGCTTTAATTAAACTAAGTCGTGCTGGCCACGAAAATCGTAATTTTCTGCTGGCCATCAAAGAATTTGATCTGATGCCAAGCTGACACAAAATCTACAACTCGCTAATTTATTCTCCATCCAGTGAGTTAATCAAACTAGTCCATATCAAATTTATCTATCTACTTAAAAATTGTTTGCTCCGGTTTACGTGGATAGAATTTTAAGGCGATCGCCGTAATGATCAATGTCAACCAAGCAAGAAGACTGATAAAGTTTGCCCAGATTAAGCCGGTGAATTTGACTTGGATTTGATGTTTGCCTGGACTCAGATTAAGACTGAGTAAATTAAAATCTCGATAATTAGTAAAAAATCCTTTTACTGGTTGATTATCTACCACGACTTGTTGCATTGCAGGATAATACAAAATTGGCAGTTGCACTGTGCCAGCCTCTGCGGGCATTTCAACTGGGCAGTTAGTCACAACTCCCTTTTGGTTACACATTTCCTTAGTTGCATGGACAGGTAGAAGGGTATTTGCGGCGGAAAAATCATCAAAATATAGATGATTCATTCTGATGTAAAGAGGATTGCCGTCAGTGGTTTCTCCCTCTACGATAAATTTTAATTCAAAGGCGTTGCCAGCGAATTTAACGTCGGTGAAAGGAACTTTTACTTTTAATTCTTCCTGGGTCAAAGGAATGGAAGTTAATGGTTGTTGATCAACAAAAACTATTAAATTAGCTTGGCTTTTAATTTTATCCATGGGAACTCTACCCTGTAAAACTAGGGTGGGTTTTTCCGTTTCTGGCCAGGCAGGATAGGGAATATCAACGTCAATGGGTAGGGGGCCATTAATAAATACATCCCAGGAAAGATAGCCGGGAATCCAATCGGGATGGAGAAGTTGCAACTCGGCTTTGCCATATATTTTTTCCACCGCTGATTGGGCTTTTGTGTTAACAGGAACGGCTTTGTTGGGTAAGCGATAGAGATAGTCCAAAGCGCCAGAATAACGAAAAAGGGGATCTTGTAATAATTCTTCTACTGTCACTGTGCCTCGGGGTATGGGTAACCAAGGGCGGCTAGCAATGACAATAATTAAAATACCTAAAATTAAATGACGACTGCGTAATCTTTCTCGAAAAATTAAAATAATTGCCAGTGTGGTTAGCAGTGCCCCGGACCACATTACATGGGTTAAAAAACGAAAAGTAAATTGGGTGACCCACAACTGTCGGGGCAAAAGATTCCAAATATTAACGGGACTCCACGTAAGAAATAAGGCTAGTATAAATACGCTCAGCAAAGGAATCAGCCAGGGCTGCGATCGCCATAAACGCCTAGGTAATGATTTGCCAGCAAAAACAAAGTAAATTACCGTGCCAAAGCCAGCCAAAAGAATCCAACCGACAGCGGGATGAAAACCGTAGGTAGGGGCAATGCCCAGTTCCGTTGGTTGGTGAGGCAGAGAATTGGGGGCTAGTAAATTGGCGATCGGGGTAATATCGGTAGTGTTGAAGGGATTAATGGCTTGAATCTGACGACGAATGGCTAAACTGCCAGATTCCAGAGCCACAGGAGCTAAAAAGTAAAGCGCTAGCAACCAAGCCCAGATGTAGCTCAAACTAATGTAAGTAATCCCTTTTTGCCAATGATTAGGCTTATTTTTGACTAAGAAAATGGCACCTAATAAAGCAATAAAAATAGTTGTGTAAACGAAGGTGATAATATGGGTTAATCCCAGGGCACACCAGGCCAAAGCACCTAAAATTAAATGGCGATAATGGGGATAGTAAAAAGTTTGAATAGCATAAAATAAAACAATGGCTAAAATTCCCTGGGCGATCGCCTCGGTGAAAGCTCCCCTTGCATGGACATTATTAAGAAAATAGGGGGCGGACATATAGGTCACTCCCCCTAAAATAGCGGCAATTTGGGAACGGGTGAAGAAAAACCCAACCCGATAGATGAAAATCCCCCCCAACCATAGGGCAGACCAAAGCAAAATTTTATAGGCAGTGTAGGGATTAGTGGGAGTCAAAAATTTGTAAATTATTGCCCCGAAAAAATAGGGAAGTTGACTATAAAATTGAAATCCAGGATAACGGAAACCAAAATTTTCTAGAGGGGCCACCCGTAGGGGAAATTGTCCTTCCTCTAGGGCCATTCGCCCTTGGACAATGTAGCCGATGTGGGAAGTGTGGTCATTAATGGAGAAAATTATCTTGGTCGATGCCATAGGGGCCATCCAAGCCAAAGCAATTAGCCCTAGCAAAACATAGGTAAGAATGGCAATACGATTTTTATAGTTAAAAGTGCCAATTTTTCGCCAAATTGCCATGGTGGTAACGGGTTTAATCAAATCAAATAAATATTGACGAAACGTTACCCCAAAAAGTAATAAACTCAAGATGATTAAATTACGTCTTAAGGCTTGTAAATCAGCCGCACCAAGCTTTGGTTCTAGAATGCCCCAATAGCCCACTAATCCTAAAGCTAAGCCTGTAATAAGACAAAATAAAGCAAGAATAAAAAAGGGGTTATTTTTCCGAATAACGAGGAATTTTAAGTTTTTAAAAATGCCGACTTCCTGATAGAGCAGAAAAAATCCAATCAATAAAATAACAGCCAAACCAAAACCGATTATAGGAATTAGCATTAGATCCAAGAATGACTCAGTTAGGGGCATTTCGGGTGACCGATAACGCCACATAATATCACAGGGGATTGCATTTTTTAGCTGACCCTAGATGGGGTTGATTTTTGTGGGAGAATGTTAGCCAACCTGAGGATAAACCATCGGATTTTTTGGGAAACGCCCCTATGCAAAAATTTTTTAAACAATTACGTCGCAAGCTTTTTGGCCTAGATGAGCAGGAAGCAGCCATGCTCAGGGCGATCGCCGACACCAATGATTTGATTGCTGGTTTACAAAAATCCTTTGATCATCTCCATTTGGATTACAGCCGGGCTTTAGTGGAAATTGTTGCCCAGAGCCAACCCCAGACTACCCTAAGCTGTGAAATTAATGGGGTTCCCCTCAGAGTTCCGGTGGGAATTTTACGGGCCTATGCCCATTGCTTGGAAACGTCCCAGGAATTTAGTTTTACCTATTGCATAGAAAGCCATTGCGTTCAGTGGCTGGGGCAGCATCTACGGCCCGGGGACGTGTTTTTTGATGTGGGGGCGGCCTACGGGGTGATTAGTATTCCCTTGGCAGAAATTGTTGGTAATAACGGCCATATCTATGCCTTTGAGCCCGCTCGCCAAACCCGTCAAAGCCTTGAACAAATCGTTAAGGGCAACCACCTGGAAAATATTACAGTTCTTCCCCTGGCGATCGCCGATGAAACGGGGGAAGCGGAATTCATTGAATATAGTACTGATAACCGTTTTTCCTGGGCGGCGGACACTTCTACCTTGGCGAAAGATGTGGAGCCTAGCCTAGATAATTATGCTACCTACGCAGTGGAAATCACCACCATTGATAAATTTGCCGGGGAAAACAATCTCAGCCCCAAAGCGATCAAAATTGATATTGAAGGTTTTGAACTGTATGCTCTCCAGGGGGCCATGGAAACATTAAAAACCTGTCGCCCCTATCTTTGCATTGACATCCACGCTGATGTGAAAACCAAACAATCGGCATTGTTGGGAGTCCAACCGTTGTTAGAGGGATTGGGTTACCGTTGCAACAGCGATGGCCATACTCTGTTTGCTAGTCCTGTGTGATCCCTATTAACCAATTAATTATCATCGTGGCTTTGGCTGGACAAACTTGCAGAGGGACAACCGGCCAGATAAAATTAGCCCCAGTTCTGAGAACCATTGGCACAGGCCTCTATTAAAATCCTGAATTATGAACGTTTAGGAAAAATACAGGCGCTCTGACCCTTTCTCAGCTTATTTTTACCGAATTTTTGGCTAAATTAACGGTGTCAACCTCTTTTTCCAGTGCCTATCGTTTGGCGGTGCTAGTTCCTTGCCGTAATGAAGCTTTGACCATCACCCAGGTTGTGACTGATTTTCGCCAGCAGTTGCCCAATGCCGCCATCTACGTTTACGACAATTGTTCCACCGATGACACCGCCACCGTCGCCCAGCAAGCAGGGGCCATTGTTCGTTACGAGAAACAACCGGGTAAAGGCAATGTGATCCGCCGCATGTTTGCTGATATTGAAGCGGATATTTACATTTTGGTGGATGGGGACAATACCTATGAAGCCGAAGCGGTGGGTAGATTGATTGATCGCCTGATTAATGAGCAATTGGATATGGTGGTGGGGGCTCGGCGATCGGAGGTTAAGGACAAGGAGGCCTACCGTTTTGGCCACCGCAGTGGTAACCAACTATTAAAGGGCATTGTGGAATTACAATTTGGGGCTCGGTTGGACGATATGTTGTCGGGCTACAGAATTTTTTCCCGCCGTTTTGTTAAATGCTTCCCAGCTATTTCCAACGGATTTGAAATTGAAACGGAATTAACTATCCACACCCTAGAACTACGTCTGCCCTTTGCCGAAGAACCAGTGTTATACCAATCTCGCCCTTCTGGCTCCGAAAGTAAGTTAAACACCATTAGCGATGGCTTTCGGGTTTTGGGTACCTCCTTTTTACTGATGAAGGAAACCCGCCCATTCCTCTTTTTTGGTGTGTTCTTTGCCCTCTTTTCCGGGTCGGCGATCGCCTTAATGTTGCCGGTGGTATTTACCTATCTGGAAACGGGTCTAGTACCGAGATTTCCCACAGTCATCATTGCCGCTTCTTTAATGTCCTTGGGCTTTGTCTTTTTCACCTGCGGCCTAATTTTAGATTCCGTTGCCCGGGGAAGACGGGAGCTTAAGCGCATGGCTTATCTCAGAATTCCCAGGGTCGAAATTAAGGAGGTCTAGGAGCCAATTAAATTCCCTCGACAGTTAGCTCCTAGGAAAATATCAACCATCGCTGCCAGCCTCCTGATTTTTCAGCAACGGAAAAGCAATTACATCTCGAATACTGGGGGAATCGGTCAGCAACATCACCAGGCGATCGATGCCTATGCCCAAGCCACCAGTAGGGGGCATGCCGTATTCCAACGCTGTGAGGAAATCTTCATCAACGCTGTGGGCTTCCAAATCCCCTGCCGCTTTTTTAGCCGCCTGGGCTTCCAACCGACTCCGTTGATCAATGGGGTCTGTCAGCTCGGAAAAACTATTGGCCAATTCCCGACCGTAAACAAATAGCTCAAACCGTTCCACCAGCCCCGGTTTACTGCGATGGGGCTTAGCGAGGGGAGAAATTTCCACCGGGAAATCGATGATAAAAGTGGGTTGCATCAACGTCCCTTCCACTTTTTGCTCAAAAGCATGGTTTAACAAATGCCCAAGGGAAGGACAATCTTCCGGCACACCAATGCCCGCTTTTGTGGCCGCTTGTTTGGCCGTTTCCAGATCTGTAAATTGGCTAAAATCTATCCCTGTTTCTAACTGCACCGCTTCGTGCATGGTGATGCGTTTCCAGGGAGGGGTGAGGTCGATTTCTTCCCCTTGGTAGGTAATTTTTAGCGTGCCTAATACTGCTTGGGCGGCGGTGGTGACGAGGGCTTCGGTTAAGGCCATCATCTCGTTATAGTCCACGTAGGCTTGATAGACCTCAATGGAGGTAAATTCAGGATTATGCCTGGTGGAAACCCCTTCGTTGCGAAAAATTCGCCCCAACTCAAAAACCTTTTCAAAGCCTCCCACCACCAATCTTTTCAGATGTAATTCCGTAGCAATGCGGAGATACAGGGGCATGCCCAGGGTGTTGTGATGGGTGATAAAAGGCCGAGCTTCTGCGCCCCCGGATTCCCCCTGTAAAACTGGTGTTTCAATTTCGATAAAGCCCTGTTTATCCAAGTAACGGCGGATGGCGGCGGTAATCTGGGCCCGGCGGCGGAAAGTTTGCCTTACGGTGGGATTAACGATTAAATCCACGTAACGTTGGCGGTAGCGTTTTTCTGTGTCAGTCAAACCATGCCATTTATCCGGTAGGGGCAGTAAAGACTTAGTTAATACAGCGTAGGTTTGCACATAAACCGATAATTCGCCTTTTTCCGTGCGTTTGAGGGTGCCGGTTACCCCCAAAATATCCCCCACATCGGTGATTTTTTTCAACAAGTTAAAAGCATTTTCCAACTCCGGCATATGTTCCGTCAGCCGTTGCTTTTCCAAATAAAGTTGGATGGTGCCGCTTTCGTCCTGGAGAGTAAAAAAGGCTAATTTTCCCATCACCCGCCGTGCTAAGATTCGGCCGGCGATCGCCACTTTGAGGTCCACTTCTTCGCCGTTGCTTAGATCCCGATAGGTTTCCTGTAAATCCTGAGCTTGGTGGGTAATTTCCCAGGTGTAGGCATAGGGATTGAGGCCGAGTTGCCGCAATTGTTCCGCTTTTTCAAGCCGGGTGGCACGGATTTCTTCAAGGCTGGAGTGGGAATGGGAATCGGCCATAGTGGAGTAAACGGGAAAAATTGAAATGAAATGATATTAAATACTAATAAACTATCTACTTCATGTTGGCCCTGGTATCCTGCACCGCAATCCAAAAGAAAAGGGCTGTCAGGGGAATACTGCCCAACAAAATGGCCGTGGTGGTCGTACTGCCCAATTCCGGTTGCCCCGATGACAGTTCAAATACGCAGCCCACGGCGGCGATCGCCGACACACAGGAAAGGAGCAGAAGAATACCACTTTTAGGGGTCACAGAAAAATAGCCTCCGGAACAATGGAACGGACAACAGTTCAGTTTACCGTTAAGCGGGGGCTAGGGTTGAGCCAGGGAAGTGAAGACTTTTTTCAGATGGCCTGCTAACTAAGACTCAAGCGACGGGCTTAACCGCCTGCATAGAAAAACCTTCTTTCTTCAAAGATTCTGCTAAGGCTAAAGGATTATCCACCCGGTCCACAAACATAACCCCATTCAGATGGTCCATTTCATGTTGAATTACCCTGGCGGTTAGCTCAGCAAAAAGGCGTTTTTGGGGCCGGCCATGCTCATCTTTGTAGGTCACTTCGATCGCCCGGGGCCGGGTCACATCCATGTAAACATTGGGCACACTCAGACAACCCTCTTCCACCACACAAAGTTCTTCGCTAGTGCGGGTAATTTGGGGATTAATCATAATCAAAGGCGGTTCATCGGGCTTATCCTGTTCACAATCCACCACCAAAAGTTGTTTGTTAATACCCACCTGGGGAGCAGCCAACCCGATACCATTGGCACTGTACATAGTCTGCAACATCTCCTTGGCCAATTTGCGAATGCTGTCATCCACCTTGGCAATGCGCTTGGCCGGTTGTCGGAGCACCTTGTCCCCTAGGTAATGAAGTTCTAAAGGGGGACGATCAACTTTTTGCTTTTCAACGAGGATGGTGGCAGTCATGGACGTTCTACGGGCCTATCTCAACAATGGGGTCTTGGACTACATCTTAACAAAATCACGGCCTGGACAATTTTCGCTATGGTTTAAAAGGTTTGCTTACCGTTGCCCGTTTGACTAGTTACACATCCTATGAATTTTTTGCTCACCAATGACGATGGCATTGATGCCCCTGGTATTGAAGCTCTCTATGAAGCCCTTGGTAAAAGGGGGGTGTGGGTGGCTCCCAAAAATCAACATTCCGGCTGTGGCCATAAGGTGACCACTGACCAGGCGATCGCCGTGGAACAAAGAGGCAAAAATCGTTACGCAGTGGACGGCACTCCGGCGGACTGTACCCGGTTGGGAGTAGTTCATTTTTATCCAGAAGTGGATTGGGTTATTGCCGGCATCAATGCGGGGGGCAATATGGGCATTGATTCCTACCTATCTGGCACAGTGGCGGCGGTACGGGAGGCGGCTATCCTTGGCCATAAGGCGATCGCCATTTCCCACTGGATTAACAAACCCCGCACCATTAACTGGGCCTGGGCTTCCCATTGGGCCAATGCTGTCTTCAATACCCTTTGGCAACAGGATTTACCCCCCCAACATTTTTGGAACGTTAACTTACCCCATTGGCAAAGTGGCGACCCGGAACCGGAGGTTATTTTTTGTGAACCCAGTCGGGATCCTCTGCCCGTGGCATTCACCATAGAAGGATCGAATTTCTTTTATCGGGGGGAATATAGCCAGCGACCACGGCAACCCGGCTCCGACATTGACGTTTGTTTTTCCGGCAACATTGCCATCACTCAGTTGAGAGTTTAAGCCGATAAGATATAAGCAAAGTTGCCCATTTTAGGAAACTTAAGCAAAGCAAATGGTTATCGCCCCCCATCGCACTATTATCTACCCCGACAGCGACGGTCAACCCATGGCAGATAATACTGAACAATTCCAGTGGATTGTTTTACTCAAGGAAAATCTGGAGTGTCTTTTTGCCCAGGACGACAATGTTTTCGTAGCCGGGGACCTACTCTGGTATCCCGTGGAAGGGCATCCTGAAATCCGTGTAGCTCCCGATGCCATGGTGGCCCTAGGGCGGCCCAAGGGGAAACGCGGTTCCTACCGCCAATGGGAGGAAGACAATATTGCTCCCCAGGTGGTCTTTGAAATCCTCTCTCCCGGCAATCGTGCTAAGGAAATGATTCGCAAATTACAGTTTTATGAACGCTACGGGGTGAATGAGTATTACGTTTATGACCCCGATGACAACGAATTAACCGGACTGCAGCGGGGAGAGAACGGATTAGAGGTGATTGAGACCATAGAAGATTGGACTAGCCCCCTCCTGGGCATTCGCTTTTTCCTCACTCCCGATACCCTGCAGATTTATTATCCTGACGGACGCAAGTTTCTTACCACGGTGGAGCTTGATCGAGAAATGGTCAAAGAAAAGCAACGGGCTAACGAAGAACAACAAAGGGCCGATCGCCTAGCGGCCAAGCTGAAGGAATTAGGCGTTGATCCTGAGGAAATTTAAGTTCTTGGCCGTAACTGTTACATCCTGCAACAAAGAGATTAGCTGCCAGTGAACTTAGTCTGTCCCGTTCCCCTTGATCGTTATCCCCAGGTACTGTTAGCCCACGGCGGCGGCGGTAAGTTGAGCCAACAATTACTTAAGCAAATTTTTTTACCGGCCTTTGGCGCTTCTGAAACGGGTAGTCATGATGCGGCGGTTTTTACTGCCAACCAAAGTTCTTTAGCTTTCACCACCGACTCCTATGTGATCAATCCCCTCTTTTTTCCTGGGGGCGATATTGGTTCTTTGGCAGTCCACGGCACCGTTAATGACCTAGCCATGGCCGGCGCAACCCCTCGCTATATCAGCGTTGGTTTTATCCTCGAAGAAGGATTGCCCATGGAGACCCTCTGGCGGGTGGCCCAATCCCTAGGGCAAGCGGCCCAAAACTGTGGGGTGGAAATTCTTACCGGTGATACCAAAGTGGTGGACCGGGGTAAGGGAGACGGCATTTTCATCAACACCAGCGGCATTGGTTCCCTCGACCATCAACAAACTATCCATCCCAATCAGGTACAGGTAGGCGATCGCCTAATTTTGAGCGGTGATTTGGGACGTCATGGCATGGCCATTATGGCAGTGCGCCAAGGATTAGAATTTGAAACCACCATTGAAAGTGATTCGGCCCCGGTTCACAGAGAAGTGCAGGCATTATTGTCGGCAGGGATCCCAATCCATTGTCTGCGGGATTTAACCAGGGGGGGATTAGCCAGTGCGGTTAATGAAATTGCCCAAACTTCCGGGGTAACCATGGCTTTACGAGAAACGTTAATCCCGGTGGAGGCCGAAGTACAAGCCGCCTGTGAACTGTTGGGTTTTGACCCCCTCTATGTGGCCAATGAGGGAAGATTCCTGGCCATTGTGCCCCCGGAAGCAGAACAGAAGACCGTGGAAATTTTGCAAACTTTCCATCCCCAAGCTACGGCGATCGGTACAGTAACAGGCAAAAGTGCACAAACCTTGGGGTTAGTCAGTTTGGAAAGTTCCATTGGTGCCCCCCGGTTGCTAGACATGATCAGTGGGGAGCAATTACCCCGTATTTGTTAGGACTCCAATCCCCAAGCCCTAGACTGAAAACCATAGCCCAAAAATATCGCCTTGCCTTAGGGATATGATGGGGAAAGGCCGATCAACCCGATCGCCAGATTTTTCTTGTTCAGTTACTCTTCTCCCAACCCATGGCCATCAAACCCCAACCCCAATGGCAACGTCGCCTTGCTAGCGTCCTGCTGTGGGGCTCCACCATTTATCTGTTAGTGAACTTGCTTGCCCCGGCATTATTTCGCTCCCAACCGCCCCAGGTGCCCTACAGTCTTTTCATTGACCAGGTGGAAGGGGACAAGGTAGCCAGCGTTTACGTAGGACAAAACGAGATTCGCTATCAACTCAAACCGGAAGCAGAGGATGAGGGGAAAGAAAAAGCCGCCGAGGGGCAAATTTTAAGAACTACTCCCATTTTTGATCTGGAGTTACCCAAGCGCTTGGAGGCCAAGGGCATTGAGTTTGCGGCCGCTCCCCCAGCGAAAAATTCTTGGTTTGGCACCCTTTTGAGTTGGGTTATCCCTCCGCTGATTTTTGTTGGTATTTGGTCATTTTTCTTGAACCGCAATAATAACGGTGCTCCCGGTGGGGCTTTGGCCTTCACTAAAAGTAAAGCGAAAGTTTATGTGGAAGGGGACTCCACTAAAGTCACCTTTGACGACGTGGCCGGGGTGGAAGAAGCCAAAACGGAATTGAGCGAAGTGGTGGATTTTCTCAAATTTCCCCAACGTTACACCGCCCTGGGAGCAAAAATTCCTAAAGGCGTATTGCTAGTCGGGCCTCCCGGCACAGGCAAAACCCTACTGGCTAAAGCGGCGGCGGGGGAAGCAGGGGTGCCATTTTTCATCATTTCTGGTTCTGAATTTGTGGAGTTATTTGTGGGCGCAGGGGCCGCCAGGGTGCGGGATTTATTTGAGCAAGCCAAAAAACAAGCCCCTTGCATTGTCTTCATTGACGAATTGGATGCCATTGGTAAATCCCGGGCCAGCGGCGCTTTTATGGGTGGTAACGATGAGCGAGAACAAACCCTCAACCAACTGCTGACGGAAATGGATGGGTTCAGTGCGGCGGGGGCAACGGTGATTGTATTGGCGGCCACTAACCGCCCGGAAACCTTGGATCCAGCTTTACTGCGTCCTGGCCGTTTCGATCGCCAGGTATTGGTGGACCGGCCAGATTTGGCGGGCAGGCTGAAAATTTTAGAAATTTATGCCAAGAAAATTAAATTGGACAAAGAGGTGGAATTAAAAAATATTGCCACCCGTACCCCTGGTTTTGCCGGGGCTGACTTGGCTAACTTAGTCAACGAAGCGGCACTGCTAGCCGCTAGGAATAAGCAAGATAGCGTTACCGAAGCCGATTTCCGCGAGGCGATCGAACGGGTGGTGGCTGGCTTGGAGAAGAAAAGTCGGGTGCTGTCGGATAAGGAGAAAAAAATTGTTGCCTACCATGAAGTGGGCCACGCACTAGTGGGAGCAGTGATGCCCGGCGGTGGTCAGGTGGCGAAAATTTCCATTGTGCCCCGGGGGATGGCCGCCCTGGGTTATACCCTACAGATGCCCACAGAAGACCGCTTTTTGTTAAACGAGTCTGAGCTACGGGACCAAATTGCCACTCTGCTGGGGGGAAGGGCCGCCGAAGAAATTGTTTTTGACAGCATCACCACTGGCGCGGCCAATGATTTACAACGGGCCACGGACTTAGCAGAACAGATGGTCACCACCTATGGCATGAGTAAGGTTTTGGGCCCCCTCGCCTACGATAAAGGTCAGCAAAATAACTTTCTGGGGCAGGGCATGGGTAATCCCCGGCGCATGGTCAGTGACGACACTGCCAAAGAAATTGACCTAGAGGTCAAAGAAATCGTTGAGCAGGGCCATAACCAAGCTTTGGCAATTCTGGAGCACAATCGAGATTTACTAGAGGCGATCGCCGAAAAAATTCTTGAAAAAGAGGTCATTGAAGGGGAAGAACTACATCACCTATTGGGCCAGGTTCAAGCTCCTGGCACCCTAGTGGTATAAGGAACTTGCTTTTTTGCTCCCTTTAAAAACCTGTTTGCAAAGTTCCAGTTTGTTCCCTAAATCTCCCCGCTAAAGCTCCGGCCATGGCACGTTATCCATGGCGGCTTTTGAGTGGGAATAGAATAAGCAACTAACCTAGACAGTTCTAGCATTCCCTCTGTAATTAACGCTTCCGGACCAGGGCATATTGTTTTTATAATCTGAGTTTTTTGTGACTAATCCCTTTCTGAATTTGACCTACGAACCTGCTTTAGAATCCTTGGGCAATGAATTTTTTGACCCAGTGTCAGCAGCGACTTTTCCTGAGCATAAACTGAGATTCCGTAACGATCGCCTGTTGCCCATGTTGGGTCTGGAGCCAAGTCAGGTTAAGGATGATAATTTCGTTGAAGCTTTCGGTTTATTCCATGGGGTAAGGCCATTTTTAGCTCTGCGTTACCACGGTTACCAATTCGGTGAATATAATCCTAATTTGGGTGACGGTCGGGGTTTTCTCTACGGCCAAGTGCGGGGAGTAAACGGGGAATTATTCGATTTTGGCACCAAAGGCTCTGGCCAGACTCCCTATTCCCGGGGCGGTGATGGCCGCCTAACCCTCAAAGGTGGGGTAAGGGAAGTGTTGGCCGCTGAGGCGTTGCATCGTTTGGGGGTAAAAACTTCTCGTTGTCTGAGTTTAGTGGAAACGGGGGATTCCTTGTGGCGGGGGGATGAGCCTTCCCCTACTAGGGCGTCGGTAATGATCCGCTTTAGCCGTTCCCACATTCGTTTTGGTACTTTTGAGCGACTCCATTACCATCACCAAACGGAACAGATTGCACAACTACTGGATCACGTAATTGTAACCTACTATCCAGAGGTTTCTGGCTCCAACTCCGATGATTCAGCCCATATTGCTTTTTTCCGAGTTTTGGTGGAGCGGGTGGCCAAGTTGGTGGCCCAATGGATGGCGGCGGGATTTTGCCATGGGGTTTTAAACACGGACAATATGTCCATCACCGGGGAAAGCTTTGATTACGGCCCCTATGGTTTTGTGCCCACCTACGATTTAAATTTTATTGCCGCCTATTTTGACTATGGTGGTCGCTACCGCTTTGGTAATCAACCCGCTGTCTGTCGCTGGAATTTGGAACGCCTACAAGTATCCCTAAGTTCCGTCATTCCCAGCAAAGCGATGACAGAGGCATTGGAAGACTACGAAAAAATTTATTTAGGCTACTACATCACCTTAATAGCCCGCCGCCTTGGTATTTCCTCCACCCTTGGCGATCGCCTAGACCCGGAGTTATGGGAAAAATTAGTGGGTCAGACCCTGCAATGTTTAGCCCAAAGCCAATGGAGTTACCCGGACTTTTTTGCCCAATTGCGGCTTAATTTCAGCCCTAGTTGGCGAGACAATGCCGATTTGATTTTGGAAAATGTCGATTTACTAGGGGCAGATTGGTCAACTTGGCGATCGATATACCAACAGGTGTTAAAGCAATTGCCTCCGGAATCCTTGGCGGCAGTGCCCACTGTGCTTGAGCAAGCCAACCCCCTTACCGATCTACTCCGGCCCCGCATTGAAACCGTTTGGCAGGCGATCGCCGAAGATGATAATTGGCAACCATTTAACGATTTGGTGCAGAAACTACAAAGCGGGAATTAATTTTCTCCATGCCCTGGGTCCCTGGGGCCATAGCCTCGAACAGTTTACTCAAAACAACTCAAACTCAATTTGGGTAAACCTTCAGAGTATGATGGGAGGACGTTGTGACCCTCCAGGAGCAAAAAATGTTTGGATTAGGTTGGCCAGAAATTCTGCTGATTTTAGGGGTAGTAATCATCATTTTTGGTCCCAAGAGAATTCCAGAATTGGGGGGAGCGTTGGGCAAAACCCTGCGCGGTTTCAAAGAAGAGTTACAAACCCAAGATGTGGATAGCACTGAAGTAGTGGATGTAGAACTAGGGGAGAACGATCCTGCGGCCGGCAAAAAATAAGCAATAATGAACGTTCTCTTTCTTCACCAAAATTTTCCTGGGCAATTTAAACACCTCGCCCCTGCTTTGGTAGCCCAAGGGCATCAGGTGGTGGCCATGATCATGCAAAAAAATGCATCTCCCCAATGGCAAGGGGTAAAGTTGATCAACTATTTTCCCAATCGGGGCAGTACCCCAAACATTCACCCTTGGTTGGTGGACTTTGAAACTAAAACCATCCGGGCAGAATCCGTTTTTCATCAAGCCCGAAAGTTAAAAGCCCAAGGATTTAATCCCGACGTTGTTATTGCTAACCCTGGTTGGGGCGAAAGTTTATTTGTCAAAGATGTGTGGCCAGAAACGAAATTGGGCATTTACTGCGAATTTTTCTACCATGCGTCCGGCTATGACACCACCTTTGATCCGGAATTTGCCAACGTTGACGAAACAGAGGTCTGTCGCATTCGCTGGAAAAATATCAACCATTATCTCCATTTTGACATTGCCGACGGTGGCCTGGCGCCTACCCAATGGCAAGCGGATTCCTTTCCCGAACCTTTCCGCTCCAAGCTGACAGTTGTCCACGACGGCATTGACACCGATATTCTGCGTCCCAACGCCGATGCCAACTTAACTTTTAATAATCAAATCACCCTCAACCGCAGCGACGAGATCATTACCTTTGTCAATCGCAACCTGGAACCCTACCGGGGCTACCACAGTTTTATGCGTTCCCTGCCGGAAATTCTCACTAATCGTCCCCATGCCAAGGTTTTAATTGTGGGCGGCAATGGGGTGAGTTATGGAGCCAAGCCCCCAGGCGATCGCCCTTGGCGGGACATTTTTCTCGACGAGGTTAAACCAAAACTAACGCCAGAACAGTTAAGTCGTCTGTATTTTCTCGGCACCATTCCCTACAACTATTTCATTAATCTGCTACAAATCTCCACTGTCCACGTTTACCTCAGTTATCCCTTTGTGCTGTCCTGGAGCTTACTGGAATCCATGGCCTGTGGCTGTGCGATCGCCGCTAGTAATACAGCCCCAGTGCGGGAGGTGATCACCGATGGCGAAACGGGACGGTTAGTGGACTTCTTCGACTACTCAGCCATCGCCACAACTATCTGCCAGTTATTAGAAGACAAAGAGGAGAGACAAAGGCTAGGAATCAACGCCCGCCGCCTAGTCCAGGCTAAATATGACCTACAGACCATCTGCCTACCCCAACAATTACAGTGGCTAGAGAATCTGGTTTCTCCCCAGCATTAACGAGCGGGGAAATTGTGTTGTTTTTGTTTGTGAACTGAATAGTTCTGCGAAAAACCCCGCCAATTTTGCGAAAAGGCGGGGTCATTTCTGTTGCACTCTAGTTATTGGCAAAAATGCGGATGGCGAGACTCGAACTCGCAAGGCAAAGCCACACGCCCCTCAAACGTGCGCGTATACCAATTCCGCCACATCCGCGTTACCTGTAATAATATCACGGCGATCGCCCCAATTAAGCACCACCAGGGGACAAATTTTTTCCATAATGGAGCCTAACTTAAGTAGTAATTAGTCACCATGGCAAAAAGAAAGACTGATAAGCCCACTAACACCACTAAGTAGCTCAAGGGCCGCAGTCTCAGGGTTACTAACCAGAGTCCAATGGTCTGTAAATTAAACAAACTTCCCCATAATAAAAAAGCAACCATGGACCCTCGCCAGAGTTGTTCCCCCAGGGGTGCCAATAAATCTGGGTTACTAAAATTTCCCAGGGGTAAAATGAACGACCAACCCATCATTAGTACAGTTTGCCGTACCGGCCCCAATCCAGCCCATTGTAGTAACCACGCCTGGGGAAGGAAAAAGACAATGCCACAGGCGATCGCCGTCCCGATGACTAGCACCCCACCAAATTCCTGAAATTCCTCAATGATGTTACGACCAAAAAGATGTAACTTTTGCCGCCAGGAAAAATCTGCCACAGGATTAACTCCACTGGCAAAAACCAACCCTCCCTGCCTTGGGGACGCCTCCATCGAAGATTGGAGTATAATCAAAGCCCCTGACCGTAATAGGGGAATGTTTAACAGGGCCGTTTCCCCCTCGTCCTCTGCCTGTTGACGGGCCAGTCGATAGGTACTAAAAACTAACCCCATCACGATCGCCATCAACCAACTGCAAGAAATACAAAGAAAAATTAGACCGTACTGAGATTGACGGGAAGATAAGACCCTGACAATGGCAAAAATATTCAAGGTGGGTGCTGCCACTAAAAAACTAACAGCCAAAGGAATGGGAGCTCCCTGTAAAAGTAAACGCCTCACTAAGGGCACACTACCAAAAGCCCCCAGAGGCAGCAGAAAACCGAGGGCGCTTCCCACCAAACTACTGAGCAAACGATTGCGGGGGAAATTAGCCACCCATTTCTGCTCATCGGTCCAAATTAGGAAAGTACTAGAAATGATAATTCCCAACAGGAGCCACGGCAGAGATAGCAACAGGGCACTACCAAGTAAATCTAAAAACAGATTAAATTCAACCAAATTAATCATCCAGGGGCAAAGCAACAATCAAATTAATGCAGCCCTTGTTCCGCTCCCTCATTTTCGGGCCCATGGCCAGGGTCCACTTTGGTTAACACTTCAAACATCGGCTCGTGGATGGCAACCATCAAAGGATCTTCATCCATGGCTACGATCGCCGGGTCCAAATTAGCCTGATTCAGAGAAGGAACCAAGGGTTTACCCAGAATACTAGAGTAGGCGGCCACCACCACAGCGGCGGCAGTCACACTACCCCAGAACCAAATACCACGCCAACGATTTTCCTGCTCTAGTTTGGCAAATACCCTCTGGGCCAACACATCGGCGTCAATAGCCGGCGGCACTGGCACTTGGGGCAAAGCGTTTTGCAAACGAATCAACCCCAGATAGGTCTGCTTAAACTCTGGGTCGCTATCAATCCAGCCTTGTACCTGTTTCTTCTCTTGGGGGGTAACCTCCCCGTCAATGTAAGCACTCAACAGCTCAAATTTTTCATCAAACAATAAATCCTCATTTCCAGGTTCAGCTCCATCCCAAGGCTGCCGTGGACAATCAAAGTCAAATTTTGAATTCATAGTAAACCTCTTCGGGGGAATCTCCACCGACAAGTAATAGTGAATTAGCTGTTTGTTATTAACTCTGGCCGATTCACTCCTCACAAAGTTGGACACTCCCTAGACCAAGGGTGATGGGACTAACACCAATAATAAAAACCATTGCTGGTGGCGGAAGCTAGGATTCAATGTTTAGGGTGGGCTTAGGAAGCCAAATAGGGCTGTAAAAAAGTTTGCAACTTCGCCCGGGCCCGGGCAATGCGAGATTTAACCGTCCCGAGGGAAACCCCGGTGATTTCGGCAATTTCTTCGTAGGCTAAACCGTCAATTTCCCGCAGGATAATGGTGGTGCGGAAAGCTTCAGGTAGGTCCTTAATGGCCGAACGCAAACATTCATAAAATTCAGCAGTGGATAAAGTTTCATCGGGACTGGGGTAATCAGATTCAATGTCCCAGTCAATTTCGCCGTCATCCATGCGCCGGGGAGCGTCAAGGGAAATGGGATGACTAACCCGTTTGCGCTTGCGTAACTCGTCGTAGAAGAGGTTAGTGGCAATGCGGCTGAGCCAACCCTTAAATTTGACCGGTTCGTTTAAGCGATGGATGTTACGGTAAACCCGAATCCAAACCTCCTGGGCCAAGTCCGCCCGGTCCTGCCAGTCGGGGGCCAAGTGATAAAGAATTTTATCCACATGGGACTGGTAACGCCGGAGCAACTCATTAAAAGCGGTACTATCGGGACGGGTCTTTTGCTGACAGAGCAAAATCAGGTCAACATTGGTTAACGACTCCGGGGGCAGGGCACTTAGTTTGCCTCCGCCACTCTCGATCGCCCAGTTGGTATTGACGGCTTGATTCATGGATTTACCCAACACGGCTGACTCCTCACATAGGCTAGTTGACGTAAGGATACCGTAAGAGTTTCTAGAATCACAGGTGTTTGCTAAAAAAATTAAAACTTTTGCCTAGGCACAACGACTTTTCTCTCCACTTTCCCCGTTTTTTATCCCTAAATTTCGACAAAACTTCGACAGAACATGATCATATTGCAAAAAAAATAACACCCGGTACCAAGGGTGTCAGTGGTGCTATGGCAAGTGGTACCGTGGCTTGGCTCTGCTTACGGTAAACCAAGGCTTTAGAGAAAGTCAGCCCAACGGCTGAAGAAGTAACCCCAGATGAAAGTGGCAGCCCCAATGGCGAAGAGAGTATTGGTGAAAAAGCGACCGAATTCAGGGCTGTTGCCCAGTTGCTTATCTTCTTGCCCGGCGGTGAAAAATAAAGACCAGGCTTGGTTCCCGTTGATGGGGGCAAATTGGTTGAAGTCTTTGCGGAAGACAACGGGGGCAAATAGATCTTTGTTTTGATAAATATCAGTGTCGGCGTTCATAGTTTTACCTCTTATTTGTTCGATTTTCACGGTGCCAAGGGCAGTCCTTTGGTAGTTCATGGAGCTAGGCCCTGGTTCAGTAGATTGCTTGGTTATGCACCCAGCCAATTAGAGAGAGAGCAACCAACCCACAATGCCGTGGCCAGTAATTACTTCCATTGCCAAGAGAGAAACAAAGCCAATCATGGCAAAACGACCATTCATTTTTTCGGCGTATTCAGTCCAACCGGCTTGAACACTGCTGTCAACGTACACAGGGGGTTCAATGGCGAAGTTGTTGAGACGGTTGTCTTGGTCGAGGCGAAATCCGCGGCTAGTCATAGTGTTGATCTCCTTGATTGGGTATTTGAGGTTTTTATTTTGTAACCTTATGTAAATAAATGTAACGTATTGTTAAGATTTTTGTCAAGTCTGTTGACCAAAAGAGCTTTTTGTTGGTGGACGAATTGCTTGCCTAGGATGGGTTTGGGCACTTTGCCTAAATTCTGAGAGGGAAAATATTTTTCGTTACATTTGTGTAACATCCGCGCCAGGGAGATTACTCTGGCAAAGACGCCAGGGTCTGGGGAATGACCATTTGATGTCCTGTTCTTTTTCCCTAGTTGTCTTCCTTTCCCCAGCATTTTTGCTATAAACTGACCAGAAGTGCGTCCCATTTCGTGTGCCAGGAGTCCGTCATAGTAATGCAGGCGACCCAACCGCTGCAAACCGTTTCCCAAGCTGTCCCAAAAGAGTTTTTACAGGCGGACGGCGGCTTCAATCCCAACGTGGCCATGTTCGGGATAGCTATTCTCTTAATGCTCGCTAACGTTTTTGGCTACTGGCAATGGGGGCTGCCCCACTGGCTTTGTTTTAGTTGTTCGGTGCTGGCGCTGCACCTGTCAGGCACAGTGATCCATGATGCATCCCACAATGCGGCCCATCGGAACACCATTATTAATGCAGTGCTTGGCCACGGTAGTGCCTTAATGTTGGGCTTTGCTTTTCCCGTCTTTACCCGGGTTCATCTCCAACACCACGCCAACGTCAATGACCCTGAAAATGACCCAGACCATTTTGTTTCCACCGGCGGTCCCCTCTTCCTCATTGCCGCCCGGTTCTTCTACCATGAGATCTTTTTCTTTAAACGGCGGTTATGGCGCAAATATGAGCTACTAGAGTGGTTCTTAAGTCGGCTTGTGTTGTTCACGATCGTTTTTCTCGGCATTCATTACGGCTTTATCGGCTTTGTGATGAATTACTGGTTTGTGCCTGCTTTAATTGTTGGCATTGCCCTGGGACTGTTTTTTGATTACCTGCCCCATCGACCTTTCCAAGAACGCAACCGTTGGAAAAATGCCAGGGTTTATCCCAGCCCCATTTTAAATTGGCTCATTTTCGGGCAAAATTACCACCTGATCCACCACCTTTGGCCTTCTATTCCTTGGTATCAGTACCAAAACACCTATCACATCACCAAGCCCATTTTGGATGAGAAGGGTTGTGATCAATCCCTGGGATTACTGGAAGGGAAAAATTTCTGGAGCTTCCTCTATGATGTTTTCCTTGGTATTCGTTTTCACGGCCATAATAATTCTCAATCATCTGACAAGCCCTAGCTAGGTTGTTTGCTTTCCAGAGCTAGAGTTTGCGGTGAAAATCGGGTAAGTAATTGCCAGCCCAGATAAACCACTAGGCCCAACATGTAGGAGACCAGGGAGAACCACAGCAGATTATTGCTCTGTTGCCAGATGGCTAGCCCAAGGCAGGGTAAATAGATCCCGAAGAAGGCAAACAGCACTCCGTTCCTAAGGGGTTGGGACGCTTTAAGCCCGATGAAATAGGCTTCCAGCATAAAGGCCAGGGCGGTGCTCTCCAACAGGGGAATCAGCCAGATGGTGTATTGACGGACGCTGTCGTTGATTTCTGCATGGTTGGTTAACAGTCCGAATAGGGTTTCGGGGAAGGCGATCGCCACAGCGGCAAAGCCCAGGGCCATTAATAGGGTGGTGACGATGGCGGTGAGTAAAACCGGCAATAACAATTGATATTCCCCTTTACTCTTGAAATTACCAGTCAGGGTTTGGCTGGTCATGCCCACCCCTTGGATGGTGAATTGGCTAAGCAGGGCAATTTGTAACAGCAGACCGTTTTGGGCCAAGACTTCCGTGCCAAAGCTGGAACTGATATTAGTAAACAAAGAATAGGTGGTGATTAAAATCACAAAACGGATCAAGATGTTCCCTTTCAGAGCAATGGTGGCCCGCAACGCTCCCCAGTCCGATAATTTGGCGATCGCCGCTTTAAACTCTCCCTTCTCTTTTTCCCCTTGGGCTAGAACCACAATGGAGATCAAACCTAGGGCCAGAGCTAAATACTGACTACTGGCAGTGGCCCAACCGGCCCCCGCACTAGCCCACCCCCAACGGTTAATCATCAAATAGTCCAGACCAACGTTGGAAAAATTAGCCACCAGGGAAATGAGCAAAACTAAACCATTGCGTTCTTGTCCCAATAGCCAGCCCAAGATGACAAAATTGAGCAGCACCGCCGGAGCCCCCCAAATCCGGCCGTAAAAATAGTCCATACCCGACTGCTCCACCCCTGGAGCCCCAGTTAACAGGGCAAAACCGAATTTTTGCAAGGGATATTGCAAGGCTAAAATGCCCAAACCCAACAATAGGGCTACCAAGGCACTTCTTAGTCCCGCCACCCATACCTCCGCCTGGTCTTCTTCCCCCACAGCTTGGGCCGTGAGAGCGGTGGTGCTGGTGCGTAAAAATTTTAGGACCCGGTAGAGGTAATCAAACAAAATCGAGCCGAGGATCACCCCTGCTAAATAATCAATGTCTTCTAGATGGCCCAAAAAAGCGGTGTCCACTAACCCAGCTAAGGGCACCATCATATTGGAAAGGACAGCAATGGTGGCTAGGCGAAAAAAACGGGGTAAGAATTGATACTGGCTAGGCAGGGCAAGATTCATAAAGACTTCTAAACTGGTCAGCGGCCAAGCAAAAATGCGGTCAAAATTCACAGGGCAGATTAGACTGCTCTTCTCACATTTTGCAACAGGCAAACCGTAACAACCTTTACCAGTGGCATGGATAGGACAAGAATCTTCTATCCCATGGTCCGGTGTTTACCCTTCTTTGATTAACAAAGCCACGCTGTAGGCGGCAATGCCTTCCTCCCTTCCCGTGGGGCCCAAACGCTCGTTGGTGGTAGCTTTAATGCCAATTAAATCTGGATCAATAGTCAAAACTTTGGCTAAATTTTCCTTCATGGCCTGGATGTGGGGTTTAAGTTTGGGTTGTTCTGCCACAATCACATTATCCAGATTATTGATTCGCCAACCCCGTTCAAGGATTAATTGATGCACCTGAGCCAAAAGTTTGAGGCTATCGGCCCCCTGCCACCGGGCATCGCTGGGAGGGAAGTAGTGGCCAATGTCCCCCAAACTCAATGCCCCTAGGAGAGCATCCATTAAAGCGTGGGTCAGCACGTCGGCATCGCTGTGGCCATCCAGTCCTAAATGGTGGGCAATGGTAACTCCCCCCAAAATCAAGGGGCGATCGCCTACGAGGCGGTGGATATCGTAGCCGTTGCCGATGCGTAGAGCAGTCATAGAAATTTAGTGAGTTCAAATAATCTAAATAAATTGGGCAAGTAGAGAATAATTAGCTTACTAAGGGTTACTTGAATAACCCCCAAAAAAACCGGTTGATCCGTTAAATCTTTACCAGAGTTTAGGCTCAAAATCAGGTGGAGTCTCTGCCAACTCAAAAACTTCATCGTGGATGCTGGCCACATATAAACCCTCCCGTAACGCCTGTTGCTTTAAGTCATCTGACCAATCCACCGCCGCCAGAATGCCATACAACTTTTTATCTTTGTGTTCAGGAAAGAAGGTACGAAACTTCTGGAGCAAATTTTTTAGTTGGGTAATGGACTCTTCCCTGGGATGGCTTTTTACTTCCACCACGTAAGCGGTATTAATGTCACTGTTGGCATAGGCTAGAACGTCAATTTCTAGGTGTTGCCCTCCTTTGCTGGCCCTGACACTAGGACTAATAACTTCCATGCCAAAACGCTCCTGCAGAATGCGCTCCATGGAAGGCAAGGCCAAGCCTTCGGTAAAACTACCAAATTTTTTCCCTAACCCACCAATTTGTTTCCCCAGTTCTTTGATAAAGCGACCGTTTTCTTTGATAAGTCGATCGGTCTCTTGCATACGACGATCGGTCTCCTGCATTTGAAGATCCGTTAATTTCATACGGCGATCGGTCTCTTGCATACGGCGATCAGTTTCTTTCTGGGATTCAATCAACTCCCCCAGTAGGGCCCAAACTTCATCGGCAGTGGTGGCCATTATGTTCCTCCGTGGTATTCACTAATAGTTAACTTCTCAAAATTTTGTGAACATTGGTATTTAATACCCTAAATTAACTGAATGCCAGGATTTGCTCGTCTAGGTCAAAATCTCCTTTTTCCTCCCCTTTACCGGACGGCAGATAATCCAGTTGAAAGCTATTTTTTAAGCCTTCTACTAAACCATAATTGGGATGCCAATCTAAATGGTCTTGGGCTTTTTGAATATCGGCAAAAAAGTGTTGTTGACGCAGGGGAAAAGCTTTGCGTTTACCAAAGTCAAAATCCTTGGGGTCATAGTGGACTAATTTAACGCCCTGGGGATCAAGACCCGCCGCGGTGGCACAGGCTTGAGCTAGACCATTCATGGTGACGTATCGATCGCCGGAGATGTTATAAATCTGCCCGATCGCTGCTGGGGTAACAATGGTTTTGGCCATGGCGATCGCCAAATCTTCCACATGGCCCAGTTGGGTGATGTATTGACCATTACCGGGGATGGGAATGGCTCGACCCCTCACTAAACGGTCAAAAAACCAGGATTCGAGGGCATTGTAATTGTGGGGACCGTAAATATAGGTGGGGCGGATGGCAGTCCAGGGAATGCCGCTCTGGGCTAGATAGCGTTCCGTTTCAAATTTGCCTTTGTGGCGACTCTGGGGATCCACCGCATCGGTCTCCCGGTGGGGCATTTGGGATGATGCTTGGTAAACCCCAGCGGAACTCATGTAAACGAATTGCTGTACTCGGCCATTGTACAAGTCCACCAGGGGCTGGGTATCGCTCAACTCCCGACCGTTGTTGTCAAAAATTACGTCAAATTCTTCCTTTTCTAGTTTTTCGCGCAACTGTTCAGCGACCCGGCGATCGCCATGGATTTGGGCCACGCCATTGACGGGGTCAGGACGATTTCCCCGATTGAATAGGACCACTTCATGACCTTGGGCCACCAGCACCCGGCAGAGATGGATACCGATAAAACGGGTTCCTCCCATAATTAAAATGCGCATGGTCTACTGTCTCCCTCCAAATGGCAACTTTCCCATTATCCCCTAGGCTGTGCCTCCCCGGAATTGTGGGGTTTTCTTTAAGCAGGAAGCTAAGTTTCTGGTATGGTCATCCCCAATTTATCAGCCATGGCCTGACCTTGAGTACTAATTGCCACCGGTTGGCGATCGCCATCAAATAGTAAACTGCCCACTTTTAATTGATGTTGACTGACTTTATAAACATATTCCTCCGAACGGCGATCGACGGTGTCCGCCATGGCTTGGTAAATTTTGCTAACCCAAGGACAATTTTGCTCCGTTTGCCAGTGGCGTAATAGCTTTAACCCTGCTTCCGTGGTGGGTGCTTGGCCAAGTTCCTGTACCAGGGGATAGGGTAAACCTGCTTGTACAGCTTGGGCAGTGAGAATTTCCAAACGGCCATCGGCTAAATGGTGATGGGTGTGGAAAATGCCCCCGGCTAGTTTGATCAATTTGCCGTGGTAACCCAAGAGCAAGATTTCCTGTACCCCCACGGCCGCCGCCGCCACAAAAAGGGAGCCTAACCAATTGGCCGTTTTTACCATTTGGTCTAGGGGTACTCCCCACTGTCGAGCTAAGTCTAAACCGTTTTCTCCCAGGCAAAATACTAAGCATTGATGTTGTTGAGCCGCACTAGTCAAATGCTGTTGAAACTCTGCCAGTTGCTCCGGAGCACTGAGGGGTTGGGCAATGCCGCTGGTGCCTAACAAAGATAGACCTTCCACCACCCCAAAAGCTGCATTGGATGTGCGAGTGGCTAAGGTTCGACCAAGGGGCAAAATTAAGGAAACCATCAGAGTTTGATCTCCACTTATGTACGGCTGCAAATGGTGTCTTAATAATCGTTGGGCATAGCTGTAAATGGCGGCTTGGCCTTCCCTATCAAGCTGTTTGCCAATGCCTTCTCCCCCTTGAATAATCAGTTTTCCTTCCCCTGGGGTAAATTCCACTTCCGCCCAAACGGGGGTATGGCGAGTTAAATCCAAGTTATTGCCCGGTTCGCTGCGGGTGATGGCCAAGGCTCTGTGATGACCGAGCAAAGCCCCCTGTTCAATGGCAATTTCCGCCGTTCTAGCCGGTTCCAATAGTTCCAGCGTGACCGAATCTGGACAGTTACTAGTGAGCAAGGTTTCCACAGCGGCGATCGCCGACGCACAGGCAAACACGGGCAGGGTATAACCAGATTGGGCAGAGATAGACTGAGACAAATTTTCTCGCTACTGATTAATTACAAAAAATAGGGCGATGATCATAGAGCAATTAACTTAGTTAAGGTTAGAAACAAACTCAATTTTCTGCCCATTATTTGTCATATCTAAAAATTGTTCTAGATTTTGGCAACGACCTTCTTCCATGTAACGACGAAAAACTTTATTTAAAGCTAGATTTTCACTAAACTCTTGCCGGGCCGCTTGACGAATTGCATCGGTTAAAGTCAAAGCGCCTTCGTCTAACAGAGACAAAATAGTTAGATAGGCTTTTTCCGCAGTTTCAAAAGCATTGGCGGATTGGGTAATGGAATTGTCCCGTTTATAGTAACGATAGAGGGGCTCGGGGTGAATAGCTACTTTTTCCGTGCGACTCAATAGCTCTAAATTGAAAAGTACATCCGCCGCAAAGGGCACTTTCGTCCAGCCATCTCCCAACAATTGCCGTTGAAAAACTGGAAAAAAGGGAATGCGGGGACTAAGAATATCCGCCGCTGTGGCAAAGTTCAGTGCTTGTCGTTGGGGAAAGGGTTGCTTATACAACACCAATTCACTGTTATAAACCCCCGTGTTATCGATCGCCACGCCATATTTTTCTGCTAGGGGTACTAACTTTTCCAGACGATCGGATGCAAAGGCATCGTCCGCATCTAAGTTGGCCAGAATGTCCCCATCACAAATACTCACCGCCTTATTCCTGGCGATCGCCTCCCCACTACCAATGCCCCCGGTAAAAACTTGCTTTAGCCTGGGGTCATTAATACCCTGTTCAGCCAATAGTTGCAGGTAATCCACCTGGTCATCCACACCGATCGCTACCTGCCAATGGTCATAGGTCTGGGCCAACACACTACGAACGGTAAAAGCAATGGTGTTTTCGGCCCGGTAGGCGGGGATGATAATGCTTACTAGGGGCTGATTAACCATGGTGCAGGGAAAAAAAGATGAATAAATGTCTAAGAATCTGTTTGAAAAGTTTTATTTTGCCCCCTAAATCCCCCAATAATGGGTGACTTTTACTTAACTTCCCCCAAACTTGGGGAGCCAGGGGGGCTTTTCAAACACTCTCTAAATTTAAGGCTGTTTACAGAGAATATATAAATGTCGATGGTCCGTAAAATAGGACCACGTTCGTTGCATATTACCTGGATCAGTATTAGATTTTATATCTAAATCATTAATCCCAGTTACCAACCATCCCCTAGGCTCCTGAAAATTAGCAGCGTCCAACTAAACAATTATCACAGGTGCCACAGGGTCGCCTCGCCGCCGGAGAATTGTCACCAAAGGCAACCAAAATCGTTTGCCAACGACAACGGGAAGTGGTCAGGTATTGGGTCATCAGGCGATACTGGCTTTTCAATTCCTCCAGGGGATTGGCCTGGTAATGGCCGGGGTTAATGCGGTAGTTAAATGGATCTAACCACTCTAAATTACCCCGACGGTGGAGCCACGCCAGAGCCATTTCCAAATCGGGAAAATGGGCTTTTAGTTGCCCTAGGTTGCCCTGGGATGGAATTTGTTGACTCAAGACCTCGGCTCGTTGTAGATATTTGCTGGCTTGACTCAAAAAATACTGACGCAATTGGCGATCGCCAGAGTCCAACCAACCGGTGGGTTCACTAACTAAGGTGAGACATTCTGCCGGTTGCAAATCTCGTCCGGCCCGTCCCACTTCCTGGAGATAATCCATCAACATCAGGGGGGCTTGGTAATGTAACACCCAACGGGTATCGGGCTTGTCTATGCCCAGGCCAAAGGCATTGGTGCAAACCACCGAAGAAATTTGCCCCGTTAACCATTTTTGTTCCAACTGTCGTCGTTGGTGGGGGCCCAAACCGCCATGGTAAGCTTCGCTGTCAAAGCCCCGTTCCTGCAACCATTGGGCTAAGTTGATGGCCATGGTGCGGGTACGGACGTAAATCAAACCGCTTTCCTGGAGATGCTTGAGCAAAAAACGCCGTAATTGTTGCCGGCGGCAATATTCACTCAGCACCATTTTGACTTTCAGATGTAGTTGGGGGCGATGGGGGCTGACCTGAAAACACTCCGGCGATCGCAAATTCAATCCTTCTACGATCAAATTCTGTTGCTGGCGATCGGCTGTGGCGGTGAAGGCGGCCAGGGGAATCTGGCCCTTGTCTCTGCCTAATCCCCGACGCAGGGCTCCCAAACGGCGGTAGGCAGGACGAAAACTATCTCCCCACTGCACCAAACAATGGGCTTCATCGAGCATGATTCCTTGCAATTTGACCTGGGGTTGCCGGAGCAAATTCCAGACTGGCTCACTCAGCAGGGTTTCCGGCGAAAGGTAAAGGAGCTTTAGTTGCTGTTGCCCCAATTGGTACAACACCTGTTTTCTTTCGGGGCGACTCAATTGGCTATGGAGACAGGCGGCGGGCAGATTTTGCCTACGTAAACTTTGTACCTGGTCTTCCATGAGGGCCACCAACGGTGAAACCACCAGGGTTAATCCCTCCCCCAATAATGCCGGCAATTGAAAGCAAATAGATTTCCCTCCTCCAGTGGGTAGTACCACCAGACAATCCCGCCTGGCCAATAGGCAATCAATTACTTCTCCCTGGGGATAGCGAAAGTGGTCATAGCCCCAAATTCGGCGGAGAGCTTCTTCCAACGATTGGCGATCAGCCATGGCAGGCAATGGGATTGATGATTTACCGGGAGACTGCAAAGTTGGTCAAATTTTACCTAACTATGTCCAAGCTTATTGTCCCCAGTAAACCGGAAAAATTAAGCTAAAGCTTCTTCCCCCCGACGGTACAATTCCCGGGCATAATCAGTCCAGGTGCCTTGGCCCCAATAACGGAAGCAACTAGTTTCCACTAATAACAGATATAGCAGAGCGTTTTGATAATCCTCCCGTTGGGTAACGCTGGGATCTTCCGCCACTAAGCGATCGAATTTTTGGTGGAATTTGGCGCTGAGTTGGTTCATTGGTTCGAGCACATTTTCATAGCCCTGTACCCAACTGAGATCATTAGTCCAAGAAGCTCCATCCATCCCAAATTGGTGGTCCGTGGCTTTCAATTCGGCGATCGCCTTTTCCACCTGTTCATGGCTGGGGGAATCGGGATTAACCCGTTGCCAAATTTTGTGTTGTTGAATGGCTTGGATCGCGGGGAAATCGGACTCTTGCACGCCGGCCGCTTCCAGTAGTTCTAAATATTCCGTGCCATTAATGGCCACTGTGCCGGATTTACCGCCATTTTCCGCCATTTTGCGAGTCGCTTGCTCGTAGGCAGGGGGAAATTCGTTCATCATGACGCCGCCATTTTCCCCATCGGCAATTTGGGTGACACAGGCAGGAATGTGGTGATTGCCCACAGGTTGTTTACCCCGCCCTAAGGCCTCGTAATAGGGCTGCATTTGGGCCACTAACTTGGTGTCGGAACCTTGGGTTTTAATGAGAGCGACAATGCTCACCGTTTCTCCCCGGGAGTTGCGGGCCACTAAGCGGTTGGGAACATATTTTTGATCACCGGAAAGGCCACTACCATCGAGGTTTTCCACGGAATGTTCCTGCACCATCAACCAACGGTAACCGCATTCTTTTAGGGCTTTAACATACTCAAACAAAGTATCAGGATGGTTGGGTAAATGCATTTCCGGGGGCGAGAAACCTTTCACCCGTTGTAATGCTTCCAGACCAAAAATATCAGCAAAGTGTTGTTGCCACGCTAACATATGTAGCTTCAAATCGGGGATGGGGGTGGAAGGGGCCACCGCATGGCTCCACATGGTTCCCAACCATTCCACATAGGGCTGATATTGGGCATCACAGGCTAACCGTTTCAGGTCATCAAGAATGTCGTTGCGGCTCATTTGCTGGAACGCCCAGAGCAAATTGCCAGAATAGTCCAACATGATGCGGGGATTGCAACCTTCCGCCACTAAACGGGGAATAATTTCCCCCAACCGACGGTAACACCAAGCAAAGGGATCGGCGTTGTGGTTATCCCCCTCCCCAGGATGCTCAAACATGTACTGCAGATTGGAAATCAACGCCCCATCTTGCCCGGCGGGAATGGTGGGTTGGTGCATATGCAGGGCGCAGGCACAGGCCGATTGCAAATTCTCCAACTGCAAATTGGTTTGGTGTAAAAACACCGGTTTATTTTCATTAACAACGGCTAATATTTCCGCTTCTTTACCAGCAATGGGGGGCAGGTTTAATTTTGTCCGTTCGGCGATCGATACCATCCGCAGTTTCTCCCAGGGTGAGTAAGTTAATGATTGTTAAGATTCGAGGTTTTTAATTGACTAAAATCTATGGCAATCCAGGTTAATGCTAGCATTGGGGCGGTTTCGGCATTGGTTACAATTCCCTTTACCAAGTCAGCAAACGTTGAAGTTAATAGTGACTAAAGGTGATGACTGAGCAGAAATACTTGATCAGAACGATGACTGCAGCGGAGATTGCTTTGGCGGTGGATTGGGCGGCTGCGGAGGGTTGGAATCCCGGTCACCAAGATGCTGACTGTTTTTACCAAGGCGATCGCCAGGGATTTTTCGTGGGTTTATTGGACGGGGAACCAATTGCCACCATTTCGGCGGTGAAATACAACCAAGAATTTGGTTTTATCGGCTTTTACATTGTCAAACCGGAGTATCGAGGTCAGGGTTACGGCTGGCAAATTTGGCAAAGGGCTTTGGACTATTTACAAGGCTGCAATATCGGTTTGGACGGAGTTTTGGCCCAACAGGCAAATTATCAAAAATCCGGTTTTCATCTGGCTTACCGCAATATTCGTTACCAGGGTGTTACCGGCGGCCTATCGTCCCCATCCCCCCATCTGGTCCCTCTAGAAGATGCCATGGCCTGGGAAGATGTATTGGCCTATGACGATCAATGCTTTCCTGCCCCCAGGGAAGAATTTTTACGAACATGGTGTCATCAATCGGGGCACCAGGCGATCGCCTACCAAGAAGATGGGATTTTACGGGGTTATGGCGTTCTACGCCCCTGCCGAGTAGGTTACAAAATTGGCCCTCTGTTTGCTGATACTCCAGAGGTAGCGGAAATTATCTTTTTAGCTCTAAAAGCAATTCCTACAGCGGAAAATACCATTTACCTAGATGTGCCAGAACCCAACCAAGCGGCGATCACTCTAGCAACGAAATATAGCCTGCAGGTAGTTTTTGAAACTGCTCGAATGTACACTGGGCAAGCCCCCTCCATCGCCCTAGATAAAATTTACGGAGTTACATCCTTTGAGTTAGGTTAACTTTTAAGTCCGGGTAAAATCCAAGTTTTCGTAAAGGATTGTGACAAAATCCCGCAAAACTGCAAAAATTCGTGGGGAAAAGTGATCCTACTTCCACACTTTGTGCATAGAATAAGGCAGTGAAACAGCCAGTCTGCGGGGATTTCAGGGGTTTTTAATGCCAAATTTCTGTGTCTATCCGGGCTGTGGAGCCTCCCGATGACCCTGTTATGGGGAGAAAATGCCTAAAAAATGAGTCTATTCCAACAAACTCACTCTCAAGGAGATTTTTTCAGATGAATAAAGGCGAATTAGTCCATGCGGTCACGGACAAAGCGAAAGAGCAACTGGGGGAAAGCATCACTAAAAAGGAGGTAGATGCGGTAATTTCAGCCGCCATTGATTGCATCATGGAAGTGGTGGCCGAAGGGGAAAAAGTAACCCTAGTGGGCTTTGGTTCCTTTGAAGCCAGGGAACGTAAGGAACGGGAGGGCCGTAACCCCAAAACTGGGGATAAAATGCTCATTCCAGCCACTAAGGTGCCGGCTTTCTCCGCAGGCAAAATGTTCAAAGATAAAGTTGCTCCTGAGAAAAAATAATTGCCACTGACCTTTGTTTGAGCGACCCCACCACGGTGGTAATTTGGGTTGGGCAGCGCAGATGGCAGGCTGTCCAGCTTTTTCTTTACTAGATTTTTCCGCCAGTATTAATCCTTTGGGCCCCCCCGCCTCTGTCCTGGCCGCCATTGAGTCAGCTTTGCCGGCCCTGCGCCACTATCCCGACCCCCAATATATTCATCTTCGTCAGGCGATCGCCGATCATCATCAGTTGTCGATGGATTGGGTGTTGCCGGGCAACGGTTCCGCGGAATTGTTAACCCTAGCGGGGCGCACTTTTGCTAGTTTGGATTGTACCTATGTGGTGGGCCCGGCCTTTGGGGACTATGGCCGCAGTTGGCGGGGAGCCGGAGCCGAGCTTAAAACTATTCCCTGGCAGGTTGATCAACCATGGCCTTGGCGAAAATTGCGATCGCCATCGGAAATTGCCAATACTTCAGCCGTCCAGTCCTCACACCACGGTTTAATTCTCAATAATCCCCATAATCCCTCCGGCACTCTACTAGCTCGGGAGGAAATTCTTGCCCTCCTGCCCCACTATCAATGGGTGTTGTTGGACGAAGCTTTTATGGATTTTCTGCCCCCGGGAGAAGAGCAAAGTCTGGTGGGGGATTTGGAGAAACATCCCAATTTAATTATTCTCCGCTCTCTGACCAAGTTTTATCGTTTGCCCGGATTACGCTTAGGTTATGCCCTAGCCCACCCAGATCTTTTAGCTCAATGGCAAGCTTGGCGGGACCCCTGGCCTGTGAATGTGTTGGCCGAAGCGGCGGCGATCGCCAGTTTGGAAGCCGAGGAATTTCGTCAACTGGTTTGGCAATGGTTACCCCCTGCCCGTAGCGCATTGCAGCAAGATTTAGCGAGTTTACCAGGGCTATTTCCCTTGCCGAGTCAGACCAATTTTTTGCTCGTAAAAACGACCATACCTGCTCCAGAACTTCAAGAAGAACTATTAACTAAATGCCAAATTTTGATCCGAGATTGTCTTAGTTTTCCCGAATTAGGTGAGGATTTTTTCCGAGTGGCAGTGCGGACAATGGCAGATAACCAAAAATTAACCCAGGCCCTAGCTACTATTATGGCCACGGCCGCCCCTAGCTAGATACAAAAATATTTAAAAGATCGGAGTAGCTCCATCAATGGCATGCTTTCAGGTGTTCAATGCCTAGACCGATACAAGAGCAATTAGGAATAATAAAAACCTGCTTGCAGAGTAATGAAGCTATCCGGCAAAGATTATATTTACCTAACTTGGGTTCAACCGATAGTCTTCAAACGTTATTCCTTATACCTTACTCAAAAAACCCTAGGTTATTATTGGAACTGGAGGCGATTATTTTAAGGACAACTGAGCCGCCGTGCAATGTCCAAATTCCTATGGAGTCCTAGGCCGTGCAAGTGAAATTTTCGGAGCAAATTTCGTCCGCTGATGCAGAAATTATTTTAAGGTGTTTACCAGATCGGATTCAAGATGCCCTAACTGCTCGTGCCACGGAAATTGATTATCCCGTTGAAGCAATCATCGAGATGGCGATCGCCACATTAACTTAAGCCAACTAAGGGCTGTTGATGCTCAGAGAATTAAGAACAAACAGGGCATCCTGGAAGATATTTACTGGGAAGAAATTGAGAAAGCAGTATCTATTGAGCTTGATTTCAACTCAGCGTTCAAGTCTTGATAATACAAAAGAAGGTCAGGCTATACTGAAAAAAGTCCACAGCTTTTATAAAATGATGCTTCAAGAACTCGAAGCCGTATTTGACGGCACAGCTCTTCAATTGGAAGTTCCCTTAAACCTTGCCGCAGGTACGAGGGTGCGAATTGTTGTTGAAAGTGTTCTACCAAATGAAGTAAAAGCACCTAAAACGTTTCTTCAAACTGCTCAGTCTTTAAAATTACAGGGTGAACCTGATTGGTCAGAGAAAATTGATCAATATTTGTATGGGGAAACTCTTTCTGACAATGACTGAAGTTTTTTTAGATACATCTTTTGCGATCGCATTATCTTCCATCACTGATCAAAATCATGTACGGGCTATTCAGCTTGCTAATCAAATTGAGGCTAACAAAATTCGTCTAGTAACAACCCAAGGTATCTTGCTAGAGATAGGCAATGCGCTTTCTAAGCAAAGATATAGAAAAGCGGCAATCCAACTTTTAGAATCCCTGGAAACTGATCCCAGTGTTGAAGTCGTTCTATTAACTAACAGTCTATACAAATCAGCATTTAATTTGTTTAAGCAACGAGAAGACAAGGAATGGGGTTTAGTGGACTGCATATCATTCATCGTGATGCAGGATCGAGGAATCACTGATGTACTGACTGCCGATATCCATTTTCAGCAGGCAGGATTTCGGGCACTATTAAGGGATTAATCACAGCAGTCAATGGCCGCAATACCCTTATGGTGACTCAAAAATCTTTCCTACTGCTAAGCTCTTAGAGCGTGTTTGAAAAGTAGGGTGAAGAATGGAAAATGGTGAAAAGAATAAAATTTTCACCATAATTAATGATAATCCGGGAATTTTACAGCACGGACATCACTGATAGCCAGTGGCAATTGGTAGAACCTCATTTACCCAAAGCAAAAACTGGGGGAAGAAAACGGAAAACTAGTCTGCGGGAGATACTCAATGCTATTTTTTACATGTTCAGAACGGGGTGTGCCTGGCGACTTCTGCCCCATGATTTTCCTAAATGGCGAACGGTCTATGGTTATTTCCAGCAATGGCACGAAGATGGTACCTGGAAAAAATTAAACCGTATCTTCCGTGAGAAAGTTCGGCTCAAAGCTGGAAGAAATACTCACCCTAGTGCCGGTTGTTTAGATTCACAGTCACTTAAAAAGGCTGGAACTGGCCAAGAAACTGGCTATGACGGCGGAAAAAAGGTCAATGGTCGTAAACGTACAATCCTCGTGGATACCATGGGATTACTTCTCGATGTTGTCGTCCATGGTGCCCATCGCTCCGACCATCAGGGTCTGATTCTACTTGCTACCTGGTTTGCTCCCCTTTGGCAGTGCCTGCAAGTTATATGGACTGATAGCACCTTTGGCGGAAAGGATTTTATCTATTGGGTGGAGCATACTTTTGGTTGGAATTTGAATGTCGTCAGCAAAAAGCAGGGACAAAAAGGCTTTGAAGTCCTACCCCGCCGTTGGGTAGTCGAGCGCACCTTTGCTTGGTTTGGCCGCTATCGTCGTTTAAGCAAGGATTATGAATATTTACCTACTACCAGTGAGACAATGCTCTATGTTGCCATGGTTCATCTCATGCTTCAAAGGCTTGCTTAAAACTTTTCAAACACTTTCTAAGAGGAGTGAGCATATCGCACCTGCTGCATGGTCGTTAGTTATTTGACTACCTTCTGAGGACAATCGAAGTACATGAGCGTTCTTAAATGGATAAATGTTGGCAAGGTTTCTGCTGAGCGAGACGACGAGCTCGTCAATTACTTCTATGATAACGGTGTTTTGAATTCAGTACTCACAAATAAGTCATCATTTTTGGTACTGGGAAGAAAGGGAGCAGGCAAGACTGCGGTTTTCAGATATCTGAAAGAGAACCCTCATCAGTATCTTAGTGATAAAGATATACTTGTTTCTCTTTCGTTTGAGGATTACAACTGGAAAGTACATTCTCTACTAAGTAATAGTGAAACGGCCGAATCACTCGCATATAAGCACTCTTGGCGATTCGTGATTTTAGTCGAAGTTATCAAGGCTTACGCCTCTCGTTGCGCCAAGGACGGTGTTACAGTCCCTCAACCAATTGCAAAAGCCCAAACCCTGCTTGAGAAACTGTTCGATCATCCTCTGCCATCGGTTTACCAATTAATTGGGCGGAAGTTACTCGGACTTTCGAAGGTAAAGTTACCAAGAGCAGGGTTGGACCTGGAAGATGGCAGCTTTGACTCCGTGGAAGTTTCTGGCGGTGAGTTGTCTTTTGAAGAAGTTTCGGCAGACAATGACATCCGCACTGCATTAGCCCAGAACGTTAGCAATATAATTGCTTATCTGGAAGCCGCACTTGCGAAAATTCAACCTTGTGAATATCGAACAGTTATCTGCTTTGATCGGGTCGATGAGGCCTGGGATAATGTCTCTCTCGATGTATCGCGGAAAGTCCTTGCTGGCCTAGTGTCCGCATCTGACTCTCTAACAGCAAAGTATAATGGCGTGGTTCGACCTATCATTTTCCTCCGTGAGGATATCTTTTCCGTACTGCCACTGAACGACTCTAACAAACTACGTGAAGACTGTGGCGCTCTGCTTAAGTGGGATCGTGACGACCTTTTTAAGCTCTTGTTGCGTCGCCTTTCTTATTTTGCACAAAAAAACGACGTGGATGCGGTGGAGGATTTAGATGGATTATTTGACAAAAACGAGATGCGGCAGCGCTCAAAACCTTCCAACTACCTCTTGAAACGAACCATGATGCGCCCAAGAGATATGATTTGTTTCTTGAGCCGTACAATTGATGCTGTGAAGGAAAGCGTTAATGATCCTTTCGAAGAAACCCCAGCTAATTTCGATCATCTGCCCGTTGAAGCAATTTACACAGCCGAACCAGGATATTCTGAATGGCTTCGTCAGGAACTACTCGATGAATGGTTTATCCAGTACTCGCATATTGTAAAGTTACTTTCTGCAATTCAAAACCATGCATCAACTCAATTCACTCGTGCCGAATTGGAATCGCAGCTAAGGGCACTGGGGGTTGAATTTACGCAAACTGGAATTCTGGACGATCTCCGTTTTCTTTTTGACAACTCAGTGGTCGGCTTTAAGATTGGAGCGTCTACCACTTGGCGCTATCGCTGTTTTTATCCATCACAAGGGTTTATTGAATCTGACCTTTATAAAGTGCATGATGGTTTAATCCGTGCGTTGAACTTGAAAGAACCACGAGACGCATCTTGACCTAAACTGTCAAATAAAAAACCGTTGCACACGAAGTCACAGGTTTTGCGGTTTGGTGAAGTTGATCTGTCCGGTGCGACCCGGTCAACAGTGACTTTAGATTAAATAGTGAAAATATATTTAAGTTTTTCTCACATTTAAGATTGCAATACCTTCGCTAAATATTTCCCTGTGTAAGAACTTGGATGTTGCGCCACTGTTTCCGGGGTTCCTGCAACCATAATTTTTCCACCCCGATCGCCACCTTCGGGGCCCAGATCAATAATCCAATCGCTACAGCGGATTACATCCAGGTTATGTTCAATGACTAAAACAGAATTGCCTTTATCCACTAGTCTTTGCAAAACGTTGAGCAAATGGTGGACATCATAAAAAGATAGCCCGGTGGTGGGTTCATCAATTAAATACAAAGTTTTGCCCGTGGCCCGGCGAGATAACTCGGAAGCTAGTTTGACCCGTTGGGCTTCTCCCCCGGATAAAGTGGGGGCCGGTTGACCCAGTTTGATGTAACCCAAACCCACATCTACCAAGGTTTGCAGGCGATTTACTGCCCTGGGAATATTCTCAAACACTGTCAGGGCTTCCTCGGTGGTCATGGCCAACACATCGGCAATGGAATGACCTTTATACTTCACCTGCAACGTTTCCCGGTTATATCTGGCTCCTTTGCACACATCACATTGCACATACACATCGGGCAAAAAATTCATTTCAATCACGTTAACTCCCTGACCAGCGCAGGCTTCACAGCGTCCCCCTTTGACGTTGAAAGAAAATTGTCCCGGCTTATAACCCCTAGCTTTAGCTTCAATGGTTTGGGTGAAAATTTCTCGAATGGAGTCAAAAATACCTGTATAGGTGGCGGGGTTGGAGCGGGGAGTGCGGCCAATGGGGGATTGGTCAATGACAATGACTTTATCGATCGCCTGGAGGCCGGTGATTTCCCCTAAATTCTTGGGAAAAGCTACTTGGCGAGAAAGATAATGTTGCAGAGCCGGATGGAGCAATTCATTGACTAGGGTGGACTTGCCGGAACCGGATACCCCTGTAACACACACCAGTTTGCCCAGGGGAATGGTCACATCAATATTACGCAAATTATTATGGCAACAACCTTGGAGGGTTAACTTGGCTCCGTTGCCATTTCTCCGTTCCTCCGGAGTGGCGATCGCCTCCCGACCGGATAGGTAAGCCCCAGTAAGAGACCTTTGATTTTTTAGTAGAGTCTGAAAATCCCCCTGACAGACAATTTCTCCACCATGGATGCCCGCCTTCGGACCAATGTCAACAATATAATCGGCGTGGCGGATAGTATCTTCATCATGCTCCACCACAATTAACGTATTGCCCAGATCCCTTAACTTAGTCAGAGTGGCCAACAGGCGATTGTTGTCCCGTTGATGCAAACCAATGCTTGGTTCATCCAAAACGTATAAAACTCCGGTGAGACCGGAACCAATTTGGGTGGCCAGGCGAATCCGTTGGGCTTCTCCGCCAGATAGAGTCATGGCGGCCCGGTCGAGGGTCAGATAATCCAAACCTACGTCCAGGAGAAATTGCAAACGGGCTTTGATTTCCTTTAACGCCAATTCCCCAATCATGGCTTGCCGGGAAGTCAACTCTAGATTTTCAATCCGTTCCAGGGTCTGGCGGATGGGCACACTGGTTAAATTGTTAATGTTGTACTGCCCTAGTTTTACTGCTAATGCTTCTGGCTTTAACCTTTTGCCGCCACAGGTGTGACAGGGTTGATTAATAATATATTTTTCTAACTTTTGCTTAATGGCATCGGAATTGGTTTCATCATAATTTTTTTGCAGGATATTTAATGCTCCAGCAAAACGACGATAATAACCTTGTTTATTGCGGTAACGGGATTCCCCTTCAAACCAAATTTCTTCTTCTGTGCCGTATAAAATTATTTCCTTTTGCTCTTTGGTTAGCTTTTTCCAGGGAGTTTGTAACTGAAAATCAAAATGCTGTCCTAAACTGTACAGTAACGACAAGTAATAGGAATTATCTTTTTCTGACCAGGGGGCGATCGCCACATACACTGGTTTTTCGGGATCAGGAATGACCAAATCTGGGCAAAAAGACCGCACAAAGCCAATTCCATGGCAATCGGGACAAGCACCGTAGGGGGAGTTGAAAGAAAATAAGCGGGGGGAAAGTTCATCCATCACCGCCCCATGTTCTGGACAGGCAAAGTTTTCTGAAAAGATAATTTCCTTGGGTAACTCTGCATGGTAAGCCTGGCCGTTTTCTGCCGCTTTTAATGCTTCTTTGTCGTCTTTTTTACCTCCATCTAACACTGCCAGCGTTGGCTTGTCCAAAATGTCAATAATGGCGGTGCCTTCTGCTTGCTTCAAACAAGTACTGAGTGAGTCTACCAATCGTTCCTGTAAACCTTCTTTTTTGATCAGGCGATCAATAACTATTTCAATGGTGTGGGCTTGGTTCTTTTTTAATTCAATATTGTCACTTAATTCTCGCACTTCGCCGTTAATTCTTACCCGCACAAAGCCTTGGGAAACTAAGCTAGAAAGTAGTTGCACATGGGTCCCTTTTTTGCCCTTTACCACCGGAGCAAGAATTTGAAACTTAGTTCTGTCCGGTAACTCCATCACCCGATCACACATTTGGTCAATGGTTTGGGGGGCAATATTCCGTTGGCAGTGGGGACAATGGGGACTGCCAGCCCTGCCAAATAACAGACGGAGGTAGTCGTAAATTTCCGTTACCGTACCCACGGTGGAGCGGGGATTGTGGGAAGTGGATTTCTGATCGATGGAAATAGCCGGACTCAACCCTTCGATGCTGTCCACATCAGGCTTATCCAACTGCCCCAAAAACTGTCGGGCGTAAGCACTGAGGGATTCCACATAACGCCGTTGTCCCTCTGCAAAGATAGTGTCAAAAGCTAGGGAAGATTTGCCTGACCCCGACACCCCCGTAAACACAATCAGGCGATCGCGGGGCAGGTCTAGATTCACATTTTTTAGGTTATGTTGTCTAGCGCCTCGAATACGGATGCTATTTTGTTCGGGCATAGGGGGAGACAAGGCTCTTAACTTTTCTTCACGATTTTAAACTGTCTTTGCTAATCTTGGCTGGCGATCGCCATTTACTTAGAAATAGGCTTAAAACCCAGAACAGTTTACGAAATTGATACAGATTTTTTTGATCGCTTTCGATGACCGTTGCAGTCTAAAGTCGGCGCCAGCGACGGCCATCTTTATTAATTAACCATTCTGCCTCCGCTGGTTCCCAGGTTCCAGCTTCGTACAAGGGCATGGAAAGAGGATCACTGGGGGCATCCCAAGCCGACAACACCGGAGTTACTACTCGCCAAGCTTCTTCTACCTCGTCGGCTCTTGTGAACAGGGTTTGGTCTCCCAACATACAATCTAATAAAAGGCGGTGATAGGCATCCGCTGCGGCCACTCCAAAGGATGAACCATAACTAAAATCCATATCTACAGTGCGGGTACGCAGTTCTGAACCGGGCATTTTTGCCTCAAAACGCAGGGAAATGCCTTCGTTGGGCTGAATTCTTAGACTCAACACATTGGGATTAGCTTGGTGGGCCACCGATTGAAAAATTAACAGAGGTACTTGCCGGAATTGAATTGCGATTTCACTCACTTTTTTAGGCATGCGCTTACCCGTGCGTAGATAGAAGGGCACCCCCTGCCAACGCCAGTTATCCACCATCAGTTTGAGGGCCGCAAAGGTAGGAGTGGTGGAACTTGGATCTACCCCCGGTTCTTCTCGATAACCCGGCACTGGTTTGCCTCCCATCCAACCAGCTTTATATTGGCCCCGGATACCGGCATTTTCCAAATTATTAATATCCGCTAAACGGGTAGCCTGCAACACTTTAACCTTTTCGTTGCGAATGCTGTCCGCGTCAATGGCATTGGGGGGGTCCATGGCGGTGAGACAAAACAGTTGCATGAGGTGATTCTGCACCATATCTCGTAAAGCCCCGGCGGATTCGTAATAACCGGCTCGTTCTTCTACCCCTACCGTTTCTGCTACGGTAATTTGCACATGATCAACAAACTGACGGTTCCACAGTGGCTCAAAAATAGCGTTGGCAAAGCGGAACACCATCAGATTTTGCACCGTTTCTTTGCCCAGGTAATGATCGATGCGATACACCTGATTTTCTTTGCAGACACTCTGCACTACCCGGTTCAAGCTTTGGGCTGAACTCAAATCCCGACCAAAGGGCTTTTCGATCACAATGCGACTTTTAACCGGGTCACTCAGCATACCCGCTGCCCCCAATTGTTTAATACCCGGGGGAAAGAAGTTGGGGGAAACAGCTAAATAAAAGACTCGATTGCCTCTGGTGTTACGTTTTTCATCCAATTCCCCCAGGAAGTTTTTCAATTTGAGATAGCTTTCTGGGTCATCCATATTGCCAGAGCAGTAGAATAAACCCTGGGCAAACTCATTCCACAGGTCTTCACTGCCAATGCCGGTGGAAAATTCTTCGATGCCCTTACGCATCTGCTCACGAAAATGGTCGTGGCTCCAGTCCCTTCTCGCAAAACCGACCACCGTTAACTCTGGAGGCAAGCGGCGCTCTCGTTTCATTTGGTAGATGGCTGGCACCAATTTCCGTTGGGTAAGGTCCCCGGATGCACCAAAAATGGTCAAAATGAGGGGTTCTGGAGTGCGTTCTTGACGGAGTCCAGTGCGGAAGGGATTTTCGAGTAGCGTTACCATGGGGAATGCTCGTATTGTGTGGCCACTTACGCTTTAAAATAACTCACAATTCCCGAAAGTTTTCTTTTTCTGGCAAAGTTTTCAGGAAAAATTTCTTTCTCAGTTCTTACTCCAAATCCTGAAATAGGGGGGTGCTGAGGTATCTTTCCCCAAAACTGGGTTGGATCATGACAATCAATTTATCTTTATTGGCAGGTCTTTTTGCCACTTTGATGGCCGCCGCCAGAGCTGCTCCAGTGGAAATCCCCGATAATATTCCTTCTTCCCTGGCTAATCTACGACCGTAGGCGATCGCCTCTTCATCGGTCACGGCAATCACTTCGTCAATCAGGTTTACATCTAACACTTCGGGAATAAAGCCCGCCCCAATACCTTGAATTTTATGCGGCCCCGGCTTACCCCCTGATAAGACTGGGCTATTTTGGGGTTCTACGGCGATCGCCTGAAAGCTAGGTTTTTTTTCTTTTAACACAGAAGCCACCCCGGTAATAGTCCCACCAGTGCCAACCCCCGCCACGAGGAAATCAATGGCTCCATCGGTATCTTGCCAAATTTCCAATGCCGTAGTCTGTTGATGAATTTGAGGATTAGCCGGATTATCAAACTGTTGCAACATATAGGCATTTGGCAAACTCTCAGCCAATTCTTGGGCTCTTCTAATACATCCCCCCATCCCTTCACTCCCCGGGGTCAGTTCTAGTTTTGCTCCATAGGCTTTTAACATCGCCCGCCGTTCTTGGCTCATGGTTTCAGGCATCGTCAAAATTAATTGGTAACCCTTGGCTGCGGCCACCATGGCAAGGGCAATGCCCGTATTACCAGAAGTGGGCTCAATCAGCAGAGTCTTCCCTGGTTCAATTAATCCCTCTTGTTCTGCCCGGTTAATCATATTAATGCCAATGCGGTCCTTTACCGAAGCCGCTGGATTCATCCCCTCCAACTTGACTACAATCTTGGCCCCACATCCCTCCAATAGGGGAATGCGATTGAGGCGAACCAGAGGAGTACGACCAATTAGCTCTGTAATATTACTGGCAATTTTCATAGGTAAGGGCCCACCAAGAAGGGAAATCTGCCTGCATCTTACAACGAAAAACCCCACCAGAGGCGGGGTTAAAGAGTTATTAGAGTTTAACTTTCAAACAAGTGTCTTAAGAAGACGGACTCAGGCTTAGAAAGTGAAGGTACCACGGACGGTGCCGATGAAGGCGTCGGTGGCGTTGGTGGTCTGTTCAGGCTTGGAGATCCAGATCACACCAGGAGTTATAGAAAGGTTGTCGGTGAGTTGATATTTGTAGAACAATTCAACTTGCAGAGGGTTAGCAGTGGTTACAAAGGTGGTTCCCAAAGTATTGTTGGTGAAACCGGAAACATAGGGTTGAACACCAGCAAAGATGCCAAGAACGTTACCTTCTTTACCAAGGTCGGGGAAGGCAAAGCCTCCACCGTAGGTCCAGATATCACCATTGTCTTTACCAATCAAAGTAACATTGGTGTAGCTACCATAGGCACTGAAGCTCAGCCAATCGGCAATGTTCCAAGCCATTTGGACGCCATAGCTGTTGGTTTGCTTGCCACCAAAGTCATAGGGGTTGATAACGTTGCCAGATGTGCTACCGCCGCTCACATTATTGTTGTAGGTAGCTGCATCCACAGGAGGAGCACCTACACCCAAACCGTTCACAAAGTCATCATTCAACTCAGAACGGTTGAGGTTAGCCGCAGTGGTACCGACGATACCTTGAGTGCCACCTTTACCGAAGATAGCGGCATCAGGGGTGGTGTAGGCATTAACGTAGGTGAAGCCTAGGCTAACCCGGTCGAAAATGTTGGTGGTAATTTGAGCCAAGGCGCTATAGCCACCGTTAAACAAACCGTTACCACCGCTGCTGAAGTCATAATTGTTGCCAGTGGCAGGGTTAGTAACAGAACCACCACTGCTGGGGTTGTTGCCCGTGCTAGCCAAGTAACCCAAGCTCAAGGAAGTGGGGCCCAACAGATTGCTGAGGAAGCCCAACTCTAGGCTTGTACCTATACCAGTACCGCCACCAATGGAGTAGATGGGGTTCTGGGCGGTGAACTGACTCAAGGAACCTTTGCCGCCAGTGTAGTCGTCGAAATAGGGGTTCAGGGTAGGAACGAAGTCATCCCAGATACCGCCCCAAGCAGCAATGTAGTTGTTGAGACGGAAGTTTTCGCCCAGATCCAAGGGAACATAGTAAGCTAACCAGTCAACGGCTACGTTGTTGTTGTCGCCGGGGGAAAGCTGGTGCACCTGGGTAAAGGTGGGGCTTTCATAGTAGTCACCTACAATACCGATGGGGTTACCGGTCTCGGGATCAATAACATTCTGAGTAGGATAGAAGCTCTTGAAGCGATTACCGTTACCAGCGGCGAGACGAGTGACCAACAGGTCTTCACCGGAGAAGCTGGTGTTGAACTGTAAACGAACCCGGTTCTGGAATACCGCTTGGTTGTTATCGGTTTGGTTGTTGAGAGTCTTTTTGGTACCAAAAATGGCGGTGGGAGCAAATATTACTTCCCCGGTCAATTTGGTGGTGGTAGAAAACTGATGGTCTTCGAGGAAAGAGGTGCGGGCTTCGAGGTTATCAACCCGAGCACCCAAAGCAGCCAATTCTGCCTCGAATTCCTGCATGAGGCGTTTCAGTTTGTCGATGTCCTCCCGGAGAACAGCCACGTTTTCCTGAATCAAACGTTCCATAACGTTCATACAGGCGTTAAGACCAGCGGCAAATTCCCAACGGCTGAGGGCTCGATCACCACGGAAGGTACGGTCAGGGTAACCAACGATACAACCGTAGCGTTCCACCAAGCTCTTGAGCGCTTCATAGGCCCAGGCAGTGGGTTGCACATCGCGGAGTTCGCTAACGCTGGTTACTTGATCAATGGCAGAAGACTGACCTTCGGCAGTGTATTGGTCTAATTGGTCTAAAACTTGAGCATTCGTAACGTTGTCGGGAGCAGCACTAGCAGCACCAGCCACAAGGGCGGCACCGATCACAGCAGGGCTCACTAACAGGGACTTCCAAGATAGTTTAAGCATTTTTAGCTTTTCCTCACACCTAATAATGACTACGGGAACCAAGTCCTATACTCAGTAACACATTGTACACGTTTTTTTCGAAAGAGTGGGAGAAGTTGACAATTTTCTTTAGATTCATGGTAGATGCTAGGCTAAGCAAGGCCATTGGTCTGTTTTGCGGGCTAGCTCAGGGAGCCAGGACCACAATCAGTGTTGGTAAAGAAAAACCGCCTACAGCTTCTGCTCACGGAACGATGATGTTGATGGTTAATAACAGATTATAGTTGCTATTTTGGTGATGGCTAGGGGCAGGGCCAGTTTTTAGGCCGGCCATAGTTCCCGGCGTAATGATGGAGCATTTGTCTGAACTCAGTTTTGACTTTGGATTAAGTATTGTTTCACTTGAACCAATCTTTTTTTCAGGGCTGTTTGAGGATGTTGTAAAGCTTTTTCTAGGGGCATATCCGGCCCCACTAGGCTAAAAATTTTGAGCACGTTAGGTAAAACTGTCTGACTTAATTGGCATTGTCCCGCTACGATGATCGCCGGTTTATTGATTTTTTTCGCTAGCTCAAGAACACCTCCCACCACCTTACCCTGTGGGGATTGATGATCGAAGCAACCTTCTCCGGTAATCACTAGATCGCATCCAGCCATGGCCTGTTCCAACTGGGTCAATTTGGCGATCGCCGTAAAACCTGATTCTATCTTTGTCTCCAATGCCCAGGCCACGCCCCCTCCCATTCCCCCAGCGGCCCCGGCCCGAGGAAAATTGATTTCAAAGCCATCAAACTCCCGTACTACTCGGGCAAAATGACGCAAACCCTGATCCAAGCGTTGAACCATAGCTGGATCTGCCCCTTTTTGCGGAGCATAGACCTGGGCAGCCCCATTAGCACCATAAAAAGGATTGGTCACATCGCATAAAACGGTTACCTGAGGAAAAGCATTTAAGACTGGAGGAATAATTTCGGCAACTTTACCCAGGGCTTGCCCTCCCCAACCGACGGACTGACCTTGAGAATCTAAGAACTGCCAACCCAATGCCATTAGTAAACCTAAACCTGCGTCATTGGTAGCAGAGCCGCCGATCGCCAATTGAATTTGTTTTGCTCCCCGTCGGGCAGCGTGGGTGATTAATTCCCCTGTGCCGTAGCTGGTAGCAATTTCCGGATTATGTTCCCCGACGGGTACCAGAGGCAAACCGCTGGCTCGGGCCATTTCAATGACTGCTGTCTCCTCTTGGGGTAACCATAAATAACAAGCATCAACCGTTTGATCCGGTAATGGCCCCTGTACTCTCACTGTCTGCCATTGGCCGTCGAGATTGTTGGCGATCGCCTCTAGGGTTCCTTCACCGCCGTCGGCTAGGGGATGGGCAACACAGTCAAATTCCGGCGCTAAAACATCTAGAGCAATCTGGCAAACCTCACCAGCGGAAAGAGTCCCCTTAAAAGAGTCTGGTGCAATCAAAATTTGACGCATTGGGGAATTCAGTAACCCACCTTATCTCGTCTATGCCTCTCAGTTTCCCAACAAAAAAATTAACGACGATTTAAACCTTCTGCTGCTTCCCGGAAAGGCTCCACTTCAGGACTAAAATCGATGGGCAGAACTGCCACTACGTTTTCATGGGGTCGGGGAATAATCACCCAGGTTTTCACGTCTGCCCCTTCAGTTCGGTTAATGGCATCAATACCAGCAGCCATGGCAGTTTTCACTTCCTGCACATCCCCACGAATATTAAGGGTGAAGCGAGCACTCCCCGCCCGAATATAGCCCACAATGGTAATCCTACCGGCCTTAACCATGGCATCAGCAGCGGCAAGAATACCGGGAAAACCAATGGTTTCAATGGAACCGACGGCGGATTGGGCGGACATATTGTTCTCCTTGACAGTGGCGGCAAAAACTAAAGGACAGATAAATAAAACCCAAACCTTCGACTTAACGACTAGTCGGGGTGGGAATTAGCAAGAATCCCATGGTCAACTATAGGCTAAGTGGTGTACATCGGACTACGAGGGCGGGAAAGTCTACCTCAGGTGCGGAAGCGAGCGACTTTTTCTGTGTATTCCACCGGCAAAACTGCCAGTACATTTTCGGGTGGATTGGGCACAATATAGTGGCTGACAATTTCTCCCCCCATAACAGACTCATTGACCGCCGCTAGACCCATCTTCATTGACAGATTCACCTCTGATACTGGGCCCCGTATCGCCACCACAAAATTCCCCCTCTCGGCCAAGTCATAGTACACCAGGGTCACCCTACCGCCCTTGAGCATGGCATCGGCAGCGGCCAAAACGGAGGGAAAGCCAAGGGTCTGTATCACGCCAACGGCCTGGGGCATGGAAAATTCCTCTAGGGAAACGGATGGAAACAGTCAATCGGACTAAGCAAGCGAAGATTACAACTTAGCTAGCTTTTTATCCTATCAAAAACATGGCACGGGCAAATCAAGCTGCAAGGTCCTAGTGCTGTTGACCACGGTAATTAGTTGCTTGGACCAGTCTAAAAAACCATAAATAGCCTTCGCCTTTGTGCCCTAATCGACATCCACCCTTGTCCCCTGACTAAAATCTCCGCTATGGTGGCCAGCCAGTGTGTCAAAATACTAGATTGTTGTGCCCCGATCGCCCTTGCTTGGTTTGCCTACACCGGACCAACAAGGAGAGATGCGGCGGCGGTCTAAATTGTTATTAAAAACTAAGTTTTCCCCCAGAAATCATGGCTGAGACCCTACTGTTTGCCGCCCTACGCCAAGCCCTTGACGAAGAAATGGGACGGGATGTCAACGTCCTTGTGCTGGGAGAAGATGTGGGACTCTATGGCGGTTCCTATAAGGTAACCAAGGATTTGTACGAGAAGTATGGCGAAATGCGGGTGCTGGATACGCCCATCGCCGAAAACAGTTTTACCGGCATGGCGGTGGGGGCGGCCATGACAGGATTGCGCCCAGTCATTGAAGGCATGAATATGGGTTTTCTTCTGCTGGCGTTTAACCAAATTGCCAATAATGCGGGGATGTTGCGCTATACCTCCGGCGGCAATTACCAAATTCCCATGGTTATCCGTGGTCCTGGGGGCGTAGGTCGGCAATTAGGGGCAGAACATTCCCAACGGTTGGAGGCCTATTTCCATGCGGTGCCGGGGTTAAAAATTGTGGCTTGCTCCACCCCCTATAACGCCAAGGGATTGCTCAAAGCAGCCATTCGGGATAATAACCCAGTGTTATTTTTTGAGCACGTACTTTTGTACAACTTGAAAGAAAACTTACCCGACTACGAATATATTGTGCCTCTGGATAAAGCCGAAGTGGTGCGCCCCGGTAAGGATGTCACTATTTTGACCTATTCCCGCATGCGTCACCATTGTTTACAGGCACTAAAAACTTTGGAAAAAGAAGGCTACGACCCGGAAATTATTGATTTGATTTCCCTCAAGCCTTTTGACATGGAAACCATCAGCGCTTCGGTGAAGAAAACCCATCGGGTCATTATTGTCGAAGAATGTATGAAAACCGGAGGCATCGGCGCTGAGCTCATTGCCCTAATCAATGATCATCTCTTTGATGAGTTAGATGGGCCGGTGGTGCGCCTTTCTTCCCAAGATATTCCCACTCCCTACAACGGTATGTTGGAACGACTGACCATTGTGCAACCGCCCCAAATTGTGGACGCAGTTAAGGCGATCATCGGCTAATTGGCCTCAAAACAGTACCCCTTGCCGTAAACGGAATTAATCAGGCGGGGGGCATTGGGCTGTTCAATTTTGCGCCGCAGTAATCGCACCAGGGCCGCCAGCACGTTACTACTGGGGGGGCTTTCGCCGGGCCAAAGGTGGGAATAGATCTCTTCGTGACTGAGAATTTGTCCGGGAGCTTGTAAGAATAGGGTTAACAGCGCCACTTCCTTTTCCGAAAGGGCAATGCGTTGACCCTGGCAATAGGCCACCTGATTGGCCACATCTAGGCTAACGTTGTTGACGCTGAGCAAATTATTTTTGACTGCACCCAGGGTTTCCGTGATGGTTTCTCCGTGGCTTTGTCGCCGCAGTAGGGCCCGCACCCGGGCTAAAAGCTCCCGTAGTTCAAAGGGCTTAATTAAATAGTCATCTCCACCGGCATCTAAGCCCGCCACTCGGTCATCAAGGGTATCTTTGGCAGTGAGAAATAAAACCGGCGTTGAGTGACCCAGAATCCTAATTTGACGACAAATCTCCAACCCTGATACTTGGGGCAACATCCAATCAAGGATTAACAAGTCATATTGACCGGCGATCGCCATGGCTAGTCCTGTTTTTCCTTGGTCAGCCACGTCAATGGTATGGCCCTGGTGCCCTAGGGCTTTGCTCAAGGGTTCCGTTAAGGCGTTTTCATCGTCCACTAAGAGGATATTGGCCATGGGGATGTTTTCTCAACTCTAGCAAGAATTTAGATTAGAGCTTGGTGGCCACTTGGGGGATCTGACTCTAACCAAGCAGTGTTTTGTTAGTCATAGTCTAAACTCCCATGGAAACAGTATTTTGGGGCAAATGGAAGCATTAAGATAGATCGGCAATTGATCGTAGTTAATTTTCTAATTATTTTCGGTTGTTGTTGAAAAGCAGCTCTGTCCTCTACCAACATTGAGACGAAACTAAGTAAAAGCCCCTCAATATTATCTGATCTAGTGGACAAACTAAAAGTTGTCCAATGGAATCTGAGGATAAAGTAGAGTCCTATTTGAACATATTTTTGTCAGCAAATTAGCAGAAGGATCTATGGTGGTGGTGCCGCGATTACATTACCGCCAAGATTATCTGCTCTTTTCTAGCGAGGTTTGAACTATGGGAACTAGTGCCAAATATCAATGTGTCTAGTACTGATTATTTATGCTTAATGGACAGCATAGAATTTATTATCCTTCCACCTAGATTAACGTAAGAGAGATAGAGAATTTTTATTGAAATCTTACTGCAAATTTAGAACAGTGGAGCACTATCGAAACACAACCGAGGCTGACCAACTTGATATTACTATCAACAACTTTAAATTTGGAACAGCCAACATTTTCCCATGCACTCCATTCAATCACCCCGACTACGACAACATTTCCCCCGGCGATCGCCGAAAAAATTGGCGTTAAAAAAGTCCGGTGGATTGGGCCATAGGGCTAAGGCTTCCCATTGCTATCGCATTGTCTTGTATTCCCACGACACCATGGGGTTGGGGCATAAGCGCCGTAATTTACTCATTGCCCAAACGTTACAAAAGTCTAGATTACCCGTTGAAATTTTGGTAATTACCGGCATTGAAGAAGGAAATGAAGCCCTAACTGCTGCGGGTATTAACTATGTGAATTTGCCCAGTCTGCGAAAAAATGGCGATGGTTCCTACTCTGGCCGGGATCTGGATCTGCCTTTGGAGAAATTGATCGCTTGGCGATCGCAGTTAATTCTAAAAACAATTCAGCAATTTCAGCCGGATGTGCTGATGGTGGACAATGTGCCCCGGGGAGTGGAACGGGAACTGGACCCCAGTTTGAAATATCTGCGACAACGACCAGAAAGCCTTTGTGTACTTGGCTTAAGGGATATTTTGGATCAACCGGGGACTGTGCAGCGGGATTGGGGGCAAGCAGATAATGAAAGGGCTATTCGTCGCTATTACGATGCCGTCTGGGTTTATGGTGACCCGCAAGTTTATGACCTACGACATGAGTATGGTTTTGCCCCCGATGTGACGGCGAAAATGCGGCCCCTTGGCTATTTCCATCAGGGCGATCGCCTCCAACATCTAACTAAACCTTGGCAAGAAACGTTAAGTAACTGGAAATTACCATCCCGGTTCATCCTCGGTGCTGTGGGAGGAGGTCAGGATGGGGAAACCCTGGCGATCGCCTTTGCCCAAATTCCCTTCACTGCCGACCTGCCGGGGGTACTGCTCACCGGGCCGTTTATGCCGGAGTCTGTACGGCAAAAGTTAAAGGTCAGTGCCCAGAATAATCCTGACCTCACTATCCTGCCCTATTTTTCTGAACCGACCATGTTGATGTGGGCGGCGGAACGGGTAATCACGATGGGGGGCTACAACACCACCTGCGAAATTCTGTCCTTCCAAAAACCAGCGCTGATTATTCCCCGCATTAAACCCCGCCAAGAACAATGGCTGAGGGCCACCCGTTTAAAACAACTGGGGCTGGTAGATGTGCTTCATCCCGATCAGGTAAATGCCCAAAATTTGACAGCTTGGCTCCACTCTGCGCCGACCAACCAATATAACAAACCAGTTCTAAATCTCCGGGCCACCCAACAACTTCCCCTCGTTCTGGGTCAATTGCTCAGCACCCGTAACTGTTTTATGTCCCAAGCCTGCTAGTCAATTCCGTTGTAAATTTTCCATGGCCATCGCCTACGTTGTTAAACGCTATCCCCGTTATTCGGAAACGTTCATTGTTAATGAAATTCTTGCCCACGAAGCAGCGGGTTTAGACATCAAAATTTTTGCCCTCCGTCCTCCGGTAGATAGCTATTTCCAAGACAAAATTGCCCGGGTGAAGGCCCCCGTTACCTGTATCCAAAAACCCAGCCAAGGGCGATCGCACCCAAATTTATTAGGGCAAAATCCCACTGCGGCCAGTTACCTCTGGGCGGAAATGCAAGCCACTGCGGTTGTAATTCCCGACATCTGGAGAAAGTTAGCCTACGCCGCCGGAGAACGCTCTAGTGTTGTTTACCAAGCCCTCTGGCTCGCCCAAGCCGTCCGTCACCAAGGAATTACCCATCTCCATGCCCATTTTGCCAGCGTTGCCACCAGTGTTACTCGCTTAGCGGCCCATTTTGCTGGGGTGCCCTACAGTTTTACGGCCCATGCCAAGGATATTTTCCATGAGAGCGTTGATCCGGCGGATTTTGCCCGCAAACTCCAAGCTGCCTGCGAGGTGGTGACCGTTAGCGACTATAACCGTACCTATTTACAACAGCAGTACGGGGAAGCGGCCAGCAAAGTACAGCGTATTTACAACGGCATGGATTTAACAGAATTGCCCTACCAACCCCGGTCGGAAAATTGTGAACCGCCGTTAATTATCTCTGTGTCACGCCTAGTAGAAAAAAAAGGCTTGACTTATCTAATCAGCGCCTGCGATCTCTTGCGCCGTTGGGATTGTGAGTTCCGTTGTCAGATCGTCGGTGCTGGTTCCTTGGAAGCGACATTGCGATCGCAAATTGTCCAGCATCAGCTAGAGCCTTGGGTGGAGATCACTGGCCCCAAACCCCAGGGGGAAGTGTTTCAACTCCTAAAACGGGCAAAGGTGTTTGCCGCCCCCTACATTGTTGGCCGGGATGGCAATCGGGATGGTTTACCCACAGTTTTGTTAGAGGCGATCGCCTTGGGTACTCCCTGTGTGGCAACGGATGTGACGGGCATTCCCGAAATTATTCAGCACCAGGAAACGGGATTGCTGGTGGCCCAAAATGACCCGGAACAGTTAGCCAAAGCGCTCCAAACCATCTTGAACCAAGCAGATTTACGTCATCGTTACGCCCAGCAGGCCCGCCAACGATTAGAACAGGCTTTTGACCTGCGACGCAATAGCGCCCAACTCCGTGACTTATTTCATTTAGGGGAGGCCAAACGATGAAGATTGCTTACATCTGTGTCGATCCCGGCATTCCAGTCTTTGGTTGTAAAGGTGCCTCAATCCATGTGCAAGAGATTATCCGCGCTTTTCAGAACCAGGGGGCAACGGTGACCCTGTTTGCGGCAAAGCTGGGGGGGGAACCGCCCAAGGATTTAGTCGATTTACCCGTTCACTGCCTGCCCAAGGTGCCCAAAGGAGATTTAGCAATGCGGGAACAGGGCTTATTTCAACAAAATCAGACGTTGCAAAATTTATTAACCCAGGCAGCTCCCTATGATCTTGTTTATGAACGTTATTCCCTCTGGAGTCATGCGGGAATGACCTTTGCCCGAAACTGTCAGATTCCTGGCATTTTAGAAGTGAATGCACCCTTAATTGAAGAGCAAGCCACACACCGGGTTTTACTAGACCGGGATTTGGCTTTGCAGGTGGCCGAAATAGTCTTTGGGAAAGCAACAGCTTTAATCGCAGTGTCCCAAGAGGTTAAATCCTATTTGCAACAATGGGTTTCTGGCGATCGCCTTTTTGTCATGCCTAATGGGATAAACCCAGCTCGTTTTGCCGGTCTGTCCAAACCATCTCAGACAGAACTCTTCACTGTGGGTTTTGTTAGTTCCCTTAAGCCCTGGCATGGCCTGGATTACCTGATTGAAGCCTTTGCCCAACTGCGACGAACTGTCCCGGAAGCTCGTCTGTTGATTGTCGGTGATGGCCCCCAACGGCAAGTCCTTGAACGAGCGATCTCCCAGCGCAATTTAACTACCCAAGTACAGTGGACCGGTACAGTCCCTCCAGAGCAAGTCCCCCACTGGTTAAGTCAAATGAGCGTTGCCGTGGCCCCCTATCCCGCCAGTGAAGATTTTTATTTTTCGCCTCTGAAAGTGGTGGAATATATGGCGGCCGGGTTACCCATAGTGGCTAGTTGCATCGGTCAAGTGAAGGACATTATTGACGATGGGGTGACGGGGATTTTGTGTCTACCGGGGGAACCGACAGCCCTGGCCCAGGCCCTCGAACGTCTCTGGCGATCGCCCCAGCAACGGCAACAGTTAGGTCTGGCGGCCCGTGACTTCGTGCTTAAACACCACACCTGGGATCGCGTTGCCGCCCAAATTTTGGCGATCGCCCAAGCCTAGTTTTTCAACGTTGAAATTAGTTGAATTTAGTTGAAGTTAAAAGTGATAGATAAATGAACCGTGCCTCCCCCATGACCCAAGCTGTGCCAGGCCTCTGGGCAGTGATCACCACCTTTTGGCCCCAAATTCGTGCCCAGTGGCGACTCTTGCTGGTAGCGATGGTGACTTTGCTGGCGGATGTGGGGTTGCGACTGTTGGAACCCTGGCCCCTCAAGCTGCTCATTGACGGGGTACTGATTCCCACTCAAACCCAGCCGAGTCTTTCTCTCTGGGGCTTTACTAACCTCAATGCCGCTTGGCTGTTGATGTTAATCGCCGTTGGGGTGATTATCATTGCCGTCAGTCGGGCGATCGCTACCTATTGGAATACCGTCAGTTTGGCGATCGTTGGTAGTCGCGTCATGGCCCAGGTGCGGGATCAACTCTATGGGCATTTGCAAAGGCTTTCCCTGCGTTACCATTACCAAGCCCGCAGTGGCGATCTGATTATCCGAGTCAGTAGCGATGCCAACCGTCTCCAGGAAATTTTGCTCACAGCAGCTTTGCCCCTGGTGGTCAGCCTTTTAACTTTGGGCGGCATGGTGGGGGTGATGGCCTGGCTAGACCTAAAATTAACCCTTTTGTCCTTGGCAACTTTTCCCCTGTTTTGGTTGGCCGCCAATCGTTTAAGTGCCAAAATTCGCCATGCTTCCCTCACCCAACGTCACCAGGAAGGGGCCGTTGCCTCCACCGCCGCTGAATCCCTCTCCGCCATTAAACTTGTCCAAGCTCTCTCCCTGGAACAAGCCTTTGCCGATTTGTTTAGCCGCCAAAATCAACGGAGCCTCCAAGAAAACATTGAAACTAAGCGTTTAGCCGCCAACCTGGAGCGATTGGTGGACGTGTTGATTGCCTTCGGTACAGCTTTGGTGATGGGTTACGGAGGCCATCTGGTCATTGAAGATGCTCTGACAGCGGGAACGGTTTTGGTGTTTTTAACCTATCTACGCAATGCCTACAAACCGGTGCAGAATTTTGCTAAATACACAGGTCGTCTGGCTAAAGCGGCGGCATCGGGGGAGCGAATTTTGAATATTTTGGCGGAAACCCCCGATATTCAGGACAAACCAGGGGCTATTCCTGCCCCATTTTTCCAGGGGCGCATTGAATTTAAATATGTTTCCTTTGGCTATCATCCAGATCAAGCCATTCTTGACGGGTTGAATTTAACAGTGCGACCAGGGGAGAAAATTGCCCTTGTTGGTGCTTCTGGCAGTGGTAAATCTACTCTTTTAAGTCTTTTACTGCGCCTGTATGACCCAACAGCAGGGAAAATTTTCATTGATGGCCATGATCTGCGGGATTATCAACTGACGAGCCTACGGAACCAAATGGCAGTGGTATTACAGGAGAGTTTATTATTTGCGGCCACGATCCGGGAAAATATCGCCTACGGCATCGAGGGGGCGACAATGGCAGAGATTGAAGCGGCGGCCCGTTTAGCCAATGCCCATAAATTTATTCTGGAACTGCCCCAGGGTTACGACACAGTAGTGGGAGAAAGGGGCACTACTCTCTCTGGTGGCCAGCGACAACGGTTGGCGATCGCCAGGGCCGCCATGCGACAAACCCCCATTCTGATCCTGGATGAACCCACCAGCGGCTTGGATAAAGTTAATGAACAGTTGGTTTTTGAAGCCCTAGAACGGTTAGCGGAAAATCGCACCACTTTTTTGGTAACCCATAATCTGCAGTTGGCGATCGCCGCTGACCAAATTCTTTACCTCTACCAGGGGCAAATCAGGGAACAGGGTACCCACGCCGAATTACTGGCTCGTCAGGGGGTCTATGCTGATCTCTTTCAACGGCAAACCCTCGCAACCGTCACCAAATCCCTGGGGCGTTAATGATGGCCGAAATTTTCTCTGATCCCAAAATACCATGGCTACCTTTTGCCCTCGATCGCCAATTAGCTCAACAGCACCTAGCTAGTATTTTTCCCGGTTTACAAGGGATCAAGAAAACCGAGCTTCTACGCCATAAACCTGGGCGACGGGCATTGATTGCCTATCATCTGGAAACCGATGGGGTGGAAGGAATTATTCTTGGCAAAATTCGCGCCAAGGGCACAGATTACAAAAGCTATGGCTCTCAACGGGCGTTATGGGAAAACGGGTTCCATGGGCAAAGTGAAGATGGATTATCGGTGCCAAAACCTTTGGGCATTGTTGAACCCTGGCAGATGTGGCTCCAACGATGGGTTCCCGGTCAACCTGCGACAGAATTATTGATTACCCGTCCCGACTTACCGGAAAAAATTGCCGCCCTAGCCCACAAAATCCACAGCCATTCTGTCCCCACAACCAAAACCCATACCATTGCCACTGAATTACAAATCCTTGGCGATCGCCTCCGGGAATTTAGCCACCAGCAACCTCAGTGGCAAACACAAATTCAACATTTCATCGCCCAGAGTGAACAGCTGGGAGAGGTTTTAAACAAATATCCCCGTCCTACTACCACTATTCACCGGGATTTTTACCCCGATCAAATTTTGGTAGATGGCAATCACCTTTGGTTGGTGGACCTCGACCTCTACTGCAAAGGAGATCCCGCCGTTGATCTAGGAAACTTTATCGCCCACATGACCGAATATAGCCTCCGCACCTGGGGGAATCCCGATGCCCTAGTTCGCAAAGAACAAATATTAAAAACTGCTTTTCTAGCTAAACAATCCCCAAATAATCCCCATCTTAGCCAAGCCATTGATATTTACATCATTCTTACTCTATTGCGGCATATTGCCATTAGTTGGCGCATCCCCAACCGCCATCATCATATCCCTGCCCTAATCGAACTCTGTGGCGACCGCCTACTTGGGATGGAAGCAAATTAGCAATGGGGTAAAAATAACAAAAAACTTAAGATTAAATGAGGCCGATTCCAATCCATTTTTTGTGGCGATCAGCCAATTAAAGCAAATCCCCCACCAACGAGGGCAGGGGACAAGCTTAATTACCTAACAGAGGAATTCGTTAACCGAACTTACCGGCTGTGGAAGCAATTAGGAATGCCGCATAGGTGAGCACATAACCAACGGTGAAGTGGGCTAAACCAACCAAACGGGCTTGAACAATGGACAACGCAACGGGCTTATCTTTCCAACGAACCAAGTTCGCCAAAGGAGTGCGCTCGTGGGCCCAAACGATGGTTTCAATCAACTCTTGCCAGTAACCCCGCCAAGAGATCAAGAACATGAAGCCAGTAGCCCAGACCAGGTGTCCGAAAAGGAACATCCAAGCCCAAACTGACAGATTGTTGACACCGTAGGGGTTGTAACCATTGATTAACTGAGCAGAGTTCGCCCAGAGGTAATCCCGGAACCAACCCATCAGGTAGGTGGAGTTTTCGTTGAACTGAGCAACGTTACCGCTCCAAACACCGAGGTGTTTCCAGTGCCAGTAGAAGGTCAACCAACCCAAGGTGTTCAGCATCCAGAACATGGCTAGGTAGAAGGCATCCCAAGCAGAGATGTCGCAGGTACCGCCACGGCCGGGGCCATCACAGGGGAAGGAGTAACCGAAGTCCTTTTTGTCCGGCATCAACTTAGAACCACGGGCATCCAAAGCACCTTTGATTAGAATCAGGGCAGTGGTGTGCAACCCTAGGGCGATCGCGTGGTGAACCAAGAAGTCGCCAGGGCCAATGGTCAAGAACAGAGAGTTGGTGCCGCTGTTGATAGCATCCAACCAGCCGGGTAACCAAGCGGCTCCAGTGGTGGAAGCAATGCTGTCAGGATTGGAGAGCAAAACATCAAAGCCATAGAGAGCTTTACCGGAAGTTGCTTGAATCCATTGGGCAAAAACGGGCTCGATCAGAATTTGTTTTTCGGGAGTACCGAAGGCCACCACCACATCGTTATGGACATAAAGACCAAGGGTGTGGAAGCCCAAGAAGAGGGACACCCAGCTTAAGTGGGAAATCAGAGCCTCTTTGTGTTCAAGCATGCGGGCCAGCACGTTATCTTTATTGGCCACGGGATCGTAATCCCGGACAAAGAAGATGGCACCGTGGGCAAAAGCACCAACCATCAAGAATCCAGCAATGTACTGGTGATGGGTGTAGAGGGCTGCCTGGGTGGTGTGGTCCTGGGCAATAAAGGCGTAGGAGGGCAGGGAGTACATGTGCTGCGCCACCAGGGAAGTAATAACCCCTAAGCTTGCCAAGGCTAAGCCGAGTTGGAAGTGGAGGGAGTTATTGATGGTGTCGTACAGGTTGGTATGGCCTGCGCCGGTTAGGGGACCTTTATGGGCATTAAGAATTTCTTTGATGCTGTGGCCAATGCCCCAGTTGGTGCGATACATGTGACCAGCAATGATGAAGATCACGGCGATCGCCAAATGGTGGTGGGCAATGTCCGTCAACCAGAGAGATTCCGTTTGGGGATGGAAACCACCCAGGAAGGTCAGGATTGCGGTACCAGCACCTTCAGAAGTACCAAAAATGTGGCCAGCAGTGTCGGGATCCGCCGCATACACGCCCCAGTTGCCGGTGAAGAAAGGCATCAAACCAGCGGGGTGGGGAGGAGTAGACAGGAAGTTATCCCAACCAACGTGTTGACCCCGGGCTTCGGGAATCGCAACGTGGACCAAGTGACCAGCCCAAGCCAAGGAGCTAACCCCGAACAAACCAGCCAGGTGGTGATTTAAGCGGGATTCGGCATTTTTGAACCAGGCTAAGCTAGGACGGAACTTCGGTTGGAGGTGTAACCAGCCTGCAAATAAAAACAGGGAAGCTAACACTAATAGGAAGACCGCACCAGAATAGAGCTCTTGGTTGGTGGTCATACCAATGGTGTAGAACCAGTGGTAAACCCCGGAATAAGCAATGTTAACCGGGTTAGAAGCCCCAGCTTGGGTGAAAGCATTGACAGCTCCCTCGCCAAAGTGGGGGTCCCAAATCGCATGGGCGATCGGGCGAATGTTTAAAGGATCTTTAATCCATTGTTCAAAATTACCTTGCCACGCAACGTGGAAAAGGGTGCCAGACGTCCACAGGAAAATGATGGCGATGTGTCCAAAGTGGGAGGCAAAAATCTTTTGGTAAAGATTCTCCTCAGTCATCCCATCGTGGGTTTCAAAGTCGTGGGCCGTAGCAATCCCGTACCAAATACGCCGTGTAGTCGGGTCTTGGGCGAGATCCTGGCTAAATTTAGGAAATTTAGTTGCCATAGCTTTTTCGGAAATTCTCCTCGTTAAGCAAGCAAAATGAGGCTAATGCAGAAGCGCTGCTCATTTCCGGATTGTTAAAGCCACTATAACAAGGGGTTATAGGGGTGAATATAGGGTAAAAGCGAAATTAAAACCGCTTCTATTAAATGCTGGGGAGGGTGGAGGGCAGGGGGAGGATTAAGGATAGTAAAAACCTCAGCCAGTCCCCCTGGTTTATCCCGGAAAACCCAACTTCAGCTCAAAGTCTAGCCAATGGAAAGACTGCGGGCGAGGAAGAACGCCCAGGTGGTAACAATACCTCCGAGGAGATAGTGCGCTACACCGACCGCACGACCTTGAATGATGCTCAAAGCGCGGGGTTGAATGGCCGGAGCCACATTCAGTTTGTTGTGAGCCCAGACAATGGACTCGATCAACTCTTGCCAATATCCCCGTCCACTGAACAGGAACATGAGGCTGAAGGCAAAGACAAAGTGTCCGGCGAGGAACATGATGCCATAGGCCGACAGGGCGGAACCGTAGGAGTTGATGACGTTGGCGGCTTGGGCCCAGAGGAAGTCCCGCAACCAGCCATTGATGGTGATGGCACTCTGGGCAAAGTTACCTAGGGTCACATGGGTGACACTGCCATCGGGAGAAACGGTACCCCAAACATCGGATTGCATTTTCCAACTGAAGTGGAAGATGACGATGGAAAGGGAGTTGTACATCCAGAACAGACCGAGGAAAACGTGGTCCCAACCAGATACTTGGCAGGTGCCGCCGCGGCCGGGGCCATCACAGGGGAAACGGAAACCGAGATTCGCTTTATCAGGGACAAGGCGAGAGCTACGGGCATATAGAACCCCTTTGAGGAGGATCAGGGCCGTTACGTGGATGGTAAAAGCGTGGATGTGGTGAACCATGAAGTCGGCAGTACCCAGGGTGATGGGCATCATGGCGACTTTACCGGCAACGGCAATGGTTTCTCCGCCAAAGGCATAGCTGGCAGTGGCCAAGGCATTGGGAGCGGTGGCTCCGGGGGCCAAGGTGTGCAGGTGCTGTACCCATTGGGCAAAGATCGGTTGCAGTTGGATGGCCGTGTCGGAGAACATGTCCTGGGGACGGCCTAAAGCCCGCATGGTGTCGTTGTGGATGTAGAGACCGAAGCTATGGAAGCCGAGGAAAATACATACCCAGTTGAGATGGGAAATGATGGCGTCACGGTGGCGCAGCATCCGATCCAGCAAGTTATTAACGTTCTTGGCGGGATCATAATCACGCACCATGAAGATGGCGCCATGGGCACCGGCCCCTACGATGAGGAAGCCGCCAATCCACATGTGGTGGGTGAACAGGGATAACTGCGTAGCGTAATCGATCGCCTGGTAGGGATAGGGCGGCATCGCATACATGTGTTGTGCAACGATGATCGTCAAAGAACCTAACAGGGCGAGGTTAATGGCTAATTGAGCGTGCCAAGAAGTAGTCAGGATTTCATAAAGTCCTTTGTGACCTTCCCCAGTGAAGGGGCCCTTGTGGGCTTCGAGGATCTCTTTCATGCTATGGCCGATGCCCCAGTTCGTGCGGTACATATGACCGGCAATGATGAACAGGACGGCGATCGCCAAATGGTGGTGAGCGGTATCAGACAACCAGAGGCCGCCGGTGACTGGATTCAATCCCCCTTTAAAGGTGAGGAAGTCTGAGTAGACTCCCCAGTTGAGGGTAAAGAACGGTGTCAAACCTTGGGCAAAGCTGGGGTAGAGTTCCGCCATCTTGCTCGGTTCCAAAATAAACTCGTGGGGAAGGGGAATGTCCTTAGGAGCAACCCCAGCATCCAAAAGTTTATTAATGGGCATGGAGACGTGGATCTGGTGACCCGCCCATCCCAAGGAGCCTAAGCCCAACAAACCAGCCAAATGATGGTTCATCATCGACTCCACATTTTGGAACCATTCCAATTTGGGAGCTTTGACGTGGTAGTGGAACCAGCCAGCGAACAGCATCAGGGCAGCCATAACCAAACCGCCAATGGCGGTGCAGTAGAGCTGATAGCTGTCGGTGAAACCGGAGGCCCGCCAGAGATAAAACAGGCCAGACGTAATCTGAATACCGTGGAAGCCACCGCCCACATCCCCGTTCAAGATGCCTTGACCGACAATGGGCCAAACCACTTGGGCACTGGGTTTAATGTGGGTAGGGTCGGCTAACCAACCTTCGTAATTGGAAAATTTCGCGCCGTGGAAGTACATTCCACTTAACCAAACAAAGACCACAGCGAGGTGCCCAAAGTGAGCACTGAAGATTTTGCGCGAAACATCTTCTAAATCGCTGGTCTGACTATCAAAATCATGGGCATTGGCATGGAGATTCCAAATCCAAGTGGTGGTTTTGGGACCTCTAGCTAAAGTCCGGTCGAAGTGACCCGGCTTGCCCCACTTCTCGAAGGAAGTTGGTACCGGGTTGTTATCAACCGAGACTTTGGCCTTAGCCTCTCTTTCGGGTGGACTAATTGTCATGCAGGGTTCTCCTCGCTCGACAATGAACTATTAAGGGTTTCCTATGCAGAATAGTGTAATAGAGGAAGCGTAAAAAAGGGAATTAGTTTTCGCTTCATAATAACGATGTTAAACCTTGCACAGATAGGCGTTTTCAGCAAACATCACTAGAAGATAATACGGCCTCCCCCCCCCTAGGCAAGACCTGCGTAACAATAATTAAAAATTGCCCCAGCCCTGACCAGTTCTAGCTCCTAGATTTTGCAAAGACTTACAAAAGTCAAGACAAAGTTGAACTTTGTTACAAAAATTTACAGCATTTTCATCAACTTACAACTGATAGCAATGGGCACCGTCAAAAATTAGATAGAAATTAATCAATGTTGTTGCTATAACAGCTTTAATTTTAAGAAATGTTAAGAAGCGGATTTTGACAATGATCTCCATAGATAAAAGTTATGATCGCCCTTGGAACGAGGGGCAAGTTTTACAAATTGGCTCAGAGTCCGCAAGGGGAAATCAGCCCGATGCTCCGGCTTGGACTTTACTGGAGTGTTTTGCGGAGGTTAAAAACCCTTGGTTGACCCTCAGGGGGGAACGGTGGCGGGATGATCGGGAAAGGAAATTGGATTATTGGCGGGTGGAAAAGGCTGACTCTTTAATAGTGTTGCCCCAACAAGGCGATCGCCTGCTTTTACCCCATCCCATTTTCCGGCCGGGTATAGGTAGGGCAACTTGGGATTTCCCTGGAGGGCGGCTAACAGATCTAGCTAAGGTGGAGCTAACTTTGGCTGAAATCCTTCATCGGGAACTGGAAGTGCCTCCCCATGCCATTGCCGAAATAACTCCCCTCAATGACGGGGGTTGGGCCGTCAATAGCTCTTTTTCCAACCAAAAGCTATATGGCTATTGGGCCAGGATCGATGGAGATTTTCGGCTCAGCCCCAAGGCGATCGGGGCCGAGTTCCAAGTTCCCTCACAACTGGTAGATTTGCTGAGAATTTTGGACTGTTTGCAATGTCGAGCACTGCTGCGGGAATGGCAACAGATTAACACCCTATTTACGTAATTCGGATATTTATGTAATTCGGATCAAACTCTCAAATTTTCCCTTGGAGTGGACTGCCACCCCGTAGCCTGCCTCTTCCTCCAATTACCCAGACTTATCATTCACTTAAGCAAATGGTTGTTGATCTGGAATTTTATTTCCCCTATGATATGGTGTAACAAATAACACTCTTTCTATGCATCTAGGTTATACCATTGTCGCTTGACTATGGTAATGCCCCTTTGGGGCCTGGATAAGATCAGCCATTTGGGCCGTCACTTTGGATGTATTAGCTTTCCCTGTCTGGGTTCTGGCAGTCCCAGATTCCTAGCACCGAGTAAGCCGGAAAATTCTTCGGTGACCGGGATGTTTGGACGGCGAAAGTGGAATCTTGTTAACAAAATTTCCCACAACCCCCATGTTAGAAAGTTTAAGTCGAATTATCTGGCTAGTACCTTGCTACGCTCTTTTGGGTGCCCTGTTAGCGGTCCCCTGGTCACCGGGCTTAACTCGACAAACGGGGCCAAGGCCGGCAGGCTATATAAGCACATTAATGACTTTTGTTGCATTTTTGCATAGTCTGTTGGTGCTTATACATATTTGGCAGCAACCCGCCATCGATCTTTCCTTCCCCTGGCTACATGCCGCTGACTTAGAAATTAACTTTGATTTAAAAATATCCACTGTTAACATCGCCGCCCTGGTTTTGATTACTGGGTTAAATTTGGGGGCACAGATTTATGCCATCGGATATCTAGAAAGGGATTGGGGCTGGGCCAGATTTTTTTCCCTAATGGCTCTGTTTGAGGCGGGATTATGCACTTTAGTGTTGTGTAACTCCCTGTTTTTCAGCTACGTTGTCCTGGAAATTTTAACCCTAGGTACTTATCTTCTCATTGGCTATTGGTTCAATCAATCCCTAGTGGTGACCGGGGCTAGGGATGCGTTTTTAACTAAACGGGTTGGAGATTTAATTTTGTTAATGGGGGTAGTTGCCCTCCTGCCTTTGGCTGGAAGTTGGAATTATGATGATTTGGCCCAATGGGCTGCTAGTGCAGACTTAAATCCCACCGCTGCCACCCTGCTTTGTTTGGCCTTAATTGCTGGACCTTTGGCTAAATGCGCTCAATTTCCTCTCCATCTCTGGTTGGATGAAGCCATGGAAGGTCCAATTCCCGCCACTATTCTAAGGAATACATTGGTGGTTGCAACGGGAGCGTGGGTTTTGGTAAAGGTACAACCGATTCTGGCCCTTTCTCCTGTGGCTTTGACTGTCATGATTGCTATCGGTTCCGTAACGGCGATCGGTGCTTCTTTAATTGCGATCGCCCAAATAGATATTAAGCGCTTCCTTTCCTATGTAGTTAGTGCTTACATGGGCCTAGTGTTTATTGCCGTGGGTACTGGTCAAGGGGAAACAGCTCTACAACTGATTTTTACTTACACCTTTGCCATGGCAATTCTGGTGATGTGTGTGTGGGGCATTATTCTCAACAATGTGACCCAGGATTTGACCCAATACGGTGGTCTTTGGAGCCGTCGTCCAATTTCTGGTTTGAGTTATCTGGTAGGGGTTGCATCCCTTATTGCCCTACCTCCCTTTGGGACTTTTTGGGCTTGGCTAAAACTGGCAGAAAATCTATCAGCTACATCCCCTTTGCTAGTCGGGGTATTACTAGTGGTGAACCTGCTCACTGCTTTCAATGTAACCCGTGGATTTTGTTTGATTTTTGGTGGTGAAGCTAAGCCGATGACCGTCCGATCGCCAGAGGGATTGTGGGCATTGGTGTTGCCCATGGTTGTGACAGTAGGTTTTGCTCTACATCTGTCCCTAATCCTAAAGCAAGGAAATTTATTACCTGATTTTGCCGACATTAATTGGGGCTTAAGCTCAGTCCTCATTGCGTCTAGCTTACTGGGTGTGGGAAGCTCAGCCTTTATTTACCTCAATCCTAAAATCACTAAACCAATTGACTTACCTTTGCCTGTAGTACAAAACTTTTTTGCCTATGACTTGTATACAGATAAGTTCTACAAACTCACTATTGTCGCCGTCATTGATTCAATTTCTCGCTTAATTAACTGGTTTGATAAAACCTTTGTGGACGGAGTGATTAATTTAATTGGGATTGTAACAATTTTTAGTGGTCAGAGTTTGAAATATAACGTTTCTGGTCAGACGCAATTTTACGTTCTTTCCATTGTCCTAGGCCTGACTTTAATTGGCGCCTTTCTTAGCTATTCTTTGCTTGGCCAAGCATTTTAAGCCCAAGACCAGGAAAATCAACTGCAAGCCAAGGCCAATGAATGCAATCTGTTCAAATTTGATTTTCCATTGGCAAGATTTACCTTCATCCAACTGACTTATCACCTCTTTTTGCCATGCTTAGCCTGCTCTTAATCCTGCCAGTTATCGGAGCTTTGATTATTGGCTTTTTTCCGGGCAACATACCAGCCAAACAACTTAGACAAATCACCGAAGTATTCGCTGTTTTGACCCTGGTGTGGTCATTGCTAGTGTTGTTTAAATTTGATGTTACAGACCCCCAGTTTCAATTCCAGGAGTATTTGCCTTGGATTCCCCAGCTTGGTTTGAACTATAGCCTTGCCATTGATGGATTATCTCTGCCCCTCGTAATTCTTAATAACCTGTTGACAGGGGTGGCGATTTATAGCATTGGGCCTAACGTGAACAGATCAAGACTTTACTATGGGTTGATCTTGCTAATTAATGCCGGTATTTCCGGTGCCCTATTAGCCCAAAATCTACTTCTATTCATCGTCTTCTACGAACTAGAATTAATTCCCTTCTACTTAATGATTGCCATTTGGGGTGGGGAAAAACGGGGTTATGCCTCCATGAAGTTTCTGCTCTACACTGCCTTTTCTGGTTTGTTGGTGTTAGCAGCCTTTCTCGGCATGAGTTTACTAAGTGGTAGCCATTCCTTTGATTACAATCCAGAAATTACCCAGACCTTTACCGAGTCAGCCCAAACCATTCTGTTGATTCTGATTTTGTTGGGTTTTGGCATCAAGATTCCCCTGGTTCCCCTACACACTTGGTTACCCGATGCCTACACGGAAGCTTCCCCAGCCACGGCCATTCTATTGGGAGGCATTTTGGCCAAACTAGGAACCTACGGTATTATCCGCTTTGGTCTGCAACTATTTCCCCAAACCTGGGCCCAGTTTGCCCCGGTGTTAGCTATTATTGGTACAGTTACTGTACTATACGGAGCCCTCTCGGCGATCGCCCAAAAAGATATCAAACGGATGGTGGCCTATAGCTCCATTGGCCACATGGGATACATCCTAGTGGCCGCCGCCGCCGGTACCGAGCTGAGTGTTTTAGGGGCAGTGGCCCAAATGGTTAGCCACGGTCTAATTCTGGCTCTGCTGTTCCATCTGGTGGGCATCGTCGAACGGAAAGCTGGCACCCGCGACCTGGATGTATTGAATGGTTTGATGAATCCCATTCGGGGTTTGCCCCTAACCAGTGCCCTATTAATTACCGGGGGCATGGCCAGCGCTGGCATTCCTGGTTTGGTGGGTTTTGCAGCGGAGTTCATCGTTTTCCAAGGTAGTTTTCCCACTTTTCCCATTCCGACTCTACTTTGCATTCTGGCTTCCGGTCTAACAGCAGTTTATTTTGTCATTCTTTTAAACCGCACCTGCTTTGGCAAACTCGATAATCAAAGAGCCTACTATCCGAAAGTATTAGCCTCGGAAATGATCCCAGCCCTGGTACTGACCGCCATTATTTTCTTCCTCGGTGTTCAGCCCAACTACTTAGTACATTGGACACAAACCACCACCAATGAAATGATTGCCCAGTTACCCCATGAAACCTCCGCCATTGAGCAATTAGCCCAAGGGGTGACCTTGCCATAACTCTAACGCCGTTGCCATTGTCCATTGCATTTAGTGCAGTTTATTTTTCCCGGTGAATCTTAAATGACTACCCTGACCCCAAAAGCTACCTTACCCCCCTCCACCCATCCTTTTGCCGACGTTATCCATCGCCTCGAAGCCGGTGGCTCCATGTTGCCGGACACTCCGGAAAACTTGATGCAGATCATAGGTATTTACAAAGCCTATGCTGTGCCCATGGATTTTTACTGGCGGGATCTGCTCTACATTGCGGAACGGGTATTTCTCAATCCCTTGCGTTTCTTTAAATATTTTCTGCCCCAGGAATATTTAGATCTTGCCAACCACTATGCTGGCGAAACTGCTGATCTGAGAATCTGGCGGGGAGAGGCTTCTGCCCACCCTGAGTTGCTGGAGTTTATGGAAAAAGGCAACACCACCAAAATGCCTAAACTGTTCCATCACCTCTGGCATGACCGCATCAACATGGAGTTTGCAGAGGCATGCATGCAAGCAATGCTATGGCATGGCCGGGACATGGGCATGGGTAAATTTGATACCTACCTAGATAGTGACGAATATAAAGCCAACGCAGATAAAGCGATTCGAGCTTACTTTAAGGGCAATCCCCCGATGTTGGCGTTATATAAACTTTTCCCTGATTTATTTTTAGAACAGGTCAGAGAACTATCCTACTACTCAAATTTGGGGCTTTTTTGGGAAGTAATGGCCCCCGTATTTTTTGAAATGTCCGACATTTACGATGAGGGCGGTTTTAAAGGAGTTCCTGATGCCATGAACTTCTTAGTTAACGGTATTTTTGCCATTGCTGGCCGCCCCATTTATCACCATGTTTATATTGATGGCGAATGTTTAGAAATTATTCCCAAATCTAAGGGTTTTACCTGGCTTTATGAAGCGGCACTACCCTATGTGGAAGCTGTTTTTTACCGCACTGCACCATTCCGGGGGACCAAATCCTATAATGCCCAGGCCAAACAGGTGCCGGAAGAACAAAAGGATTTTCACTATGGTATTTTGTATGCCGATGTATTCCCCGTTGGTACTGCGGGCATTCCCCCCACGCTGTTGATGGATGATATGTTGCACTTTTTGCCACCATATTTAATCGAGTATTATCAAAAACATTGCCGGGGTGAGGACGATATGTTGGTGCAGTTGGGGATCACTTTCCAGCGCTCAATGTACAATGTTACCTCAGCAGTCATCCAGGCTTTGCGGACGGCATTGTTATATCCCCTAGATGATCCGAACCCCCGGCATTTGGCTAAGAATCGGCAATTTTTTGAAGCTCAAATAGACCGATTTCTTCGTCCTGAAGCCCGCTTGAAAGATATTCAAAGCGATAGTTATCGTTAATTTGATAGCTGGTCTAGTCAAAATGGTGACGAACATTTAGATTAAGATGAATTGTCTATAAATCCTTTGTCATTGCCGTCGTCTTAAACTTAGCCCGACTAGTCATAACGATTACTAGAATCAGTTTTTTGACAGCTTCCCTTCCGTTTGACTGACTAATTCAATTAAATCCATGCCTAACATTGTTGAAATTGCGGTGTCTGACGAGCGATTCTCCACCTTGGTGACCGCTGTCACTGCGGCCAATTTGGTTGACGTGTTGCAAAGCCCTGGGCCCTTTACGGTTTTCGCTCCCACGGATACGGCCTTTGCCAAACTCCCCCCCGGTACCATTACCACCCTGGTACAAAATATTCCCCAATTGGCTCGGATTTTAACCTACCACGTGGTTGCCGGGAAGTTTACCCAAGCTGATTTATGTCGCCTATCAACTGTTGATTCAGTAGAGGGCTCCCCGATCGCCATCGACTGTACGGAGGGGTTTGAAGTGAAAAATGCCACGGTAATCATCCCCGATATCGAAGCGGACAACGGCATTATCCATGTGATTGACAACGTGATTTTAATGGGATAGGCATGGTGTGCGACCTGTTCAAAACCTTTAGCCCAGGGGAGGATACCTTGGTATTCCAACTGCGGAGCTAATGGACTAGGATGGAAAATAGTGATCCCAGCGGTAATGCTGTTGGTAGGAGCCATCTGTGAACAACTTTTCCCCCAAATTTGTTACCGTCAACCAATCAGGCCTGGGCTGTGGCTTGACTGTCCTTGCCGTGGCCATGCTCCTCAGTGCCATTGGTCTGAAATGGGTTGTCAATGGCATTGCTCTGTTGATTTTGCTATTGTTTCTGGCACCAACGGTGGGCTTTTTGGTATTCCGCTGGTGGCTGAAGAGAAAATTGGTGGATGGGGAGTGTCCCGTTTGTCAGTATCACTTCACTGGTTTTGACGGTCAGCCATGCCGATGCCCCAGTTGCGGGGAAGAGTTGGAAGTGAGCAATGGACAATTTACCCGCCCCACTCCCCCTGGAACTATTGACGTACAAGCGGTGGATGTATCAGTTAAAGCACTAGATGAGTCCTGAGTGTTGCCCTAATGTATTCCAGCAAAATTTTCACTGTCGTTCCGATAGCCAATGGGCGATCGCCGGGGGCAGATCCCGTTGTACTTTACCACTGACATACATGCCAATATGACCCACGGGGAAAGATTGGACGGTGTAGTCACAGTTTTCCGGCAAATAGTCCCCCAAAGCTAGGGAAGAAGCAGGGGCCACCAAGTGGTCTTTTTCCGCATATAAATTCAATATGGGCATGGTCAAATTATGCAGATCCACCAGGCGATCGCCAATCATCACTTCCCCTTTGATCAATTTATTTTGTTGATAAAAATCCTTGAGGAATTGACGGTAAGTTTCCCCCGCTTGATCGGGACTATCAAAAATCCATTTTTCCATGCGTAGAAAGTTTAACAATTTCGCTTCATCCCCCATAATATCGGGCACATCAAGATACTTTTGGTAACCTAATTGCAGGGGTTTAAGCATGAGAAATTCTAGGTTAAGATAATCCCCTGGAATATTGCCCATGGCATCCACCATTAAGTCAATATCTACTGCTTCGGCTCCCAAGGTACAGCCTCCCCGGGCGTTCAATAAAGTACCGGGTTGTTCAAAGTCCACCGGAGCCACCATCACCACCAAATTTTTAACCTTATCCGGGAATAGAGAAGCGTAACACAGGCTAAATGTGCCCCCCTGACAAACTCCTAACAACGTAATTTTTTCTTGCTGGGAGCGTTGACAAATAATATCGACACAGTTGTTCAAATATCCAGACAAATAATCTTCTAGGGTCAACCAACGATCGCCCCGGGAGGGATAACCCCAATCAATTAAATACACGTCCAAACCCAGTTTGAGGAGGTTGGCCACCAGGGAGCGTCCTTCCTGCAAATCCACCATGTAGGGGCGATTTACCAGGGCGTAAACAATTAAAACCGGGATAGGTAAGGGATTTTCCACCACCGGTTGGAAACGGTAAAGAATAACCTTATCTTCCTGGTAAACTGCTTCTTTGGGGGTAAAGCCCACCTGGATGTCATCTTCATTCAAACCCTGCAAATTTTCCAAGCCAGAGAGAAATTTTTCAGTAAAATCTAGGGTTTCATGGAGATTTTCTTCTAACCCCACCTGAGCAAAAAAAGGCAACATAATTTTTAACCAATGAACGATAAAAAATAGTAAAAACATTGATGGTGAATTAACTATCCATCGGATCTGAACAAAAATGTCCAGAATCCAAAAGCTCGAAATGCAATGGGACTAAATCCAATAAAGTAACTTTTAGCCTGGGTTTGCTTCTGTTTCTCCCAATCGTTTTTTCAAACTTTTAACTTCTTTCCGCAACTGATAAATGGTTTGATGAATTTCATCCACCTCTGAGCGGGTAGGGAGGTTCAGCATTTTTAACCATGCTTCTAGAATCTCCTGTTGCTGAATGCGATAACGATTCAAGGCATTGATGAATTTGCCCCGTACTTTCAGATTTTTTTCCTCACAAAAAGCTTCTTCAAACACTTGGTCAGCGGCGATCGCCCACCGTTGTTGAAATTCCTTCCAGGTTTTAACGGGTTTATCTTCCTTAGCCCGGGCCAGTAAATCTTCCATCAAAGCAGCAAAGCCCCGGTATTGAATATCTGCTTCCAGTAATTGATAGTCTGCCATGGCCTGGGATAACTTAACCCAATCGTCAAAGGCCCGCAATAATTTGCCATTCATTTCCCGACTGGGCCCCAGCAAAGGCGATCGCATAAAACTGCTCAGGTTTTTGTTGTAGAGGGCATCGCCGTAGAGATTATTTAAATCTAACCAAGCATGGATGTCCCCGGTGGGTAATTTGCCCAGGGGGGCGACGCTACTCTGCCAGGTGGAGAGCCAGAGTTGGGAAAATCTTTGTACTTCCTTGATGTAACACTGCCATAAACCATCCATGTCCCCTTGGAGAGCTTGGGTGGTGGCGGTATATTGCTCAATTTGGGTTTGTAGCTGTTTTAGGTAGCCCTGCACTGCCCCTGGCGCCGAACCATTATCCAATTTAGGCCACAGGCTTTGCCAAGCTTCAAAAGAAAGCTTAAGTAACTCTCCATAAAACTGCTGGGATTGGAGGAACTGTTGGGGCAAAGACTCAAAGGACTGGGGAGCCGAGCCCATCATGGCGCCGGCCCCGCCCTTGGCCATGAGGTCAAACCAATTCTTCCAAGCCTGGCTACTGGACTCCAGCCAAAACTGACTGAGGGGAGTCATGAGTTCTGTCCAGGTTTTATTTGTCGATTCCATGGTCAAAATCCACCTTACTACTGGCCGCTACCTGAATTATGGCTCAGCTTTTTGGGGTGGCAAGTGTTGCTCTGGAAGATTTGTCATGGGAAGGGAGAATTCCAGCCGAATCTAACCTTGGCCGCCGAACTGCCGCTGATAAACTTCGTCTTCTTTTTCGGTGATAATTTTCAAATCTGAGCGGGGATAGGCTACACAAAGTAGAGCATATCCCTCAGCCTGTAGTTCCGCTGAAACTCCCATGCCGTCAGCCTGCTCCGCTGTGCCTTCGGTGATTAACGCCGCACAGGTAGTGCAAACCCCAGCGCCACAGGAAGTAGGTAGTTGTATCCCCTCATCATCCGCCGCTTGGAGCACCGTTTTATCCTCGGGAACGGAGATGGTATAGGTCTGACCCTGGTGTTGGATTTCGGCGGTGTAGGTGTTAACCATGGCAAAGCGGTAATAATAAAAGAATTAATGGGATTTTTGGCCAATGAACACTCTAGCAAGTTTTGGATAGGCTGTTAACCAACCTGAGGAGTATCAACCTGGCCACCATTGTCGCCACGGTAGCGGGTCAGAAAAATAATTTTTCCTTGGCGATCGCCTGGGGGAAGACCGAATCTGGGCCATGACGAACCCAGGTTAAAATCAGGGCATAATCTGCGTAACTCTTTTTAAATCAACAAGGAATTTTCTATGGCATCTAACAGTACGGCAGACGGGAAAGATCGTTTTTTCAGTGCTTTGATTTATGTGATTCCCCTCATTGATGCATTCATGTTTGGGGGATTTTTATTACAACAATTTCCTGTTTTACAGATAATTTACTTGCCCATTATGCCCCTGTTGCAATTCTATTATCAGTTTCCCTTTGCCTCTTTTATCATCTTTATTGTGCTGTTTATGGCAGTGGTGAGAAACAACAATATCTCCCACTTTATCCGCTTCAATGCTATGCAAGCCATCCTAATTGGCATTCTCCTATCCTTGTTTGGCTTAATCGTTGCCTACGTGATCCAGCCAGTGTTTGGCCAGGGACTAGTTACCGAAACCCTCTACAATTTTGCTTTCCTTGGGGCCTTAGCCTGTGGATTTTTCGGCATTGTTCAATCAGTGCTGGGACGCTACGCAGAAATTCCCACCATTTCCGACGCGGCCTATTCCCAAGTGCGCTTTTAATTACCCACGTTGATGGACCCTGCCTCTGACCAAGTTGATTAACTGGAGCTATTTTTCCTGACCATGTCTGATAGTCGTTTAAATCTGGTGGCGATCGCCATTTTCCTAATGATGATGTCTGCCCTGGTGGGGCCGATAGTGCACCTTTCTCCGGCTATTCCAGCAGCGGCGACCTTAGGGATTTTGGGCATAATCACAGCGGATCAAATTAGTTGGCAGGGCAAGGGGACAGACTTTTTTGTCGGTCTCTTCCAAACCAAAGCGGAAAAAGAGAGAATTTTGTGCCATGAAGCAGGGCATTTTCTGGTGGCCCATTGCCTACAAATTCCCATTACTAACTACAGTCTTAGTCCCTGGGAAGTTCTGCGCCAGGGAGCCGGGGGAATGGCGGGCATCCAATTTGATACGACCAATCTAGAAAATCAGTGTCGGGATTGGCACCTCCGCCCCCAAGCTCTGGAACGTTGGGCTACGGTTTGGATGGCGGGCATTGCCGCAGAAAAAATTATCTATGGTGAATCCCAGGGAGGAAACGGCGATCGCCAACAGCTACGCCAAGCTTTTCGTCGGGCAGGACTGCCAGAAATTAAACTACAGCAAAAGGAAAGTTGGGCTTTTCTCCAAGCTAAAAACCTGCTGGAACAACACCGCCAAGCCCATGGTCAGTTGCAACAAGCCCTGGCCCAACGGCGATCGGTAGAAGAATGTCGCCATCTTCTCGCCCAACATCTAGGAGAGCCTGCTGTTGGTTCCAATTGACTGTTTTAGTTAAACCAAATAAGTTGAAGTGAACTTTTTGAACGGCCATCGTCCACTTACATCCGGGGAGCGATTTCAGGAGATACCATTGGGGCAATCATCTCTAGACTATGGTGTTGGTGTCGGCCTGTTATCATACTATTGTTGGCAGTCAGCACAATCGTTGAAAATAGTTTAAGTGCTTTTGTCTTTTTCCTCCGACACCACTGGCTGCATTAGCCTTGGTCAGCAAGAATTCTTTCCCTAACACTCGCTAACTATCATGAAATTTAACACGGAATGCTTACCCGATGTTATCAACAAAATTGAGAGTGACCGCGAAAGAATTAGACTAAAGAAAATTATTTACGGTCTGACCAACAAAGTTTGGGAAAACGATCCGAAGGTTGTGGGCAGTTGCTCCACTTACACACTACTAGTGAACTTAGTTAAAGTCCAACCAGAGATCAAACGTTTGGTGTCGGACATGTATAACCTGATTGAAAGCCTGAATCGAAAGGAAGCCTATGTGCCGATCGCCAAAAACTTGCTAGATATTATCGCTCCCATTTATGGCATTACCTCCGATAGCATCAGCCAATCATTGTTAGAAAACCTATTAGACGAAAAAGAAGAAGAACAAAAACGTCAGCGGAAAACCTGTCTTAACTTACTGGAAGTAGTAGTCAAGGATGAAATTTATAACGAACTGCAAAAACTACCCGTCAACGTCGCCAAATTTGTCAGCATTGCCGAGGTGGCTAGCTATACACTAAATCGCTTGCCCCCCATGTATGTGGCCAGTGAAGAAGGAAAAGCATTTCAGATGCAACGAGTTGAACAGATGCGAGGGGAGATTCGCACCGCTGTGCTAAGGGGAATTGGCGCAATTATGCGGGACCCTCTAAAAAAATCCACCCCTCTAAATATCGATGAAATAGACTCCTTTAGTACAGCCCATTCCATTCTGATAGAACTAGAAGAATTTGCCCGTAACATTGGCGTTGCCCAAGACAAAGTTAGCCTAGATGAACTTTCTAGCAAAATTCGGCGGGGGGTGAGGGACTACCATGCCGCTTTATTAGACCTAGAACAAGTGCTCGACGTTTATGGCATTGCCTATGAAAAAATAACCGCTAAAAACTTAGCCTCTGTAGTGCGCAAAATTTTGCGACAAATCGAAAAAAATCAACGGGATGGGCGGCATACAACTCACACAGATAATGATGCAACCTACTTACAAAGACGTCGGCAGGAGTCCCTAGATGCCCAACAAACTTCTATTATAGAATTTACCGACAATGATCAAGATAATGGTGATGAAACCTTTGCTGATTCCATTCGTGACTGGTACAGTTTTTAGCTGATTAAAAATCTATTTGAAAGTCTTGTCATTATTGATTTTCCTGGCAGCTTTTTCAAGCCGTCACCACCGGCTCGCTTAGTTCAAAGGATTTATCAAAATTCCGCCTTAGCCAAGTTAAGCAAGTTTGATTAAACTTATTTGGGCACTCGTCATGTAAACAGTGGCCGACTCCAGGCCAAAGTTGAAATTCAATTTTTTTGTTCAACAGGGCAAATTGCTGGCCATATCGACAGGGGATAAACCGATCGCCATCTCCCCAAAGCAACAATATGGGTAAATCCAGGGTAGGCAATAACTCCTTCACCGACGGCGCAAAGTGGGACTGACGCACAGAGCTAAACAATTGCCGAAAGGCAACCTCTGCCCCCAAATCCTGGGGAGGAGAACAAATAATTTGCACCAATTCCTCTTCAAACTGGTCTAGATCAAGCTGTTCCTGCCGCAAACCATAGGCCAAACCGGCCCAACGCTTGATAATCGGGGGACGACGAACAAACTTGAATAGGCCATTGAGTAACCAAGGAGGGGAAAAAGCGCTTTCCACCTTTTCAATCCAAGGTCTTAAAAAACGAGGGGCGGCCTGCTGACGAAGAGAAACGTCCGGCAAACTTGCCATAATTAATCCGGCCACTAGGGTTGGACTTTCTGCTGCCATAGTTAACGCCACCAGGGAACCAATGGAATTTCCCACTAACACGGTGGGACAGCCAATTATTTCCCGACAGAAATCCCGCACCTGGTCTGCCCAGGAGTAAGCACTGTAACGTTCGTCAGCTTTGCGGGAACCACCAAAACCAAGCAAATCAATGGCGTAAACGCTGGTGTGTTGAGCAAAAAACGACATGTTGTAACGCCAATGCTCGATCGCCGCCCCAAAACCATGGATAAGCAACAGGGGAGGTAAACCAGTGGGCTCAATAGGGTGACGAAAACTATACCGAATTTGCCAACCCCGCCAACTCCATTCCCGCTGACAACCAATGCGTTCATCCCATCGTTTTATTCCTTGCCTATCCTGGGATTGGGTGGTCAGAATATCACCGGTCAATTGTTTTCACCATCGTAATTGAGCTTGAAATGGATAGGAGCGCAAAAATCATCAATGCCTTGCTCCAAAACATAGGCCACCACCAGGGGCGCTAACAGGGGATGACAGACTTTGCGTTCGCTAAGGTGATTGACCACTGTACTGATGTTATTGTCTTTTAATGCCGCCGGAAAACCCCCCTCACAAATGGCTACTCGGCATCTTTTGGCCAAACCCTCTAGCCAATCATTGCGATCGGGCTGTTGCCCCACTTGGATGCCCAGGGTCAGGGCCGCATCTTCTAAATTACCTTCACAATCCTCGATGGTATCCAGCGCCTGCATTGCCTCCGGACAATGGGCAAGTTGGTCACGGTAACGGGCGATCGCCTGGGAGGTAATGGTGGTCATCGGCTTTTCAATTATGATCCAGCAAAACTGCATTCTAGCGGCCAACAGTCCGGGCGCAACAGCAAGGCAAGTGGGAAAAAAGCAACTTTTGCAAAAGAGGGTAAATCAGTTATGATGAGAAATTGTCAGTTTTTACTATGACCATGAACGCCCAAGCCATAATCAATTCCATTGAGGCAGAGTTTCTCAAAGAAGACCTGCCCACCATCCATGTCGGTGACACCATCAAGGTTGGGGTCAAGATTGTCGAAGGTGGGAAAGAACGGATCCAACCCTACGAAGGCACCGTCATTGCCAAACGCAACGGCGGCATCAGCGAAACCATTACCGTACGGAAAATTTTCCAAGGTGTTGGTGTGGAAAGGGTTTTCCTGCTCCATTCTCCCCGGGTTGCCAGCATCAAAGTGTTGCGCCGCGGTAAGGTTCGTCGGGCCAAACTTTACTATCTCCGGGATCGGGTTGGTAAAGCTACCCGCATCAAGCAGCGGTTTGACCGGGCTCTGTAGTCAGCGAAACTGTGATCTCCAACACCAATGGCGATCGCCATCGATGGGAATTGGCAGCAAATTAGGGTATGATGGTGCCAGAGTGCAGACTCCAGGGCTAACCTCAGCCCAGACTATGCGTCCTTAGTTCAGTTGGTAGAACGCAGGTCTCCAAAACCTGATGTCGGGGGTTCAAGTCCTCCAGGGCGCGTTGACCACCAATTACCTCGCCAACGATTGTTACGCAATTATTCGACTTTGCGTTCGGTGATGTTCCAGATTTTCTCATTAGTTATAACGATTTGGGAGGCAAGAAAAACCTGTGGTTAAGAAGGAAGCGGTCAGAACCGACAGTACCGAAGACAATTCCGTGGACAATGTCCAGGCCCGGAGCAACTTCATTGCAGCCACCAAAGATGAGTTGGCAAAAGTGGTTTGGCCCTCCCGTCAACAGCTAATCAGCGAATCCGTAGCCGTGATTTTGATGGTTATCTTGGTTTCGACGGTTATCTACTTCGTTGATCAAATCTTTGGCTGGATTACCAAACAACCTTTCCTTTTCGGTTAACGAACTCAGTGGAGCCAAGGGGTCGGTAAATTACTGCCCAATAAGCTTTGACTTTCTTTCGATAGCTGATGAGAAACTTCTAGTCAAGCTTCCTGTTAAGTTATCTAAGTAAAATAAGATTTTTATTTCTCAGCTACGCCCTCGATATTTTTTATTTTTTCGATCCTGTTGAAGTTTTAGAAATTCTAAATCCCCAACATTCACTCTGCCCAGTCTTGCTCAAACTTGAGCCTGGATTGCCGGCAATCCCCCCAGTCAATATTCCTCGTACATGTTGTCATGAGCTTCACTGACGATCAATCTCCGGTCGCGGAACAAAACAAAAAAACACCCTCCGAAGGCCATTGGTTTGCCGTACAGGTAGCCTCTGGCTGTGAAAAGCGGGTTAAGTTAAACCTTGAGCAGAGGATTCACACCTTGGACGTGGCTGATCGCATCCTCCAGGTGGAAATTCCCAAAACTCCCATCGTAAAAATCCGCAAAGACGGGGCAAGGGTGCAGGGGGAAGAGAAAATTTTCCCTGGCTACGTGCTCATCCGCATGATTATGGACGATGACGCTTGGCAGGTGGTAAAAAATACCCCCCACGTGATCAACTTCGTCGGCTCTGAGCAGAAGCGTCACTATGGTCGGGGGCGGGGCCACGTTTTACCCATGCCCCTCAGTCATGGGGAAGTGGAACGAATCTTCCGTCACGTGGATGAGCAGGAACCCGTGGTGAAAATCGATATGGAAATCGGTGATCACATCATGGTGCTCTCCGGCCCCTTTAAGGATTTTGAAGGGGACGTGATTGAAGTCAGTCCAGAAAGAAGTAAGCTAAAAGCCTTACTGTCCATTTTCGGTCGGGAAACCCCGGTGGAATTGGAATTTACCCAGGTGGAAAAACAGAATTAAACCCTTTAGTGGGAGATTGGAAGTAAATTCTCGCTCCCCGCGGTGGGTTTGATCGCCGTTAATTCACATCCTAATCACATTAACTTAGACATACATAAGCAATGGCCAAGAAAGTCGTCGCTCTGATTAAACTGGCCCTGCCCGCTGGCAAGGCTAACCCTGCTCCCCCCGTTGGTCCCGCTTTGGGTCAGCATGGGGTTAATATCATGGCATTTTGCAAAGAGTACAATGCCAAGACCGCCGATAAGCCTGGGATGATTATTCCTGTGGAAATTTCGGTGTTTGAAGACCGTAGTTTCACCTTTATCCTCAAAACTCCTCCTGCTTCGGTGCTCATCCGTAAAGCCGCTGGGGTGGAAAAGGGATCTAGTGAACCGAATAAAAACAAAGTGGCTTCCATTACCCGGGAGCAACTGCGGGAAATTGCCCAAACAAAATTGCCTGACCTTAATGCCAACGACATTGATGCGGCCATGAATATTATTGAAGGCACAGCCCGCAATATGGGTATTACTGTCAACAGCTAAGTTTGAGGGCCTAGACCCAATAAGTTTTCCATTTATTTCGGGGAGAAGTTCCCTACTTCGCCAGTACCCAAGGAGTTACCAAATCCATGACTAAAAAGCTTTCAAAACGCATGCAGGCGGCGATCGCCAAGGTAGATGACAGCAAACTCTATAGCCCGTTAGAGGCCATGGAGTTGCTCAAGGAAACCGCCACTGCCAAATTTGATGAGACGGCCGAAGCCCACATCCGTCTGGGCATTGATCCCAAATACAGTGACCAACAAATTCGGACCACTGTTTCTTTACCCAAAGGAACAGGGCAAACAGTACGGGTAGCCGTGCTAGCCCGGGGGGAAAAGGTCAAGGAGGCCACCGATGCTGGGGCTGACATTGCCGGTTCTGAGGAATTGATTGAAGAAATTCAAAAGGGCATGATGGACTTTGACGTGCTCATTGCCACCCCTGATATGATGCCCAAAATTGCCCGGTTGGGTAAACAATTGGGGCCCCGGGGTCTCATGCCTTCTCCCAAGGGGGGAACGGTAACCGCAGACCTGGCCGCGGCGGTAAATGAATTTAAAGCCGGAAAATTAGAATTCCGGGCTGATCGTACGGGCATCGTTCATGTTATGTTTGGAAAGGCCTCTTTTTCCGCCGATGATTTATTGGCGAATTTAAAAGCGCTGCAAGAGACCATTGACCGCAATCGTCCTTCGGGGGCAAAGGGTCGTTTCTGGCGCACCGTATTTGTGTCCAGTTCCATGGGTCCTTCCATCCCTGTAGACATCAATGCTTTACGCGATCTGAAGTTTGAGGATAACTAAGCGACGACAATTTCCGAGTCATTTCTAGCCACTATTTATTTAACTGGCTATGCCAAAGACCGCAGGAGCAATTAGGGTTGCTTAATTAACCTGCCGAGGTTGAAGCCTGAATCAAGATTTGAGTTTGTTGGGGATTTGCTTCCTTGACAGCTTTTGATCCTCTGCTTCAGCCCCGGCGATCGCCAAGGGGCATTTTTATTGTGTGTTTAATGCTTGCTATCCCAACCCCAAGGAGGTGAAACCCGAATGGGAAGAACGAGAGAAAATAAAGCGACGGTAATCAGTGATGTTCAGGAGTTATTCCAGGACGCTCAAATGACGGTGATCATTGATTATCAAGGGTTAACCGTTGCCGAAATTACCGATTTAAGAAACCGGCTCCGCCCCCTGGGTGGAACCTGTAAGATTGCCAAAAATACCCTTGTCCGTAGGGCACTGGCAGGACAAGAAGCCTGGTCTCCCATGGAAGAATTTCTGACGGGAACCACCGCTATTCTTGTCTTGAAAGAAGACCTGGGCGGCGCAATTAAGGCTTACAAAAAATTCCAGAAAGATACCAAAAAAACCGAACTACGGGGTGGGGTATTAGAAGGAAAAAGCCTAACCCAAGCTGACGTGGAGGCGATCGGTGATTTGCCTTCCAAAGAGCAACTTATGGGTCAAATTGCCGGCGGCATCAATGCCCTGGCTACCAAGATTGCCCTGGGCATCAAAGAAGTTCCAGCTTCCGTGGCCCGTGGTCTCCAAGCCCATGTGGACAAAGAATAGGGTTGTTTTCACCCTGTTCACCCCAAAGTCATTTGTTTTTGGTTTGTCTAATCAGATTTAACCTACTTACCTATAGGAGTCATTTCTATGTCCGCTGCAACCGATCAAATTTTAGAACAGTTAAAAAGTCTTTCCTTGTTGGAAGCTTCCGAGTTAGTTAAACAAATCGAAGAAGCTTTTGGTGTTAGCGCCGCTGCCCCCGTTGGTGGCATGGTTATGGCCGCCGCTGCCGCTGCCCCCGCCGAAGCCGCTGAGGAAAAAACTGAATTCGACGTTATCCTCGAAGAAGTTCCTGCCGACAAGAAAATTGCTGTGCTGAAAGTTGTCCGCACCATCACCGGTTTGGGTCTGAAAGAAGCCAAAGAATTGGTGGAATCCACCCCCAAAGCCATCAAAGAAGCTACCGGTAAAGATGATGCTGAAGCCATCAAAAAACAAATCGAAGAAGCTGGTGGTAAAGCCGCTGTTAAATAATCGTTTGGCATATTTGCTATTTGCCTAATTATTTAGCCGGTCATTTACTTTCTGTTCACTTTTTTTGGAAGCTAAATTATTAGACTCCAATTCCCAATAATTTCTTTTTCGGGCTAGGATATTTCCTTGGCCCGTTTATTTTTATCTATGCCTCGTTCCAAAAAATACTTAAAATAAGAGACTGGTCAGTCAGCATTGGTTATTTTATGGGAAACACGTTTGGCAGTTTATTTCGCATTACCACCTTCGGTGAGTCCCATGGGGGCGGCGTGGGGGTAATTATTGATGGTTGCCCTCCCCGATTGGAAATTTCCCCAGAGGAAATCCAAGTAGACCTAGACCGGCGGCGGCCAGGACAGAGCAAAATTACCACCCCTCGTAAGGAAGCAGATCAATGCGAAATTCTCTCTGGCGTGTTCGAGGGTAAAACTCTGGGTACACCGATCGCCATTTTGGTGCGAAATAAGGATGCCCGTTCCCAGGATTACAATGAGATGGCGGTGAAATATCGTCCTTCCCACGCCGATGCCACCTATGAAGCGAAATATGGCATTCGCAATTGGCAAGGAGGAGGTCGCTCTTCTGCTAGGGAAACCATTGGCCGGGTGGCCGCAGGGGCGATCGCCAAAAAGATTCTGGCCCAGTTTAACGGGGTGGAAATTGTGGCCTATGTGAAAAGTATCCAAGACATTGAGGCGACGGTGGACAGCAATACGGTGACCTTGGAGCAAGTGGAAAGCAATATTGTTCGTTGTCCCGATGAAGAATGTGCCGAAAAAATGATTGAACGCATTGACCAGGTGCTACGACAAAAAGACTCCATTGGCGGGGTGGTGGAATGTGCGATCCGTAACGCTCCCAAGGGGTTGGGGGAACCAGTGTTTGATAAGTTGGAAGCGGATTTGGCCAAGGCAATGATGTCCCTCCCCGCTACCAAGGGGTTTGAGTTTGGCTCTGGTTTTGCCGGTACTTTACTGACTGGTAGTCAACATAATGATGAGTACTACCTGGATGAAGCGGGGGAATGGCGTACTCGCACCAACCGTTCTGGGGGGGTTCAGGGAGGCATCAGCAACGGCGAACCCATTATTATGCGCATAGCATTTAAACCTACTGCCACCATTGGTCAAGAGCAAAAAACCGTTAGTAACATTGGGGAGGAAACCACCTTAGCCGCTAAAGGTCGCCATGATCCCTGCGTTTTGCCCCGGGCTGTGCCCATGGTGGAAGCGATGGCTGCATTAGTACTTTGTGACCATTTGTTGCGATTCCAAGCCCAGTGTAAAACTTTATAAAACCCTAGGTTAGGAAAGTATTTTGGAACAGCTAAAACTGTTTGATGCTCCCTCAAGCTATCGAGTCAAGCGGGAGCCAAAATTGCTGCTCGATCGCCAGGGTTTGGAAGATTGGCAGGAAAAAATTCACCAATATCAACAGAGTCAACGGAAAACTGGCCAACCCCAGCAAATTTCGCTGTTTGATGCCCCGGTCACCAGTTGGCACCATGCCGACGAAATTGACCCATTTACTTTGCCCCAACAGTCTTCCCTGTTTTGGCGACAGGGCAAGGATTCAGCCAATATAACCGGGGAAAATCAAGGTTGTTTATATTTCATCCTCGATCGCCGTTGGCCATTATTGCTTTACGTGGGGGAAACCAAATTGACAGCAGACCAACGTTGGCAGGGCACCCACGATTGTAAGGACTATATTTTGAGCTATATCGAACTACACCGCCGCTATGAATTAGAAGTGGAAGTGGTGGCGTCTTTTTGGCCCCATGTGCCCCCGGAAAAGAAAACCCTCCTTGCCTGGGAAAAGGAGTTAATTCTCAAATGGCGATCGCCTTTTAACAAAGAATGTTGGCGCTGGTGGGGTCAGCCCTTCGGTAAATTGAGTTAAACCTCGGCACAAGTAGCCTTAAACCCTTAGTGTAAGGGAAAATGAAGACTGGATAGTTTCTCTAGGCCAAGTAACAGAGCCGCTAAACTACCTGCTACCCTAATTTTTCCGGAAAAAATCTGCTCCCGTACCACGGCGATCGGCATTAACACCATCTCAATTTCTTCCGTTATATCCCAAGCTTTTTTTCCCGTGGGAGTCACATCTGGGGCAAGGAAAAGATGGAGACGGGATTGATCTTTGACGGGATTATCATAAATACAACCTAAGTTGAGCAAATTGGTAATCTGGTAACCAGTTTCTTCTTCTAATTCCCGGCGAATAGCAGCAGTGGGGCTTTCCTGGTCGGGGAAAAAAGTACCGGCAGGTAATTCTAATAAAATTTCCTGCACTCCATGGCGATACTGCCGCACAAAAATAATTTCCTGTTGGGGGGTTAGGGCCAAAACCATCACAATTTCTGGCCGCATATTGACGAAGTAGTCATCGATCAAAGTCCCATTGGGCAATTGCACCGTATCCCGACGAACCCGGCACCAAGGATTGTTTAGCACCATCTGGCTTTGGCATAGATGCCATTTCTGCAAATTACTGGGAGGAAGATGCCACATGGCTCTGGATTATTTCACCGACAAAGATCTAATTAATTTTAAGCTCGAACAACATGGTGAGCCAAAAATAGGGCAGAAAAACTGTTCTTTTACGATTGCAGTAACGACAGCGCATTTGATGGCATAGCAATAACAAGAGAGTTATTTTTACAGGTGAAGGATGTCCGTTAGAAAAGGCAAAGTTGGTTCTGTTACAGGTACATTTCATTAAGCAAACAAAATTTTTAGTAAAAACTTTTGTTTTAATCTACACTATTGTTTAGTGCTGTAGTCAATAAAATTAAAATTTAGATAGTAGAGCTGATTTATTTTTTACTTAGACAATACAGTCCAGGAAACAATCAATTTCCCTAACTGTCATCGGTTCAGACCAGAAATAACCTTGCCCCAAGCCACAGCCCATTTTTTTAAGTAAATTTAACTGATCGTTTGTTTCAACACCTTCTGCTACAGTTTGAATATCCAGTAAATCCCCAAGGGTAATAATAGTTTTAACAATGGATTGGGACGGAGAATCTTCTGTTATTTGATTAATAAAGGAACGATCAATTTTTAAGTAATTTACTGGTAATCGATATAAGTAACTGAGAGAAGAATAACCAGTCCCAAAGTCATCAATGCTAATTTTGATTCCGTGAGATTTTATTTTTTTAAGGCATTCTGCTACTATTTCTAAGTGTTGAATTAAAACTCCTTCTGTTATTTCTAGCACCAAGGCATCACCATCAAGCTTTGTTGTTTGTAATATGTTTTCAATTTCTTCTACAAAAAGGGGACGACAAATTTGATTAGGGGAAAGATTAATACTGACATAGATTTTATCATCATTAGTAATTTCTCTCCATTGGGCAATTTGTTGGCAAGCTTGCTGCATAATCCATTGTCCAAGGATGATAATTAGTCCAGTTTCTTCGGCGATCGCAATTAATTGCTCTGGATTAATATAACCTTTTTCAGGATGTTGCCAACGTATAAGAGCTTCAAACCCTTGTAGTCTATCATTAACTAAAGAAATTATAGGCTGATAATATAACTCTAGTGTTTCTTGTTCTAAGGCTTTGCGAAAATCATGCTCCAAACTTAAGCGTTCTAAAATTGTTTGGTGCATGGAAGGATCAAAAACAGCGTACTGGTTGCGCCCATTATTTTTAGCTTGATACATAGCAATATCTGCATCCCTTATCAGCCTTTCAGGTTCATAGTAATGAATACTACCAATGACAATGCCAATACTAGCTTTAACAAATAGTTCTTTGGCTTGAATTTGCACGGGCAAACGTAAGTGGATAAGAATCCGTTCTGCAACATCGATCGCCTGTTTAATTTCCGTAATACTTTCTAAAAAAATCACAAACTCATCTCCCCCTAAACGGACAGCTAAATCTGTTTCCCTTAAGTTAATTTGTAGTTTTTCTGCGATCTTAATTAAGAGAGCATCTCCAACGGAATGGCCCCAACTATCATTAATTAATTTGAAATGATCTAAATCAATGAAAAGAAGAGCAAATCGAGATTTTGGATTGTTTTTGATTTGGTGGCCAGCAAATTCCAACCTTTGGAGTAACAAGGCTCGGTTAGCCAAACCTGTTAAAGTATCATGAAGAGCTTGGTAGGAAAGTTGATTTTGGCTAGCTTTTCTTAATTTAATTTCTTTTTGTAAACGATAATTCCAAATAATAACAATAGCAACGGTGACGATAATAAAAATTATAATCAGCCGATGGATAATGGCGCGGAGATTTTGTATGGTCAATAACGGGTTATTAAATAACCATCGTTTTTGAGATTCATAATAAATGGAATCAGTATCCGCTTTTAGTAAATTTACTTGTTCATCAATATTACGTAAAATAGCTGGATTAGTTTGGCGAGAAGCAGCAAAAAATAATTGGGAAGTGTCAACAACCATATTGGTCGGACGTACCCTATGTTGATGGCTGAAACGGTTACCAAAAAAGTAATTAACCGCTCCAGCATCGGCTTCCCCTGCATCTATTTTTTTAAACAGCTCCGAAAATGAGTCAACTTGAATTATTTCTGCTTTTATTTTTAGTTCAGCCAAACGCTTAATCAAATTCTTTTCTTGAACACTATTTTTTAAAACTACTATTCTTTTTCCTTCTAGATCAATAATAGAATTGATATTGGCATTGTTCGCAGCATAAATAATTGACCAACTGTTTAGAACTACTTCTTGATTAAATTGAAACTTTTTTGCTCTTTCAGGATTGACTGCTACGTCGGGCATTAGATCTATTTTCCCTGCCTCTAGCTTTTGCAAACAGGCTTGCCATTCACAAAGGTGGTATTCAATTTGCCAATTCTCCGCAGCGGCGATCGCCTCGATTACGTCAATCCAAAAGCCCACTGGCCTATTTTGATCATTGAGAAAAATCTTTGGTTGATTTTCATAAACTCCGATCCGCACCACCTGGGTTCCAGTTACCGGCGCCGAACCCCAGAGCAACTGGATGATAATGCTTAAACGGAAAAGCCAACGGTGAATACCATTCATTAACGGGGAACTGCTCTTGTCTTTGGCAAATGCAGTGGAATTGGGAAAAATTTAGCCAAAGGGAAAAAGTTCTGCTCTGATTGCTTGAGGCGGAACTATTCTAACAACTCTCACAACGGGAATTGCAAAACCTAGTCGCTCTAATAGGGATTTTAGCCAATTTTTTATTTTGACTGGGCCCGGGAATAATCTCGTTTCCCTAGGCTTTACTTCTGATAAATTAGGTAAACAAAAGTTCTATTTGCCTCCCCCATGACCGGAGCCAAAACCAGGGACTTGTAGTGGCAATGTTACTTTTTCAGTTAGGGCAGCTAAATTTTTTGAGGGGATCCTAAGCCTGAATTTTGTCTCTCCTAGGCCTAAACTGCCGACGATTTGATCAAACGAAAGAGAGCTTAGCAAGTGAAAAAAAGGGAGGCCGAAACCTCCCTGGGATTTTATGAGAAAAGTGTTAGTCGGTCACTAAACCTTAGTAGTCGAAGTCACCACCGGGGGCACCAGCGGGGGCTTTTTCTTTTTCAGGTTTGTCCACAACAATGCATTCGGTGGTCAATACCATGCCAGCGATGGAAGCGGCATTTTGCAGAGCGGAACGGGTCACTTTGGCAGGGTCAACAATGCCAGCGGCCAGCATATCTACATATTCCAGGCTAGCGGCATTGTAACCAACGTTGAACTCCTTCTCTTTGACTCGCTCGGAGATAACCGCACCGTTTTGACCGGCGTTTTCGGCAATCCGTTTGAGGGGAGCAGGCAGAGCCCGGGCTACAATCAGGGCACCGGTTAACTCTTCATCTTTGAGGTTGCCAGTGGCCCAGTCTTCCAATTGGGGAGCCAAGTGGGCCAGGGTGGTACCACCACCGGGAACAATACCTTCTTCCACAGCGGCTTTGGTGGCATTGATGGCATCTTCCAGGCGGAGTTTACGGTCTTTCATTTCGGTTTCGGTAGCAGCACCGACTTTGATTACCGCTACACCACCGGCCAATTTAGCCAAGCGCTCTTGGAGTTTTTCTTTGTCGTAGCTAGAATCGGTTTCTTCGATCTGGCGACGGATTTGCTCACAGCGGGACTTAACGGCGGCTTCGTTGCCTTCGGCCACAATGGTGGTGTTGTCTTTGGTGATGTTGATGCGACGGGCAGAACCGAGGCTATCCACAGTGGCGCTTTCCAGTTTCAGACCAGCATCTTCGCTGATTACTTGACCGCCGGTGAGGGTGGCAATGTCTTCTAACATTTGTTTACGGCGATCGCCAAAGCCGGGGGCTTTCACAGCGGCCACATTCAACACACCCCGGAGACGGTTAACTACGAGGGTAGCCAAAGCTTCTTTTTCAATATCTTCGGCAATGATCAACAGGGGCTTACCTTGACGGGCCACTTGTTCAAGGATGGGCACCAGGTCTTGCACCAAGTTGATTTTTTTGTCAGTGATCAAAATGCGGGGATCTTCCAGGACAGCTTCCATCCGTTCCGCATCGGTGACGAAGTAAGGGGAGATATAACCCTTATCGAAGCGCATCCCTTCGGTGATTTCCAACTCGGTGGTCATGGATTTGCCTTCTTCGAGGGAAATAACCCCTTCTTGGCCGACTTTATCCATGGCATTGGCAATCATTTGGCCAACTTCTTCGTCGTTACCGGCGGAAATGGCTCCCACCTGGGCGATCGCCTTGGAATCTCCCACGGGTTGGGCATGCTCTTTAATCCGAGCAACGAGGAAATCAGTGGCCTTATCAATACCCCGCTTGAGGGAAATGGGGTTGGCACCAGCGGCCACGTTGCGTAAACCTTCTTTAACAATGGCGTGGGCCAAAACCGTAGCGGTGGTGGTACCATCCCCAGCCACATCATTGGTTTTAGAAGCCGCTTGGCGAATTAAGGAAACCCCAGTATTTTCTACATGGTCTTCCAGTTCAATCTCTTTGGCAATCGTGATCCCGTCGTTAATAATTTGGGGAGAGCCAAATTTCTTCTCGAGCACCACGTTACGACCTTTAGGGCCGAGGGTAACGGCAACGGCTTCCGCCAGAATGTCCATGCCCCGCTCTAGGGCACGGCGAGCTTCGTCATTGTAAATGATGGATTTAGCCATAAAAGTAAAACCTCGTGGGCAAATTAATGCAATAGATGAATGGGTAAAAATCCTGCAAGTTTTAACACAGGTCAGGATCGGTAAAAATTAATCGACCTAGGCAACGGAGGCCAAAATATCTTTTTCAGTTAACAGAACATAGTCGTCGCCACCAAGTTTGATATCGGTGCCGGCATACTTGGAATAGAGAACCTTATCGCCCACTTTGACTTCCACAGGGGAGTAGGTACCGTCGTCGTTGCGTTTGCCGGGGCCCACTTGGACAACTTCACCAATTTGGGGTTTTTCTTTGGCGTTATCAGGCAACAAAATCCCCCCAGCGGTTTTTTCTTCAGCGGGGCTTACTTTCACAAACACCCGATCGCCAAGGGGTTTCACAGTAGAAACATTAATGGAAATAGCGGCCATAGAAGTCATCCTCCAGATGATAGTCTTGCAAGGTCAGTAGTAATTTGGGAGAGGGTTTAGCACTCCCACCTCACGAGTGCTAATTTAGCTAAATTGCTTGACCCAGTGCAACACCCCGGTGAGTGTGGTTTCCCGAACTCAGGGCAAAAATCGGGAGCCGACTAGATCCTTCACTGCAAAGTTGCCCGGAGGCGATCGCCGCTTCTGTGCAGGACTACTCCTTTATTGACCGAACACTTTGTAATGCATATTATGTATGTATGCAGTTTGAGTATGATCCGCAAAAGGCCAAAAGTAATCGGCAAAAGCATGGCATTTCCTTTGCAGAAGCTGAAATGGTCTTTTTTGATCCTCTCACCATTCACGAGCTTGATCCTGATTCCACTACAGAAGAACGTTTTATCGCATTAGGGATGGGAAACACGGGCTCTATCTTGGTTGTTGTTTATACGTTGCGAGGAGAAATTATTCGCTTAATTTCAGCCCGACGTGCCACGAAACAGGAGACAAAAATCTATGAGACGGGAATATGATTTTTCCAAAGGAAAACGAGGCGCCATCATTCCATCCAAGGGAAAAACCCGCATTACGATTTATCTCGATGATGATGTTTTGGACCATTTTCGAACAGAGGCTGAGGCAAGGGGCATGGGCTATCAAACCTTGATTAATCAGGTGCTAAGACAATGTATCCAATCTCCCGCCGAACAATCAATAACTGAAACTGATTTACGACGTATTCTGCGAGAAGAATTGTCAGAAATGAGATGATGGGGACAAGATCATCCTATCTGGCCCTCCCATGGTTTTGGGAAAGGATGGTCCATAAGGGTTTCGGAGTTAACCATCCCCTGATCAAAAAATATTTTACTTAGGACTTTGGAAGCTCCTCGGGGAAACGGACAATGTCGTCATCCCCCAAATATTCACCGTTTTGCACCTCAATCATCACCAAGTCAATTACCCCAGGATTTTCTACCCGATGGGGAGTGTTCATCGGCACATAGGTAGATTCTTTCTGATTTAACAATTTTTCCTCACCGTTACAGATCACCTTGGCCGTACCCGACACCACTACCCAATGTTCACTGCGGTGGTAATGCATTTGGGTGCTCATATGTTGTCCCGGTTTGACCACAATGCGATTAATCCGATAACGGGGGCCTTCTTCCAACATGGTGACCATGCCCCAGGGAGGAGTGCGGGTGGTTTCAGGATGGGGAGTGGGGGCCGGACTAGAAGCTTCAGGGGAATCATGCATGGCGGATAACGTTAAGCCAAACGTTGAAAAAGACCAAGGACTTGCCCCAATTTTAAACTGCTGGGGAATTTGCCGGGAATTAAGCAATTAAGAAAAAAGCCCTGATCGCCAACGTCAGAGCTTTTAAGCATTCAAATATTTGGCATAGCTGTCGAAATCACAATTAGCAACAGTGCCTAAATCTTGACCCAGCAACTATTGAGCTAAACGGCTGGTTTCATAGCCCCAAGTGGGAAAATTATCGGAGGAAACGGAGGAGGAAGTTTCATTGCTTTCCTGACTACGACCTGCCAAAGAACTGACTTTGACGCAGTTGGGGGTAAACAGAAAAATACTCTCACCAATGCGTTCTTGGTGGCCATCCATGGCGAAAGTACCACCGGCCACAAAATCCACGGCTCGCTGGGCTTCTTCGGGGTCCATCACATTCAGGTTTAACACCACCGACTTCCGTTCCCGTAGGGTTTGAATCACCTGGGGCATTTCATCGAAGGAATGGGGTTCGACGACGACCACCTCTGCCACACTGTTGTTGATGCCGGGCATACCAATCACGTTATTTCTTACTCCTGTACCAATAGAGGTTTCATTATTTAAGCTTAAGGGTTCGCGGCTAATGCGAGGGGGAGGGGCAACTTCTTCGGCCGGCGGCTGGGAGGCCACTGACTGGGGAAACTCCATTTCTTCGTCGTAATCCTCTTCGTACTCATCGTGTTCACTGATGCCGACGAAGTCTTTTAACTTGGTCAAAATCATAGTTTACCGTCCGTATTTCCTGGGTAAAGTGAAAGGGGTCAATGGGATGAACTAGTGTTGCTACCAAAGCCGGGGTGATTGCGAACCCAGACCACGGTAAACGGCATCAACTGCAAATATTCTTGCTAGATTGGCAGGTTCATCGGTTCAGGGAGGAAAGGAGCGGCAACTCAGTGGCGAGGAGCTACTAAGGTCAGGCCCTTTCTTTTTCGGTCAATAATGACCGAGTTTCATTTTCCTATCCCTGTCGTGACAATTTACCAAAATGTTCCTAACTTTTGTAGGCTTTCGCCGACATTTTACCGATAATTTCTCACTGTTTCCCAAGCACAGGCCGGAGCCGTAACCAGGGCCAGAAATTAGGGTAACTAACAAAGATACCTCCCATTACTAGCACGAATGGGGCAAAAAATTAGCGAAGAAAGAGACGATAAACCGGATTATCACTCTCGTCCCAATAGCGATAGCCTAAATTGGCTAAAAACTGTTGCCACTGTTCCATTTCTGCCAAGGGAACCTGCATGCCGACGACAATTCTGCCGTAGTCGGCCCCGTGGTTACGGTAATGGAACAAACTAATATTCCAGGCTGGATCCATACAGCCCAAAAATTTCATCAATGCCCCTGGCCGCTCAGGAAATTCAAATCGGTAGAGTAATTCCCGTTGATTTTCCAATTGGGTCACCTGGGGGGGACGGCCCCCCACCATATGGCGCAAATGGAGCTTCGTCAGTTCGTCATCGGTTAAATCGAGGGTTTTAAAACCTTGGCGGTTAAAGCTGGCGGCCAGTTGGGACGCATCACTGCGGTTTTGCACCTGAATGCCGACAAAAATATGAGCATCGGGCCCCTCCGCAATGCGGTAACTAAATTCGGTAATGTTATGTTTCCCTAACCCTTCACAAAATTTTCTTAAACTGCCCCTTTGTTCGGGAATGGTCACTGCAAAAATGGCCTCTCGCTGTTCCCCATACTCGGCCCGTTCCGCCACAAATCTCAATCGGTCAAAGTTCATATTCGCCCCACAGGCGATCGCCACTAGGGTTTGGTCTCGACAGCCTTGCTTTTGGACATATTGTTTCAGTCCCGCAATGGCCAACGCTCCCGCCGGCTCCAAAATTGAGCGGGTATCTTCAAAGCAATCTTTGATGGCCGCACAGGTGTCGTCCGTATCCACCAGCAAAATATCATCCACATATTGCTGACAGAGGGGAAAAGTTAAATCCCCCACTTCCCGCACCGCCACACCATCCGCAAACAGTCCCACTTGGTTTAGCTTGACCCGTTTTCCCGCCGCCAAAGATTGGCGCATAGCATCGGCATCCGTTGGTTCCACGCCGATAATTTTAATTTCTGGATAGAGGCGTTTAACGTAGGCCGCTACCCCCGCAATCAGCCCACCGCCACCGATCGCCACAAAAATGGCATCAATGGGCTGTTGATACTGACGTAGAATTTCCATGCCAATGGTGCCTTGGCCAGCAATCACGTCGGGATCATTAAAAGGATGGATAAAAGTTAGCCCTTTTTCCTGCTCCAACTGTCGGGCATGGCCATAGGCATCGTCATAGGTTTCGCCATAGAGCACCACCACACCGCCCCGAGCTTTGACCGCCTCCACTTTCACCTGAGGAGTGGTTTCGGGCATAACAATAATCGCCCTGGTACCCAACTTGGAAGCTCCTAGGGCCACTCCCTGGGCATGGTTACCCGCCGAAGCTGCAATTACTCCTTTTGCCAATAATTCCGGTGATAACTGGGCCATTTTGTTATAGGCCCCCCGTAACTTAAAGGAAAAGACCGGCTGTAGGTCTTCCCGCTTAAAGTAAACCCGGTTACCCAGCCGCTTCGATAAATTGGCCGCCAAATCCAACGGAGTTTCGATCGCCACATCGTAAACCCGGGCTTTAAGAATTCTTTCGAGGTAATCGGTGGTCATGGAAAACGAGAGCAAAAACGGTAGTAGCTAAAATCCCCCTTTCCAGTTTCCCACTCTTTGGCAGAGCCTTGGCCCAGGCTAAGGGCCTATTGAAGAGGAATAAAGTAAAGAAAGTGGGGTACAGTTTTTTGTTGTAGAGTTCAGAATTAGATAGGGCAATTGGCTGGTTAAATCACCATTAACGATGGAGCAAAGATGACGAGTTTGACAACCACACCAGCGAAGGAATGGTTTAAGGTACTTTGATTTGTATTATGTTCCCTCGGATTATTTCTTAATTTTTACTTTAAAAATCTGCCCAGCGACGACAAGATACAATGGTCGTAATTAAGGCCCCATAGAGTATTGGTAAATAATTTTCGATGACCCAAAGTAATAATTTCGCCACTAGCCCTCTTTGGCAACAGGGGTCCGTAGTGGAACTGACCATTACCGGCCTCAATCACCAAGGGGAGGGTATTGGCCGCTTTAATGAGCGAGTAGTGTTTGTGCCCGACACGGCCCCCGGCGATCGCCTGGAAGTCCGCTTGGTAAAAGTCAAAAGAAATTATGCCTTGGCCCAATTGCTCAAAATTTTAGAACCTTCTGTCCAGCGCACCCGCCCGTCCTGCATTGTGGCGGATAAATGTGGCGGTTGCCAATGGCAACATCTGGATTATCAATTCCAGGTAGAAAGTAAGCAACAACAAATTATTGACGCCCTGGAGCGTATTGGTGGTTTCACCACTTTGCCCCTGGAGCCTCTATTACAGTCCCCCGCTAGCTTGGGTTATCGCAACAAAGCCACCTATCCCCTAAGTCGCTCCAAAACCGGCCAGGTGCAAGCTGGTTATTACCGCAAGGGTAGCCATCGTTTGGTAAATATTAACCAATGCCCTGTGCAGGATGATCGCCTAAATTTATTGCTGACCGAGGTGAAGAAAGATATTGAAAATCGGGGTTGGTCTATCTATGACGAAGAGAAAAAGCAGGGCAAATTACGTCACCTAAGCCTACGCATTGGCCAACGTACGGGGGAAATGTTACTGACCCTGATTTCGGCCCATAAAGGTTTACCGGATTTGGAAGAACAGGCTGGGGAATGGTTGGAGCGCTATCCCGATTTGGGCGGCATTTGTTTAAATATTCAGCCCGAACCCAACAATCGCATTTTTGGCGATGAGACCGTGGTGATTGCAGGGCGGGGTATTTGTCGAGAAAAGTTTGCTGATCTGAGCTTTAGCCTGGGGGCTAATACGTTTTTCCAAGTTAACAGCGGGGCGGCAGAGCTACTGTTAACCAGGCTTCAGCAAGCATTAAATTTGCAAGGCGCCGAATTGTTGGTGGACGCCTATGCTGGGGTGGGCACTTTCACCCTCCCCCTCGCCCGCCAAGTCCGCCAGGCGATCGCCATTGAGGTCAACCAAGATTCGGTGCACCAGGGACAGCGCAACGCTGAGATCAATCAGATTGCCAATGTGGATTTTTTGGCTGGTACCGTAGAGACCGTTTTACCCACCCTGTCAGAGATTCCCGATGTTTTACTCCTTGATCCTCCCCGTAAGGGTTGTGCACCAGAAGTGCTCAGGGAAATTATCCGACAGCGCCCCGAAAAAATTGCCTACATTAGTTGCCAGCCCCCCACCCTAGCGAGGGACTTGAAATTTCTCTGTGCCGAGGGCTTCTATGGAATTACCTGGGTTCAGGGTTGTGATTTCTTTCCCCAAACAGCCCATGTGGAGTGTGCAGTAATTCTCAAAGCGGTCAATGGTTAAGCAAAGGATTCCTCAGGGTTATGGTAGCGGCCAGCACATTCAGGCCTCCCAGGCGATCGAGTATAATGGTTGCCATCAGTACTGTTAGATTGCTACTAGTCCGGTGTGAGGTGGAGCGCTTGCTAAACATTAATTTTCCCCACAGGCAATCCCATTGGCAAAAAGTCAGTTTTTCTTCGACCCTTTACCTTTATCCCATCCTTGATCTATTACTCAACTCTGTCCCCAAACCTCTGCACAACGAGGTCAGGTTGGGTTTACAGGAAGCCTTAGTCAATGCAGCTACCCATGGCAATGCTCTCAATCCAGGGAAATGCATCACAGTGGAATACCGCCAGTCGCCCCAGGGTTATTGTTGGATCATCACCGATCAGGGTATGGGGTTTGACCGTCCCTGTCCTTGTCCCCAGGTGGTACTTGATTGCCCCAATTGTGTTAGTCCCTGGTTTCCCCCGGATGAGTCGGAAAATGGTCGAGGTTTGGGTATTCTCATGCAAGTTTTTGACCAAGTTCATTGGAATGAAGATGGCACCCGTCTCCGCCTCAGCAAGAAAATTAAGCGCCGGCCCCAGGTAGATAGTCAAAATGTAGTCAAACGCTTTTTCAGCGAAAGTTACCGTTTGCTGAGTTTGTAGAACCTAGTGGTAGCAGAATTTCCGGACCGTCATCCTGTTGTGTTAGTCCATGGCATTTACGACACCAGGGCTAAATTTGCCACCATGGTGGATTTTTTGACCAAGGGCGGCTGGTCAGTTCATTGTTTAGACCTAGTGCCCAACGATGGCAGTACTTCCCTAGCATTGTTGGCGGAGCAAGTGAAGCAATATATTGATCAAAAATTTGCGCCCCAGCAACCAGTGGATTTAATTGGTTTTAGTATGGGAGGGTTAGTAACCCGTTATTATTTACAACGACTGGGGGGGGGGGAACGGGTTAGGCGCTACATCACCATTTCAGCCCCCAACCAAGGTACTCTCCTGGGTTATAGTTTGCCCCACCAAGGAGTGAGGGAAATGGCCTGGCAGAGTGACTTTTTGAGGGATTTAAACCGAGATTGTTGTCAGTTATTAGCGGGACTCCAGGTGACGGTGATTTGGACCCCCTTCGACTTGATGATTCTGCCCCCCAGTAGTTCCCATTTAGAAATTGGACAAGAAATTATTTTGCCTGTGCTGGTCCATGCCTGGATGGTGTCGGATGCCCGTTGTTTGGCAGAGGTGGCTTCGGCTTTGGCTAAACCGTTGCCCTGAGTGGATTGGAAAGGGATTAGTCTTCAGTTTGGGGTGATCCTATTCGTACAAACACTCTTCCCCTACTTCCGCCAATTGTCTGGCGATCGCCTGGTTGGTTTCCGACTGTTGCACAAGCTTGGTAAATTCTGCCAGGGAATATTTTTGCTTGAACTTATTAATTGTGCAGTTGCACATTTCCTGAGCCGCCGCCCCCTTAATGCCAGCCTGTTCCACCCGACGCAGGCATTGCTGACGGTAATTTTCAAAACTATTTTGCCCCTGGGCTTCCACTGGAACGGCGATCGCCAAGTAGGTGAATAGCCCCAGGCAAGCAGTTAACCCCAAAGATTGTGAATAATTATTGGCAAGGAATTTAAACATCTTGGTAAATACTTCCGCAGATTAACAAAATATCTCTTTTCCCATCTAAACCCAAAAATTCCAGCCGTAACCTATGCACAAGCCAGAAATTGGCCCTGTACACTGTAATGTTTACGGACAAAAATTTGTGTATTAATGAGAGAATCCCCTGGCGGCAATGGGCCTAGCTAGCCCTCAAAACGGGATAGTAGTCCTGGCGAGTAAATTGGGTCATATCGCTGAAATAGCGCAGCTCAATGCTATGAATATCTAAAATCTCTGGGTCATGGCCAATCCAGCGGTCATTGACAGCAGCCAACTGTTCACTAACTCCGATCGAATCTGCCAACTTCTCGATCGCCGGGTCGAAGTAACCAAGGGTGATGTGGGCCGTGTAACGGTACTGTTGCTCAATGCCTAAACCAATCAGGGTGGGATTTTGGAAAATGGCCCGTCGTACCTTAAGTATCGGTTCATAATCCGCTTCCCGTTGGGGCACCAAAACCACCCCCAAGGAACGGGGTAAAACCAACAATCCCAGGACCTGCCATTGGCAGCCGGAGTATGGCCCCGACTGATGTTGGTGATCCGCAAAGGAATGTTGCAAACAGTTACAAAGTTGTTTTTCAAAGTCAGGATTATGACGACGTAGGGCCTGGTAGGGGCCATCCCAAATCAAGTCTGCTACGGTGAGGTGCAAGCTTTCCGGGGGCACCGCCACAAAACTCTCCCCCAAAATTTCTCCCACCTGGCCCTGTACAGTAGTCAGATGGCCATAAAAGCTCTGGTTAGTGGGATCATCAGCGGCAATAGGAGTTACCACACTGAAACCGGGAAAAGGCACCGGCTGTCCTTGGTCAAACTTGGGAGAACCTTGAGCATTAATCAATTGTTGCTCGTAGGCGATCGCCAAGGTTTGGGGCGCCACCCGATTGATATAGCCTTGGTAAGTATCGTCCACACTCGCCTCCCTGACACAGATTGAAAAAGTTCCTATGGCAAGTTTACTGTTTGGGTGGAGTCTCCGGACATTTAGCACCAATCTTTAGCCGGTTCTTCATTCCCTCAGTTGGGCAAACATTGGCAATTGACTGCAACTCGAAAGCCAGAACTCCAGCAAAATTAACTAACCTCCGAAACGAATTTGGCCGTGTGGCCACGCCACGATTGCGCATAATGTTTTAGAGTGCCCACGACACCAATAGCCCCGACTTTCCCTCCATGCACTCACAAAAATTGGTCACAGCCATGAAAATCTTGGTGCTAGCTTGGGAATTTCCCCCCCGCATTGTCGGCGGCATTGCTCGCCATGTGGCAGAACTCTACCCAGAATTAGTTCAACAGGGCTATGAGATCCATTTAATTACCGTGGCCACAGAGGAAAGTCCGTCCCAGGAAATGGTCGATGGCATCCACATTTACCGAGTGCCAGTGCCCCCCAGCAATGACTTTTTCCAATGGGTAGATAACATGAACCGTGCCATGGAACAGAGAGGGCAAGCCCTATTCCAGGAACAGAAAAAATTTGATGTTATCCACGCCCACGATTGGCTGGTGGGAGATGTGGCCATTAACCTTAAGCACCACGGTAAAATTCCCCTGGTGGTGACTATCCACGCCACGGAATACGGCCGCTATAACGGTCTTTACAACGATACTCAACGCTACATTGCCGGCAAAGAAGGAATTTTAATCTACAACGGTTGGCGGGTAATTGTTTGCAGCAACTACATGCGCCATGAACTGGAAAGAGCCTTTGGCACCCCCTGGGACAAAATTGACGTTATCTATAACGGCATTCGTCCGGAAAAAAAGCACCGTCGTCCAGACTTTGATTACCGTAATTTTCGCCGCAAATTTGCCGAAGATGGAGAAAAAATCGTTTACTACGTTGGTCGCATGACCTATGAAAAAGGAATTTCCGTTCTGTTAACCGCTGCCCCCCAGGTACTGGAAGCCCTCAATGATCAAGTGAAATTTGTCATTATTGGCGGAGGCAACACTGATCGCCTGAAGCAATTAGCATGGAACCTGGGAATTTGGGAACACTGTTTTTTCACCGGCTTCATGTCCGACGAAGATTTAGACAAATTCCAAACCATTGCCGACTGTGCCGTTTTTCCCAGTTTGTACGAACCCTTTGGCATTGTCGCCCTGGAAAGTTTTGCTGCCCGGGTACCCGTAGTAGTATCTAATACTGGTGGACTAGCGGAGGTGGTACGTCACCATAGCACAGGCATTGTCACCCAAACCAATAATCCCGATTCCCTAGCCCACGGCATTTTGGAAATTCTTTCTAATCCATCCCTGGCCAAACAGCTGGTGGAAGCAGCCTACAAAGATTTGGGCATCCGCTTTAATTGGTCTAAGTTGGCAAAAGAAACCGCCGCTATTTACGAAAGGGTGGTGGAGGAAAGACAAACGGTGGAGTGGTAGAAAGTAGTAGGAAAATAGTAAAAGGCTTTCAACGTCCCTTGTCCCAGGTTGTGGAGCCAAAGCCCCCATCAAATTCCCAATAAAGAGCGGGCAATGAGCAAATAAATGGCCACCCCCAACACATCCACCGCCGTGGTGATAAAAGGGGCCGACATCAAAGCTGGGTCCAACTTCATCGACTTAAACAAAAACGGTAAACCCCCTCCAGCAAAAGCCGCCAACAGGGAAATAATGAACAGGCTACTACCCACCGTGATGGCCACCAGCCAATCTCCTTGGAGAAAATAGGCCCACACCGTCACCACAATGCCCAGCATTAAACCCAATAAAGCTCCGGCTCCCCCTTCCCTAGCAATGACCGGTAACACTTGGGTGAGCCGCACATCCTCCGTATTCAAACCCCGGATCACCACAGTGGAAGACTGGGCCCCCACATTGCCCCCCGCATCGATTAACAAAGGTATGAAGGCAGCCAAAGCAATGGTTTTTTGTAGCACATCTTCCTGGGAGTGAATCACCTGACTGGTGAGGGTATTGGTGACTAAAAGAATAAATAACCACACCACCCGCTTACGGGCCACTGTCATCAAACTACTTTTGAAATAGTCATCTCCTTGGGACTGCACTCCTCCAGCGGTATAAATATCTTCCGTGGCTTCTTCCTCCAAAATGTCGATCACATCGTCCACAGTGACAATGCCCACCAATCTTTGTTCTGAATCCACCACGGGCACCGCCAAAAAATCGTAGTGCTGAATGGTGCGGGCCACTTCTTCCTGGTCTGTGTTGGTGTGGACGGATACCACATCAGGCACCATAATTTGTCCGATATATTCCTCCGGCTTGGCCATAACCAAATTACGCAGGGAAAGAGTTCCCGTTAGGCGTCGGGATTCGTTGGTAACGTAGAGGACGTAAATAGTTTCAAAGCTGGTGGCAATGTGGCGGATGTGGTCTAGGGCTTGGCTGGCGGTGTAATCTTCCTTGAGGGAAACATATTCCGTGGTCATAATCCGGCCAGCGGTTTCCGGTTTATAGCCCAACAGTAGGGAAGTAGCTTTGCGTTCTTCGTTGCTGAGGTGTTTGAATAGTTGCCGCACCACCTTGGCCGGAAGTTCGTCCAATAGCCTGACCCGGTCATCGGGGGACATTTGGTTAAAAATTTCCAGTACTTCAGGATGCTTAAAATCTTCTAGCAGGGATTCCTGCACTGGTGGAGCTAAATGCTCATAAACATCGATCGCCTCATTTTTGGAAAGTAAACGAAAGGCTAGCACCTGTAAACGACTGGGCAGAGACTCGATCACATCAGCAATATCCGCCGGTTGCACAGGGGTGAGAATGGTTTTAGCGGCATCGAATTGGGAGGTTTCTAGCAGAGTTTCAATCTGGGCCCGCACTAATTTTTGTAGCTCCTCTCGGTCGGGATTTAGTCGAACAGTCGTAGTGACCTCTGTCATGGCAACCTCCGGGGCGAAACGACACCCCCCAATATACGGTATCCCTATGCTGTTCCAACCACTTCCAGAAGGGAAAAATCGGTGCTTTATCGTTGGGATTGGCCCAAAATCGGTGGATCTCTGTCCGAAAAAATTGTGTTAGGCTGTTCCCATGGGCTAAAAATAAATTTCCCTAGCCCCCTCATACATTCTGAGCCTTGGCCGAATAAGGTTTGAACTGGAATCACTGCCGGGGGGTTTGTCCCAACGGTTGTGGCTATCACGTTAGACTGTGACTTTATTGAACAGATTCAGTTTTAGTTATTCCGTCCGGGTTCGGTTAGACATCATCACAGGAGTCGTCCTTGGTAATGGACTATTTAGAAAAACTGCTCGATAAACTCAGAGAACTGGCCCAGAAGCTGATTGAGGGTTTGCTCGGCCCCCAGGGGGAACCGGAGCCAGAACTAATTCCCATTCCCGTTAACGATCGCCGTTCCCGTCGTTAATCAGGGCTGTTTGGTTTAGTATGACAACGGTGTGGAAAGTATTGGTGCTCCACGGTCCCAATTTGAATTTGCTGGGCCAGCGGGAACCGGGTATTTATGGATCCCTAACCCTAGGGGAAATTGACGCCTGCCTGCGGGAAGATGGCGTCGATTTAGAGGCAGAGGTGAGTACTTTCCAATCCAATAGTGAAGGGCAATTGGTCACCGCCATCCATGGAGCCCTAGGAAATTACCACGGCATTGTTTTTAATGCGGCGGCCTATACTCACACTAGTATTGCCCTGCGAGATGCTTTAGCAGCTGTGCAACTACCCTGTGTGGAAGTGCATTTAAGTAATATCCATAAGCGGGAATCATTTCGGCATATTTCCCACATTGCCCCAGTGGCGATCGGACAAATTTGTGGCTTTGGGTTGAATAGTTATCGTTTGGGATTGAGGGCTTTGGTGGATTATCTCAACGGTCAGGCTGATAGTTAAAGCCCGTTTTAATACCTACAAATATTCACTAAATCCGGTAGGTTTAGCGTTTTTTCTCCCAAAATGCTCGACCAGAGGCAATGAACAAGGTCTTAGGATATTTGGTCTTTGACTACAAAATTGGGACGGATACTTAAATAAGCTAAAGCGCCAAATAGCGGAACTGTACTGCCCAAAACGAGAAGCAAAGAGGGAGAAGCTTTTTGATGCTTCAATTCCTGGGCTAATACCAGCGGAAAAGCCAGGGTCAAGCAGAGAAAATCACTGCTCATCACGGCGATGAATTGGTTTGTTTGCAATTGTTGTCCATAATCAGCCCAATCCCCCCTAAACACAGCACCGGATACACAGGCGATCGCCAACAGGAATAAAACTCGCCCTAACCAGGGAGAGCGCCAGAATTTAGTCAGTTTTGATGATCCCAAGTTCGATGGTGCGGGATCAGTTGGTGCCGTCGGTGGCCAGAAAACCAAATAGGGCAGTAGGGCAAAGGCTCCCAAAAAGAACGACCCCGCCACAAAGGGCCAAGCAGGAAATTTTCTTCCTTGGCGATCGCCTAATAGCATAGCGGCATAGGTCATGGGCCAAATACCCATCAGATTAAACAGGGCAATAATCACCGGGTTAATGTCCTGCCACTGCCCCAGGGAAAGGGATTTTATCAAAACTAAAGTTTGGGGATTGCTGGGGGGAGCAAAACCAAAGGCAAAAATTACCAATGCCAACCACAGGCAAGCCAACGCTAAACGGTTTAAGACCACAGCAACAGGCCCCAGACAAATTTGGAATCACTCAATCACAATAAAATCTACCACAGATTACAAAGTTCCCTCTAGGGACAAAGAACAGGGACAGAATCTAAATAGTTTTTTCTGACTTGCAGTAATTCCTGGGATAAAAACTGTTTATTGATCTGTCCGGAGGCTTTCGCTAACCGCCCTTGAATTTGCTCCATTACCCCGTCATTTTGGTTGAGTAAAATAATGGGAGTTTCCCTCACAGCAGAAGATTTTCGCAACAAACGGCAAAGCTCATAACCACTGATCTCCGGCATCTCAGCGTCAATTAGAATCAATTGGGGATTATGGCTGATGGCGGCCGCCAAAGCGTGGCAGGGATCGTCAATGCAAACCACTTTAAAACCCCGCTGACCTAAAATTTCTCGCACAATTTTCTGTACAGAAGGACGATTGTTGACGGAAATCACCACGGGGAAGTTGGCATCGTCAACTGAAATTTCTTGATAGGGCAACATTTTGATTTCTCCCGATTTAACCCGTGGATAAAATAACAAAGCCAACTCTAAAACACTGCTGTTAGTTTTTCGGGCCAGCTCATACAAACAAGACAAGTTTCCCAAGCCTTCCAATAAATGCTCACACCACTGTTCACTGCGGCGATAGCTCAAATTCAGCATCGTTTTCACTTCCTGCCAATCCTCCACCAAGGGACGCTGGAAAGGTGAATTGATCTGGGGATATAACTCTCCCCAATATCTAATTTTATGTTCCACCGATTGGGTGGTTTTAGCTAATTCTAAATTCAGAAATAGGTCTTTAATGCTATCTTCTTGCTCAAAGTGACATTGGGTCATAGGAATAGACAAAAAGTGCACCAATGCTTCCTGGGTAAACTGGGTTAAAATTGAGCGAGTTTGCTGAAAAGAAATCAGTTCTTGTTTCCAAAGATCACAGATATATTTATAGTCATCTGAGATTTGGGAAGGCAGGCTAATTTTATTTTCGTTCAGGTAATTACCCAGGAGATATCTGACTCTTTGCATTCCCCCTACACCACTGTTGGCAAAATTGATTTTCCCTTTGCCAAGATAGACCTGCCAGGTGACCAACTCATCGAGGGGATTGGATACCGTTAGTCTCCCGGTAGCTTTTTCCTTAATTAAGGTTTGCAGGAATTGGCCAGGAATTTGGCGGGTGATCACAGCAGTCATGGGAAACTCCTTTGCATGTTTGGAAAGATAAACTTTAACAGTGTTCGGTTAATGCTGTTGTCAGTGGGATAAGGAGACCTAGGGCCGAGTAATTCCCTTGTTTTAACTGTCAGTTGTGATTGACATGGGAGGAAATGCTCAATGCCCCAGGCATTGCTCCAAACAGTGACCCGTAGGACTGACCAGAGAAGGATTCAAGGAAGATGACTGGTGTTTGCTGCTAGTTGGGGTACCAAAAGGCATCGACTTAGCCAAGGTTTGGTGGCCAAGGGTAACTCTCGCTATCCAAGGCCTAGAAGCAAAAATGTCGGTTAGGATTCAAACCTGCAAGAACTTGCCTAAAAATAAGCGGGTAGGAGTAGGTCTAATCCTTGGCAAGGTTGGGATTTGAGCCAATGGCATTCGCAGCCCGTCGCTCACCAGCACAGTCCCATCCTAGGAAAAATTCCCAACCCTGTCCTGGTCGATTTTTGACAAACTAGTTGATTTTTGACATCGATTTTATTTTTTCGCCCGGATCTTGCTTGGAAACTGCTAGCGACTACGATATTCTTTCGGGGTAATGCCCAAGAGATTACGAAAATGGTGGTTAAGTTGACTGTGGGAACTGAAGCCGCATCTCAAAGCTACTTCGCTAATGGACAATTCTCTTTCCAGTAGTATGGCTTTGGCCCGCTCAACCCGTTGTTGGATAATAAATTGATAGGGGGAACATCCCATTTCCTTTTGGAAAAAGCGACAAAAGTAGGCTGTGCTCATGCCGATCGCCCCGGCCAGAAATTCAACGGTAATTCCTTGGTCGAGATGCTCTTCGATATAGTCCAAAGTCGGTTGCAGGCGATAATGGCCCGTTGACGTGGAGAGGGTATCTTCCTCAGGTTTTCGTTGCTGTTGATGATTGGCTATGGCGATCGCCACGGTGGATAATAGTTGTTCCCGCCGAAAAGGCTTAATCACATAGCCCTGGGGATTGGTTTTCTGGGCCCGCTCCAGGGTTTCCCCATCAGAAAAAGCTGTGAGATAAACAATGGGGATGGAGTAAAGAGATTTTATCCGTTCCGCCACCTCTATCCCGTCGATCTCTCCTTTAATACGAATATCTAGTAAAACTAGATCTGGATAAAACTCAGCAATTTTTTTCAGCGCCGTTGCTCCATCACTGGCGATCACACAAATTTCATAGCCATCACTTTTTAATAATTGGGCAATGTGTTGGGCCACTAGCCTTTCATCCTCTACAATCAGTATTTTGGTTACCATGGTTGCAGTCAAATAATGTTGATTTTCGTTGATTTTTGATGGAGCTAGCTAAAGTGAAAATTCCAACCCAAATTGAGCGCCACCGACATATTCATAGTGCAATTCTCCCTGGAGTTGTTCAGTTAGGCTGTAGATAAGTTGCATGCCCAAACTATCTGTATTTTCCAAATCTATATCCCTGGAAATTCCAACTCCGTTATCCCACACCTGTAAACTATAGTGACTGTTCATTGAAGTGAATTTAATCGAAATTTCCCCTTCCGTCGTTGGGAAAGCATGTTTTAAAGCATTGGAAACTAATTCCTGAATAATTAATCCCAAAGGAATGGACTGCTCTAAAGGAACTTTAACTTGTTCAACCAACAATTTAATTTTAATACTATCAGTATTACAGCCGTAACTTTGGCAGATATTGTGAGTCAAATTTTTAAGATATTGACTAAAATCAATATTAGCTAAGTCTTCACTACGATATAACTGCTCATGAATCAATGCCATGGATTGAATGCGATTCTGGTATTCCTCACTCAATTGCTGGATGGCTGGAGAAGCCTTACTAAATTGCAAATAAAGTAAACTAGACATAATTTGCAAATTGTTTTTAACTCGATGATGAATTTCCTTAAGCAATACTTTTTTTTGCTCTAATTCGTTGGTTAATTGTACAAAAAGCTGATTTTTAGAAGCCAATTCTTGTTGAGCCTGCTCGTACAAAGTAGCCTGTTGGATGGCAATTTCAAACTGATTAGTGATCTGCTTGAGCAGATCAATTTCTGTTTGTTCCCAAACTCTAGAACTGTCACATTGATGAATACACAATAAGCCCCACAAAATGGCATCATTAATTAGTGGTAGCACTAGGTTTGCCCTGACCTGTAGCCTGGCAAGAAAGTCAATGTGGCATTGCCTAAGATGGGACTGGTGAATATCCTCAATGACCTGAATTCTGCCCTGCTGATACCTTTGGGCATAGTTATTACTAAAACAAGTTTCTTCAATTGCACTATTAATGATTGGCTTAAATGGAGCCAATACCGACTCTGCCACAATATTACCAACGGAAAAGTCAGAGTCGGGTGAAAACTGAAAAATAACTACCCGATCTGCTTCCAAAAACTGACGAATTTCCTGCACTACTGTGTTAAAAATAGTTGGCAGATCTAAAGACTGACGGATACGCTGGGTAATTTCCCTTAATAATGATTCGCGGCGGCCTTGCTCATAAAGTCTTTGTTCCTGTTCTTTGCTATCACTAATATCCTGGGCTGTGCCCAAAACCTTAGTAACTTGCCCATAATCATCCCTAGCAAAAACCACTTCCCGAGAACGTAGCCACCGCCAAGAACCATTTTTGTGGCGCATTCGATATTCAGTGGTCAACACTTGGCCTTCCTGGGACTTTTGCCAAAAATTCTTATTTTCGTAAAGGGTTGGGATGTCATCGGGATGCACAATATTTAACAACAGCTCCGTTCCCCCATTTTTAAATTCTTCTGGAGTGTAGCCTAGGATTTCGAAGGATTGATAATTGACATAAATATTTTTCCAAGCAATGGGGTCTAAAATATAAAGAATCTGGGGAGAATAATTAGCTAATTTTTCAATAAAATATTGACTTTCCCGTAGGGCATTTTCCACATCCAATCTGGCGGTAATATCCCTAACAATTTTGGAGGCTCCCACTACATTTTTGTGTTCATCTCGAATGGGAGAAATGGTCAGGGCAACATCAATTTTAGTACCATCTTTACGCTGTCTTTGAGTTTCGTAGGTGTTAATTCTCTGACCTTGGCGGATGCATTCAGCAATAAGGTCTTCTTCCAAGATTAATTCCTCAGGAATAAGTTTGGTGATATGACTTCCAATCATTTCTTCTGCTGTGTAGCCAAATAATCTTTCCGCAGACTCGTTCCAACTGGTGATGTTACCATCTAGGGTTTTACTAATAATTGCGTCCTGGGAAGATTCGACAATAGCAGCCAATTGCGCCAATTGATCTTTATTTTTTTCTAGATCTTCTTTTGCCCGGGTTTTATCTTCAATTTCCTGTTCTAATTGTTGATTTATTTTTGCTAATTGGGTAGTGCGGTCTTCCACTCTTTTTTCAAGATTATTGTTTAACTCCTGCAATGCTATTTCCGCTGTTTGCCTTTCTTTAATTTCTTGATTTAGAGCCAGATTGAGGGTAGCTAATTCCGTGGGGGATTTTAAATTTAGGGCATTGGGTACAATTTGAATTAATTCAAACACAGTGATAATAGAGACGATCGCCATGGAGGCTTTGACTGTACCGGATATCCAATAAATAGGGTACCAAAGGGTGATAATGTCAAAAAAGTGACTGGTGCCACAGCATAAAATAAAAGTACTAAACAGGAAAATAATATTAGGAAAAGGAATATCTTGGCGCTTCCGCAAAAAGTAGAGCAGAGTTAAGGGAATAGAGTAGTAGGCGATCGCCGTGAAAAAATCAGCGCTGACGTGGAGCCAGACCAGGGGAGTTTGCCAAAGGTAGCAATGGCCGTGGGGTATATAGCTGTTGGCTTGGAAAAAATCCCCCAGGGTAAATGCGGTGATTGCCATGGACGTACCTTTAGTTAAATTACTTGAGCAGATTAGGCTGATCAAATACTAAACAATGGTGACTATTTACACCATTCAATATCTAACTAATTTATTTCAGCTTTTCTTGTCTAGGGTAAATTTGACTATTTTCCAAAATTTCTTCCGCACCATGGGCGATCGCCCGCAGTTGATCTAGTAGTTGGGGGTCAACATTGCTCCAGAGTTGTCTTTGCTCTGCTTCCAATAATCTTTCCGCCATGTCCCTTAACGCCCAAGGATTGTGCTGTTGCACAAATTTCTGCACTTCTTCATCCAGTAGGTATGCCTGAGCTATTCCCGTATACATAAAATCCTCCACACAATGGGCAGTGGCATCGTAGGCAAAGAGATAATCTAACGTGGCGGCCATTTCAAACGCCCCCTTATAGCCATGGCGCATTACCCCAGCGATCCATTTAGGATTTACCACCCGAGAACGATAAACCTTGGCAATTTCTTGGGTCAATAACTTCACTTTTGGTTGGGCAGGATTAGAATTATCACCAAAATAAACGGTGGGATTTTTCCCAGTTAATGACCGCACCGCCGCTGTTAATCCCCCCTGAAACTGATAATAATCATCGGAGTCGAGCAAGTCATGTTCTCGATTGTCTTGGTTATGTAAAACAATTTGTAAATTTTGCAGGCGCTGGGCAAATACTTCCGGTTGATTGTGGCCAACGCCCTGGCGATCGTAGGCATAGCAACTCCAATTAAGATAGGCTCGGGCTAAGTCACTATCATCTTGCCAATTTTGCGCTTCAATTAATCCTTGTAAGCCAGCACCATAGGCCCCTGGTTTAGAGCCAAAAATACGATAGGTTGCTTTAGTTACAGCTTCTTCCGTTGCTAAACCTAATTGTTGCCATTGCTCGGTTTCTTGCTTAACTTTTTCTGCTAAAGGATTCAAATTTGCCGGTTCATCCAATTGACTAACAGCGGCGATCGCCTGGTGGAGAAATTCCACCAAGTTGGGGAAACTATCCCGAAAAAATCCAGAAATTCTGATGGTCACATCCACCCGGGGACGTTTTAGTACAGTGGTGGGCAAAATTTCAAAATCAACAATGCGACGGGAAGGGCTATCCCACACTGGTTGTACTCCCAATAGGGCCAGAACCTGGGCAATGTCATCCCCGCCAGTACGCATGGTGGAAGTGCCCCAAATAGAAATAGCTAAAGTTTGGGGATATTCTCCGTGGTCTTGGGTGTACCTTTCAATCAGGGTTTCAGCGGCTCGACGGCCAATGTCCCAAGCCGTTTCTGTGGGAATGGCCCGGATATCCACCGCATAGAAATTCCGTCCCGTTGGCAGTACATCAGGGCGACCACGACTAGGTGCCCCCGCCGGCCCACTGGCAATATATTCCCCATTTAAACCCCGGAGTAAATTAGTGATTTCCTGGGGAGTTTGTTGTAGCATTGGTAAAAGAGTTTGCTCGATATAATCAAGATTAGATTTAGTTTTACTGTCGGGCTTTTGAAAGAATAAATTGACTTTTTGATCGACAATTACTATTTCAAGTAGACTTCCCACTAACTGCTTGGCAATTTCTTCTAAAATTTCAATAACCTGTCCCCCTATCCGACAGGAATTAAATAATTCAATAAATTGGGTTAATTCCCATTGTTGCAACTTCATCTGCATGGTTGACGACAATTGCCATGGTTCATTAGGATCGTCCAAAACCGGATCAAATTCTAGTTCTAAATCAAAGGCGATCGCCTGGGTTAAACCAAGTCTTTGATAGGATGGCGATCGGGCAATACTAATCGCCAAATCCCGCAACTGCTCTCCTGTGGGAGTTTGACCTAAAATATGTAGGCCGTCCCGAATTTGGGCCTCCTTTAGTTCACACAGATAACTATCCGCCGAAGTTAACAAGGGTTGTAAATCCTTCAGGGCCGGAGGGGTTAAACCTAAATCAGTTTGTAAATTGCTGGTTGCCAATAATTTACGGAGGCGATCGCCAATGGTTTTAACACGAGTTGGATCCAAGGCTTGGGCTTCATAATATTCATCAATTAAAGCCTCTAATTTTTCCAAGTCGCCATACAATTCTGCCCTGGTTAAAGGAGGGGTTAAATGATCAATAATACAAGCCTGACTACGGCGTTTAGCTTGGGTTCCTTCCCCTGGATCATTGACAATAAAGGGATAAAAATTAGGTAATGGGCCTAGGGCAATCTCTGGATGGCAATGGTCAGATAAAACAACACTTTTGCCCGGTAACCATTCCAAATTGCCATGTTTACCTAGATGAATTATTGCCTGGGCAGAAAATTCCTGGCGTAACCAAAGATAAAAAGCAAGGTAATGAAGGGTGGGTTCTAAATCCGGCGCATGGTAATTCAAACTAGGATCAAAATCATAGCCCCTAGCCGGTTGAATACCAACGAAAATATTGCCAAATTGGATGCCGCTAATGGCAAATTGATCCGGTAAATTATCCCAATTCTCCCTAACTTGCCACCGCTCTGTCATTGCCTGTTGTACAGACTGGGGCAAACTGTAAAAAAATTGCCATACTTTCTCTGTGACAATGGTTTGATTAACGGTTCGATATTGGGCTAATTCCTGGTCATTGGTTACCCCTTGGGTTAATTGTTTAATTAAAGTTTCAGTGTCTTTAGGAATGGCGGAAAGATGATAACCAGCAATTTTTAAAGCTTCTAAAATTTGTAGACAACTAGCTGGGGTATCCAACCCCACCCCATTAGCCAAACGACCATCTTTGTTAGGGTAATTGGCTAAAATTAGAGCAATTTTCCGTTGGAAAATTTCAGTTTGAGCGCAATTAATGATATTTTTAGTTAGTTCTGCTATCCACTCAACTCGATCCAGCACAGGCTCATAAATTGCCACCTCCGTTTCCAGTTGGGGATGACGGGCTGCCATCGCTTTGAAAGAAATTGCCCTGGTGATAATTCTGCCGTCCACTTCCGGCAAAGCCACATTCATGGCTAAGTCCCGTGGGTTCAGTCCCCGCAACCCTTCCTGCCATTGTTGGCGATCGCCACCACTAAGAATTACCTGGAGCACCGGGACATTTAGTTTTTGCCAGAGGGGAATCATTTCCAGATTGCCGATCTGTCTTTGTAACTTGGCGAGGGAAAAACTAGTGGTGTTTAAAATAGCTCCCAAGGGCTGGTCCAAATTTTCTAGAATAGCTAAAATTTCTGCTTGTACGTCAGGCTCCCGCAGGGAAGACACATAGATAGCAAGGGGATTTAAATTATGTTTTTCTAAAGCTTGACAAAGAGCATCAATGGGAGTTGTATTGCCAGACAAATAATGGGAACGATAAAAAATAATTGCAATAGTCGTAATAGCTTTAAATTGAGGCATCAAACGTATTTTTAACTAGGGTAATACTCTTTAATCGTAAATTGCGGTTGCTTCAATCCAGGTTGATTTTGTTTTAATATTCTGATTAAACGATTATCTAAAGTTTTCTGATTAATTAAAAAATCATGAATTATTGATGCTTGTCCAATCTGATCTCGATCTTCTTTACAAATTATTATGCCTTTGTGTTTTATTCTATTCAAATGTAATTCAATAAAATCATTTCGATTAAATGTAATTACACAACGTCCATCAGTTGTTGCATCTTTCAAAACAGATAAATCAGTAATTCTTTGGTTGGCTCTCCCTGCATCATAGGAAGTCAAAACACTGTAACCTAATTGACGTAGTTGATTAACTAAGCCCAGGGATAAATTTTCGTTGCTATAGAATTTAATCATGATAATTTTCTTGATCTTGGTAATCAATAAGATTATCAATTTCCTGCTGATGAGATTGGTAATATTCTTTGATGGTCAACAAATCAAAGGCAGTTAATCCAGGAAAATCGGCCAGTAACTCCAAATCCGTACCTCCTTGATTGATAAGAGAAATAATTGTCCAGACTGCAATTCGGGTATCCCGAATACAAGCGTGGCCACCGCATACCCCTGGTGTTTTTTTGATCATCTTTGCCATGAGGGTATTTTGAAATAAACTATAATCCTCCACTGGCAATGCAATAACTGCTTCTGCCAAAGACTCTACCAGTCTCCTATTCATAAAAATTCCTCCTAAATAACCCGATCATTGCCGCCATCTAAAGGTAATTGAGCGCCGGTAATTTTACCAAATAAAGGACTAGCCATGGCTGTTACTAATTCCGCCACATCCTGACTGGTAACCTCTACTTTTAATAAATTATTACCTTTATACTCTTCCACTGTTAAACCGTAATGTTTTGCCCTGGCTTCTAGCACTTCCTCTGTCCAAAAACCTGTATCAAATACTCCATTGGGATGAATAGTATTCAGGCGGATATTATCCTTGGCCCATTCCAAGCTTGCCACCCGCATTAATTGATTTAACGCTGCTTTTGACGCTGAATAAGCCGCCAAACCCGGGCCTGGTGCGGTCACATTTTTAGAACCAATTACCACCACTCGCCCTCCCTTAGGCGCTAACTTTAACAGGGGATAACATTCCCGCAGCAGGGTTAAATTGGCATCTAAATTAATGTTTAAAACCTTTTGCCATTCCAACGTGGATAACTCGGCGATCGCCCGGGCCACGGGAAAAATCCCAGCATTAAGCACTAGCATGTCCAAACCGCCAAATTGGGCTATGCCCTGTTCCAGAGCTTGTTTGAAAGCATTGGCATCAGTAAGGTCACATTGAATTCCTAGGAAATCAGGTCGATTGTGGAGTTCACTAATGTTAGGTTGAATATCCAGCGCAATCACCGCCGCCCCCTGTTTAAGTAATTGGGCAACGGAAGCTTTACCAATGCCGGATGCTCCGCCGGTCACCAGGGCCACTTCCCCCGCAAACATGGGAGGATTACCAGCTTGTTTTAATTTGGCCTGTTCCAAATCCCAGTATTCCACCACAAAAATATCCGACTCCGGCAGGGCTTGGTAACCCCCTAACCCCTTGGCCCGCTGAATAATTGCCATGGTGTGCTGATAAATATCCCCGGCGATCGCCGTACTTTTAGCAGAAGTTCCTAGGGTAAGCAGTCCCAGTTCCCGATCAAGGATAATGCGGGGGGCAGGGTCAAGCATGGTTTTGACTTCCCCACTTTTACCGTCGTTGCGCTGAAAATATTCCTGATACTTTTTGGCATAATCTGCCACATCTCGACCCAGTTGAGGTAAACGTTTGGTGCGGATTACATGATCCGGAGTGGCCGGGCCTTGCTGGCTAATATGGGCTAAATCCGGCCTTTGGCTAAAACTTAAACTAGCTTCATCTTGATATTGCCGCATTACCAAGGGAAAACCCGCTATTTTGCTAGCATCACAACGTAATTGGGCCAATGCCAATCTATTTTCCGTAGTTGATTTTTGCGGCTGGCCATAACTAATCTGCCATACCCCTTGATTTTTTAGATATTCCTCTGCTTCGTTCACTAAACTAATCATGCCTTCGTAGGCTTCCCGGGCGATGGCACCAAAGGAAAAAATGCCATGGTTCATTAATACCATACCCACTGTTCCCCCATGGGCTTCGGCGGCGAATTTTTCCGCACATACCCGGGCCAAGTCGAATCCCGGCATCACGTAGGGAATAATCACCAGGTGATCGCCGTAAATTTCTCGAATTCTTTCCTCCCCATTGGCCGTATTAGTAATGGTCACCACTGCATCAGCGTGGGTATGGTCCACATATTTAAACGGCAAAATAGCGTGGAGAATGGTTTCCACCGAAGGGCTGGGGGCACTGGCCAGGGTCATCTGGGTTTTCAATTCATTGACCATCTGGCGATCGGATAATTGCGTCAACTTAGACAGCTTGAGCAAATGGGGCATTCTCACTGGGGCAAACCCCGCCGCCTCAATGGTGGCCAAATCCCAACCACTACCCTTGACATAGAGAATATCTTCCTTCTCCCCCACCAAATTAGTTACCTGGCATTTCACCGAGGTATTGCCGCCGCCATGGAGCACTAGGGATGGTTCCCGGCCCAGCAAACGGGATGTATAGACCCGTTGGGGTAAATCCCCTTGGTATTGGTTGGCTTCCTGGTCATCCCATAAACTCTTCATAACGCCTCCGGTCAATTGCTGGGGTTGCTGTTGCTACCAAGGCTATTATCCCTGCTTTCGGTCTGGGACAATTGTGACTGTTTTCTTGGCAAGTCAGAGACGTTGCATATCCAGATAAAGTAATCCCCCCATGGACGTAGAGTTAGGGGGGAAATTTCCGGATAAGCTTTCGGGGAATACGCAGTCGGAGGATATCAATCTAACAAGGCTTACACCGACTCAGTTTGGCAAGAATTATTGAAAACGAAGAGTTAGGCCAATAAACCGAGGGTTTTGCCGTTGGACTTAGCTAAACGGATTAAATTTTGGCGCTGTTTGGCATCGATGCCCACCCGGTTACAAAAGTTGGTGATGGTCTGGCAGTGGAGGGCAATCGCCTTACCGCGGATCTGATTGAACTTAGCTTTGCCTAACTGTTGACGAACCAAGATAACGATGGGGGCGAACATGGCAGTGACTCCTAAATTCCTACGAGCAATCAAGAAAAACAATTATTTCTGGGGCATTGGCTTCCTTATGGGGGAAACTTTCTTTGCCTTATGTAAATAAATGTAACAGTTTTGTAAATTTTTGTAAAGCAAAGTTGACAAGGAGTTTTTTTATCGTTACTGGTCGCAATAAAAAAGGAGCCTGTTGGGGCTCCCTTGGCGTTAGATGCGGTTTGGCTTGATCAATTGTCCGACTCGGTGGAGTCCTCCGGCGGATTGAGGGCATCTTGACTGTCTTCCGGTAAATCGATGAATACCCGTTCCTTGGGCTCTAATCCCCTAAGAATTTGGGTTTTGTCATCCAATACCAGGCCAATGGTGACGGGCCTAAACTGGGGCTTATCCTCTGCATCGGGCACCATCACCCCAGTTCTTCCCCCCACGGTAACAATGGCCACGGTGGGTACAGTCAAGGCATTGGCCAACCTGTCCCCCTTGAAGACCACATCCACATTCATTTTTGAGCGCAATTGTTCCTGGCCGGTGGCTAAGCCAATGGTGACCTCAAAGGACGTGACGTTATTCTCCACAATGGCTTCAGGGGCCACCCGGATTACCCGGCCGGTAAAGGTTTCATTGGGAAAGGCATCGGCCACAATATCCACCATTTGTCCGGGACGGAGAGCGGAAATATCTACTTCCGGTACCCTGGCCACTACTTCTAGGCCCTGGGCTAGGGCCACAATGGAAGTGGACGTGGCGGAAGCTGTGCTGGAAGCGGAGGTGGTGGGAGTAACAAAGGAACCCACTGTGGCAAATTTTTGCGTGATGATGCCGTCAAAGGGAGCCACGATGAAAGTATCCTCATAGGCAATTTTGCTCCGCATTAGTTGGGCTTCGGCTTGGGAAGCGGCGGCCTGGAGGGTGGCCAATTCCGTTTCAGCGGTACCTTGTCTTTCCCTTAGTTGGGCCATTTGGGCCGCTACCCCCTGTTCTGCCTCGGCGATCGCCCCTTGGAGTTGGACAATTTCTTGCTCAATCTGTCCCACTTCGGGGGAAGCGGTAGTTCTGGCATTATTCAAGCGACTTTGGGCTTCAAACAGGCCGGCTTGGGCATTTAAAAACTCGTTGGAGAGTTCATCGTACTGATCCTGGGTAATGGCCCCTTCCTGGAGGAGGCTTTGATTACGATTGCGACGATTTTCCGCTAGCTTGAGGCGAGATTCTGCCGAAGCCACCTGGGCCCGCAATTGGTCAATGTTACTGGGAATGCGCGATTGGGCTTGTTCTAAGCGAGCTTGGGCACTGGCCAGTTGGGATTGGGCCTGGGCAATGCGGGTACGACCTTGATTCACTTGGGCCCGCAGTTGGTCAATTTCGGCGGGAATTCTGATGCGGGCCTGTTCGTAGCGGGCGATCGCCTCCCGCAAACGGGCTTCTGATTGCTTACCGTCGGCAAAAAATTCCTGATTTTCCATCACCGCAATGCGATCGCCTTTTTTGACCACATCCCCCTGCTCGACAAAAAGCCGTACCAAACGCCCGGGAGCCTTGGGGCTAATATTGACGGTTTGCTGGGGTTGCACCGTGCCGCTGGCCTTAATCTCCACCTCCAGGGGAGACTCCGTGGCCATGACCGTGTATTTATCCAATTCCGACTGGCGGGAAGGGCCATAGGCCGAACGGTAAGCAAAAATTCCCACCACCAGGATCCCTAGCCCCAACAAACTGAGCAGAATAGGCAGGGGTTTTTTCATTGATTGGACAAGGGGCATGGCCATGGGCACTAAAAAATTGGTCTGTTGATCTTTAAGGTAATTTAGGTAATCCCCCAAACCATTTGGTCAGGACAGATTAAGATTCGACTTCCGTTTCCGTCTCTGACTCAGATTGTTCTTCCCCCGCTGGCCTGATCCGCTGGAAATAACGGCCACTTTTGGGCGGTAGGGGTAGGCCTTTTTCCTGATGAAAATCCTGCTGTACTTTATAAGTTAAACGGGGGGACACTTGGCGGACAATTTCTGTCAACAGGCGATCGCCAGTGGATTGAATCAACTTCATGGGCAGTTTGTAGATATAGCCAGGGAACTGCACCGCCACATCCATTTTCAAGTCCCATTCCACCTGGGTAATGGTTTCCGGCCAGGGGATTTCCGCCTGGGCAAACTGTTTTAAACTTTTCTCCGTCAGGCGATCGCCATTGACTTGATGCAGAGTCATGTTAGAAAGAAAATCCACTTCATAACCCAGATTGGGGGTATCGGGCAAAGGAACCGTATGCATCAGGTAATTGCCATCCTGGGGCGGTTCCAGCACCACCGCAATTTTGGGCTCCACATCAAAACCCAAAGCACCAAACTTACCAATGGTCAACACATATCCATGGTCCCCCAAAGGATCGGCTTGCATAGGCTGGGCACAGCGACGGAACCAACCTTGGTGGGCCTGTAGATAGTCGTCCACTTCTTGACCGGGGGCAAACATTTCCATTCTGCCCTGGAAATGGGTTTGGAAATGTACAGGGGGAAAGCCATTGTCCTGGGGGTCAACGGGTAGGGGTTGGGAATTATGGGTCAAGGCAATGTGAATTCAATAAAAACTATTGTGAACCAGGATTTCAGGTGAGATTGTCCCAGAACCTAGCTATTTGATTCTAGACACTAGACAGATTAATCAAAATCCCCCAAAGTTTGAGGGATTAAGAAAAACCATTTAGATCAAAAATATAGTCTTGTCTGCTCTGCAAAGGGTTCAACTGAGCGATCAGGCGCCTAAATCCACCTGTACTTCTCCATTTTCCACCCGCACAGGGAACACCGGCAGGGGCTTTTCCGCCGACATTTTGCCCATCAAACCCCCCACCACAGGTGGAAAGGGACTCCATTCCTGCACAGCACCGGAACAAAGATCGAAGGCACTGCGGTGGAAAGGACAAACAATCGCCCCGTCCTTAATTTTGCCGCTTTTCATCGGTAATTTGAGATGGGGGCACTGGTTACTAACTGCGTGGATAGTACCCCCTTCATTCAGCAACAGAATAGCCTGTTGGTTTACCTTAACCACTTGACGACTACCGGGGGGAAGCTCACTTTGGGCGAGGGCTTTGGTCCAAACCATAATTTTAGTTAAATCTAAAAAATCAAAGTTAAAAAGGATTGGGAACCGGTTTACACCTACAAACCCCCCAGGTTGGCCAGAGCTTCCTTGGGGAGGGTGAGGGGCAACTTGAATTTTTGCCAACGGGCCCTGATCCAACATCCTAAAAGTTTAGGAGAAAAACCCCCGTTTGTCCTAGTAATGGGCGTTTATTGGGGAGGGGCGCTGGGCAGGGCACCAATGGTGACGGTTAAATTTTGCTGTTGGCCGTTGCGGAGAATGCCTAGTTCCACTTCGTCTCCCACCGCCAGTTTGCCCACTAGGGATTGTACCTGTTCAGCATTTTCCACTGGTTGTCCCTGGAGAGATTGGAGCACATCCCCTTGTTCCAGTTTGGCGATCGCCGCTGGAGAGTTGGGCATAACCTGCATAATCACTACACCCTTATCCACAGGAATGTTCATACCCGTTTCTTGGCGAATTTGGCTTTGTAGTTCCGGGGTCATGGTCACCATTTGAATGCCGAGGTAGGCGTGCTCCACTTTGCCCGTAGCAATTAACTGTTGAGCAATTTCCTGGGCTTTGTTGATGGGGATAGCAAAACCAATGCCCTGGGCGTTTTGAATAATGGCGGTGTTCATACCAATTACTTGCCCATCCGCATTGAGGAGAGGACCACCAGAGTTACCAGGGTTAATGGCCGCATCGGTTTGGATAAATTCCACCCGTTTGTCGGGCACACCAATATCCGCACTGCGGCGGCCTGTGGCACTCAAAATCCCTGTGGTGACCGTATTGTCCAATCCTAAAGGATTACCAATGGCGATCGCCCATTCCCCCACCTGCAGGTGATCGGAGTCCCCTAAGGCCACGGTAGGTAAATCACCAGCTTCAATTTTGACCACCGCCACATCCGTAGAGGGATCAGAACCCATCACCCGACCGGGAAAGGAACGACCATCCTTAAGAGTTACTGTCACTTCATCGGCCCCATCCACCACATGGGCATTGGTGAAAATCTTGCCATCATTACTAACAATGAAACCGGAGCCCGTTCCCCGTTGCACCCGTTCGTTGGGCATGGGGGGCATCTGGGAACCAAAAAATCTTTGCAAGAAGGGATCATTAAATGCCTGGGGCACCTGGGATTTAACCGTTTTTTGGGCATTGATACGCACCACCGCGGGGCCGGTGGATTCCACCACGTCCACGACAAAATTGCTGGGCTCTCTAGGGGATAAACGACTTTGTAAGTTCGTTGCTAAGCTCTCATTGGCAGGAGCAATGGATTGATTAGTTACTAAGGGAGAAATAACAGAATTATTTGTTAAATGATCCGCCCATTGGGGATTAGTTAAGACAAATGTCCCCCCAGCACCAATGCCCATACCCACCAGGACTAGCCCCAGGTAGGCCAAGGAAATTTTAGAAGGGGTCTGTTTGGGAGAATGGAGGGAAACGTCTTTCATGGCTTGATGACACTTATTTGCTGAACTGTTGCTTAAAACAAATCTGGGAAAAAAGTCAGCCCGGTGAGGAGCAATTGGGAAAACGGCTTGGGCTGACATTTATTAATGTAGGGGACGAGTATGACAGGGCTATGACGACGGTATGAAATTTTTGTGTCAGTTTTTCAGGACAAGGTCATTGTTTTAGAGGGCTTTTTTTTGTATTTATTCTGATTTTGGAAAAAAGTCGGGGTCTAGGATCTGAGCTTGGGTGTAGGGGGATTCTTTGGGGAAGTTGTCGGGGGTTAGTTTTGTTTCCTGGGCTGCATCCTTTCGGGCATCTTGGTAACAATCGTCTAAGACCTGTTGCAAAAAGGGCTTCAGGCTAGGGCTGTCTTGCAGGATTAGCTTGAGTTGTAAGCGTTGCTCTTTGATGGTGTAGATCCAGCTATTGCTCTGTTTTTCGGGTTGGTGTTGCCATTTCAGTAGGTGAGCCATGAGGACAATTAACCGGCTTCGTACTTCCCTTTTGTTATTCCGTCCCATGGATTCTATTTCTTCAATGAGGTTGTCCAGGTCCAAGCCCTTGATGTCACCACTTTTGAGTTGGTTGACGGTCTGCTCTATCCACAGGTTGAAGTCCGTTTCATACAGTGTTGTCATACTTTTTGCACTTCCTTTTCTTCCACTACGATATGGGGGAATTCCATCATAATGTCCTTCTGGATTTGTCCATTTTTTTCAGTCAGGGTCAATATGTCCCCCAAGGGCTTTAGCGGGCCGGTAGGTTACCACCGGAAAGTTTTAAATTAATCACTGAAAAAATGAAAATGACCAAAAATAACACTAGCCCGATCGCCGAAGCGTAATTCATTTCGAGGTCTTGAAAAGCCCGTTCATAGACATAATAAACTACCGTTTTGGAAGCGTTGAGGGGGCCGCCCTGGGTCATGATATACACCTCTTCAAAAACTTTGAGGGCGGAAATGGAAGATAAAACTCCTACTAAGAAACAATAGGGCCGCATGAGGGGAATGGTAATATCCCAATGTTGTCGCCAACCGTCCGCTCCGTCGATCGCCCCGGCTTCATAGAGTTCCTGGGGAATGGCTTGGAGTCCGGCCAGGTAAATGACCATGTAATAACCCAACCCTTTCCACACTGTCACCACCATCACACTCCACAGGGCTAAATTGGGACTGGTGAGCCAAGGAATACCATCGCTAAATCCCAGTAGGGCAAGAATTTGATTCAGGATGCCATTGGAAGCGTAGAGGGCTTTCCAGGCAATGCCTGCCACCACAATAGAGGTAATTACCGGAGTGTAATAGGCCATGCGAAACCAGGTGATGCCCCGCAGTTTTTGGTTGACCAAAATGGCTAGTCCCAGGGGCAACATGATCAGTAAGGGCACAACCCCCACCAGGTAAAGCAAAGTGTGGCGAAAGGTCAGCCAGAAAACCCTATCCCGCCAGAGCCGCTCAAAATTAGCCAGTCCTACCCAGGCCGGGGCTTTGGTCAAGTCCAGTTCGTATTGGGTAAAACTGAGGGAAAAAGCTTGTAGTGCCGGATAGAAAACCGTTGCGCCCAGCATAACCAAAGCGGGCAACAGGAATAAATAGGGGGTGGCTCCCCTAGGCCAACGGCGATCGGACCCAGAAGCAGTCATAGAAGAATCGGGTAGGACTACATCAAACTAACATAACCATTGCTGGCCCTAGGCATAAAGATCCGATTGCTGCCATGACAATGGCCGTGGATAAGCCAAAAGTTTTCGGTGTAGTTTACGGTTCCTTAGACTCTCCTTCAAACTGTTTGCGTTCTTCCTGCACCAAAGGATCTTCTTCCAAACTAGGAAAGGTGGCCAACTGGGGTTTACCTCGGAACAAATTCCTGAGTTGCACAATGCCCTGTTCTTGCCACCAACCGACAATGCCGTTGGGAAGCACAGTAACTACAATCAGGAACAAAGCCCCTTGGAAAAACAGCCAAACCTCGGGAAACTGCTCGCTCAAACTGCTCTGGGCTAGGCGCACCAACAGGGTTCCCAACACAGCCCCCACTAGGGTAGCCCTGCCGCCAACCGCAACCCAAATGACCATTTCAATGGAAAAGGCCACATCCATAATGCTCGGAGTAATAATCCCCGTTTGCACTGTGTATAGCCCCCCCGACAGACCGGCGATCGCCCCGGAAATGCCAAATACCAACACCTTGAAGCCAGTGGGATCGTAACCGGTAAATCTTACCCTGGTTTCATCGTCCCGAATGGCTACGAGGATGCGGCCAAAGCGCCCACTAGTAAGCCAACGGCAAAGAATATAAACCAATAACAGAGCCAGGACGGTGACTTCATAAAATACCAGTTGGACTCCGTCGGAACTGGCTAGGTAACCAAAAATTCTTTCTGTATCAGTTTTTAAGCCATTAGTACCGTTAATTAATTTCTGTTGCCCGTTGAAAAAGTTGTAAAACACCAACAGAGCCGCCTGGGTCAAAATCGAAAAATATACACCCTTGATGCGGTTACGAAAAATTAAATAACCCAACAGGGCGGCGATCGCCCCTGGCACCAACACCATGGCCAATACAGTAACGGGTAACGAATGGAAAGGTTGCCAAATCAGTGGCAGTTTATCCACCCCGTAGAGACCAAAAAATTCAGGTAATTGCCCTTCCGGTAACTGGAGATTGAGATACATGGCAAAGGCATAACCCCCAAGGGCAAAAAATATGCCATGACCTAAACTGAGTAACCCCGTGTAGCCCCAAATTAGGTCAATGCCCAGGGCAATAATAGCCAAAGACAGAAAACGCCCCATCAACCTGAGCCGTAGGAAAGGAAAATTATTCAACAGCCATTGACTTGGGCCTCCATCGGACAAAGATAAAACTGCGATGATCAGGGGAATACAGGCAAAAACCAACACTGACCCGAACAACGCATAGTCATTCCAACCCAACTTCTTCAGCAGTTTGGCCAGGGGAGAACCAGAAGGGGGGGCAGAATTTTGCATAGGGAAATAAAAAAGGCTGAAGCTAAATTTGGTCAGAGGTCAGGCTAGGGGGGGCGAGACAATGGGGCAAAGAAAAATTGCCATTGCCTCCGGGAAGCTACAATTCCGCCGTCCGGCCTTTGGGAGGGAAAATACCCGCTGGCTTGATTTGCAGAAAAAGGATAATCAGGGCGAAGACTAAAACCCTGGCCATACTGGTGGTGGCAAAAAAGGTAAAAAATTCGTACAGAGGTTGCAATGCTCCCTCTGGGGGGAATAAACGAATCAGGGTGCCACTACCAATCAAGTCACTGGATACACCGATCGCCAGGGAAGCAATAATGGTTCCGAGTAGGTTACCTACGCCCCCTACCACCACCACCATGAAGGTATTGATAATGTAGTTTTGACCAATGTTGGGCCCCACCGCCCCCAGAAAACTAATGGCACAGCCTGCAATGCCCGCTAGGCCAGAACCAAGGGCAAAGGTCAAAGCATCCACCTGCCCAGTGGGAATACCCAAACAAGCACTCATACCCCGGTTTTGGGTAACGGCTCGAATTCTCAGTCCCCAATTAGAACGGTAGAAAATTAGATACACCGCCAGTAAACAGAGCAGAGTCAGGAAAATTATAAAAATCCTGGTGTAGGGTACCTGGAAAGTGCCAATGGCAAGCCCCCCCCGCAACCAAGTGGGGGCACTAACATTGACGTTCCTAGCTCCAAACCAAGCCCGATTCCACAGGGGAGAATTGGCCTGGGCCACCACAAAACCACTAATGCCGGAGATCGCCGCTGAGAGAAAGAAAAGGATGACTTGGGCTTTCCCTAACCAAGGTTTGCCACCGGCCTGGCGTTTAATTAACCAGGTGCCACCGAAATATAAAAGCAAAAATATACCCACCACCAGCACCATAATCCAGTTCACACTGCGGACAAACTGTTGCAAAATCAGGCTCACCCCCCAGGTGGCCAGCAATGTTTCCAGCGGTCGGCCGTACAAGTAGCGGATAACCTGTCTTTCCAAAACTAGACCGGCGATCGCCGCCACCAGGAAAGCAACGGGCAGAGCGGCAAAAATGTAGAGGTCAAACCAAGGGTCACCGAGGCTCTGGAAGAGGTTTTGCACCACAAAGGTGCTGTAAGCGCCCAACATCATCAATTCCCCATGGGCCAGGTTAATTACCCCCATCAGACCAAAGACGATCGCCAAACCCAGGGCAGCAATCAGTAACACTGAACTTGTGCTTAAACCGTTAAAAATGCCTTCTAGGAGTACTGACACAATGTTTTCTAGAATTGGAGAAAGGTGGGCCTAATCCAGGCTCAAACCCGCTATTTCCGGGACTTAGTCCGAAAATGCCGTGGGACAAAACCAGGTTAGCCTTTATAGTTAACCCTGCTCCGTTCCATAAATTTGTTACCCGTGATACCAAGAGCGAGCTAAAACGCCAATGGTTGAAGGCGATTCAAGAACCAGAAGTTTTGGGGTTAACCAGCCAATTTCTACGGAAAAAACGAGCCAAGGAAGATTCATCTAAAGCTAAGTAGATGGGCCGACCGTGGGGGCAGGTGTGGGGATTATCACATTGTTGCCATTGCTCAATGAGTTTATTAATGGCAATGCGATCCAATTCCATACCGTTTTTAATGGCACTCCGACAGGCGATCGCCGCTTGGGCGGTGGAGAGGGAAAATACCTGACTCAATTCCCGCAAAATAGCAATGATTTCCTCCTGTCCTTGAAGAAGGGCCGGTAAACTCCGCACAGCCCAAATATCTTCCCCAAAGGGGTCTATTTCCAAGCCTAAATTTTGCAGACGTTCCACCTGTTCTGGGTTAAATCCTTGCAAGACCAGAGGTTGCTCCAGGGGTAAACATTGCCAATGCCGTTGTAACTGCTCAAACAAAACCCGTTCATGGGCCACGTGTTGCTCCACTAACCAAATGCCCTGGTCATGTTCCACCACCACATAGGTCTGGCAAACCTGGGCGATGGCCTTAAAAGCCTTGGGATAGCCCAGCACCGTTTCCGTGAGAGAACTGGCACCTTGTAGTTGATACACTCCCTTGGGTTCAGCGGCCTTGAGCAATTGATTCAGGCGAGGGGGAGCGTCATTGCCCAAAATTGCTAGGCTCTGGTGCAATAAGGTTTTTAGTTGCCCTTGCCAATGGGGTAAATCTTGCAAATAAATTTCTGTTTTTGCGGGGTGACGATGCCAATCGATGCACTGGGGCGGCAATTGCCAATGGGCAAAACACAGGGGATACCGTTGCCGGGGCAGGGTACGGTGAAAAACCGCCAAAATTGTCTGGGTTAATTCCGGCACATTCACAGGACGACCATTAATGGCAATGATTAACCAATCGGGACGGGGACGATGGCAGCGGTCAGGGTAACCAAAGGTCAAGCTTAGCTGGGCCGATGTTGCCTGATTTTCTAGATCAACGGGGAGGGACAGGGATTGTTGAGTGTAACCAAGCTGGCCCGCCTGGAGGGATTTAAGGCATTGCAACAAGATAGCTTCTGGGTTAGGACCGGGGCTAAGGCTCAACCGTAACCGTTCGTCCTGCCACAGTTGCCACGTTACTTGGGGATGGCAGAGGGCTAATTGTTGCAGATAGGTGACCATGGGCCGCCAAAACTGCTGACTTTTAGCAAAGGCCTGCCGACGTTGGGGAAAATTAGCAAACAGTTGCCGCACTTCCACCCTCGTTCCCATGGCGATCGCCACTGGCTCAATCTGTTCTGGTGAACCCTGGGGGCTGTAGGTAATGCGCCAACCACAACCCGGACTGGCCACACTGCGACTGCTAATGGTCAACCGGGCCACCTGGGCCAAACTATGGAGGGCTTCCCCCCGAAAACCTAAAGTTTTAATCCGTTGTAAATCTGCTTGGGTACTAATTTTGCTGGTGGCATGGGGCAATACGCTGGTTTTTAACTCTGTTACATCCATCCCCTGGCCGTTGTCCAACACTTCCAAACGCCACTGATCCCACCAAACACGAACCAAAATCCGATCAGCACCGGCATCCAAGGCATTTTCCACCAATTCCCGCACCACTGCCAAAGGAGAATCAATCACTTCCCCCGCCGCAATTAAATCCACCAACTGGCGATCGAGAACTTGGATCATCGACTTTTCTGCTATGCCCATAAAAAAGAGGGTAGATGATTTTTCTCCCTCTCCGCTTAAAAGCTCGTTAATGGTGTGGTTGATTTGCAAGCCAACAATCTCAAAAGATTGGCTTAACCGAAACTTACTTATTGGGTTGGGGGGTCAAACGCAAATAAGGCTTGATTTCTTCCACCCCTTTGGGGAATTTGACCTTAGCATCCTCGGTGGAAATGGAGGGCACCACCACACACTTGTCCCCATCTTGCCAGTTAGCGGGGGTAGCTACTTGGTGATAATCGGTCAACTGGAGGGAGTCAATTACCCGCAAAATTTCGTCAAAGTTCCGGCCAGTGCTGGCGGGATAGGTGAAAGTTAAGCGTAATTTTTTGGCAGGATCGATGATGAAGACAGAACGCACCGTCAAATTATTGAGGGCATTGGGGTGGATCATGCCGTACAGATCGGACACCTTTTTGTCGCCGTCGGCCAAGATTGGGTAGTTAACGGTAGTGTTTTGGGTTTCGTCAATATCACAAATCCAGCCTTTGTGGGATTCCACATCATCCACACTGAGGGCAATCACCTTAACGTTGCGCTTATCAAATTCCGGCTTAAGTTTGGCTACAGTGCCCAATTCGGTGGTACAAACCGGAGTGTAATCCGCAGGGTGAGAGAATAAAACAACCCAGCTATCGCCGGCCCACTCATGGAAAGAAATGGGGCCTTGGCTGGATTCTTGGGTAAAGTCGGGGACAACATCACCGAGTTGTAAGGCCATAACAGATAGTTCCTAATACAATGCAAAATGGGGATCTTCTTCGATCATACTGCCATATCAGATACAGAATTTGGACGAATTGTTAGAAAACGCAAAATTGTCAGGAAAAGACTGGCATTGACGCAAAAATCACTGATCTGATTGACAACACCTGGCCAGTTAGTCTGGGGTAAGGCGATCGCCTTAGGTCAAAGGCAACTAAAAATGGCCGGCCACTACTCCAGGGACAGTAATATCCTCATCTAACTCTTCCCAGCGGAGGGCATAACCATTCACTTCAACTTTGACCTTTGCCAATTGTTCATTTGTAGCTTCTTTAAGGATACGGAAACGATCGCCAGGAAAGCCAAAGATCCTTCCATCGCTGAGTTCAACGTATATCATTCGTTTCTCTGCCCATGCTTTAATTGCAGTGGGTTCAACCATGCGATTTCTGTTGGCATTTCTTGGATTTTTTAGAGGTGGTAGCATTAATAAACCTTGAGGTTAAAAATTATTAAAACAGAATCTTAAAACTATGCTGACTTCCACAACGGATATTGTTCAAGGCCGGACTATTGCTCGCTACCACGGCATTGTCACCGCCGAAGTGGTATATGGCACCAATGCCCTGCGGGATTTTTTCGCGGGTATTCGGGACTTAATTGGTGGTAGAACTGGCAGTTATGAACAAATTTTTGAAAAAGGCCACCGAGAGGCGATCGCCGAATTGACTGAACGGGCCCAAAAATTGGGAGCCAATGGGGTAATTGGGGTGGCAGTAAATACCGGAACCATCAACATTGACGACCGGGGAGCATTATTGTTAATCACCGCAACGGGGACGGCGGTAACGGTGGATTAATTTATTTAGTGGATTAATTTATTTAATGGAGATGTCCCATGGTCACCGTCTTTGGTAGCGCATGCCGGGTTCCTGGCTGACTAAACCAAGAATTTCCAATTGGAGTAATCCAGCGGAAACATCCCCAATGGCCAAGGCTGTGACGGCAACAATTTGATCCAGGGCGGTGGGTTCTTCCTGGACTGCGGCCAAGATCTTTTTTAAAGTTGGTTCCAAGTCCTCCGGTGGTTCAGTCAAAGGTTGTTTACCCCTTGCCCCGGTGGTTAAAGTAGGGACATTGGTTTGGTCTAGATAACCAATTTGGCGATCGCCTGGAAGAATTTTTTGTTCTTGCCCTTGATCCAGTAAAGGTATTGCCCCCAAGCTGGCTAGCAATTGATTTTCCGACAGAATCACCTCTGCTCCGTTGTGGATGAGATTTAAGCAACCGTGGGCTTCTTGGACATCAGGGGAATTGGGTAGGCTAAACACGTCCCGGTTAAATTCGTTGGCATACTTGGCGGTGATTAAGGCCCCGGATTTGGGGGGAGCCTCCATTACCAACACGGCCCTGCTCAGACCGGCAATGATGCGATTTCGAGCGGGAAAATTACCCCGTTCTGGTTTACTGCCCACGGGATATTCACTCAAAATCAATCCTTCGGCGGCGATTTGCTCAAACAATTGTCGATTTTGGGGCGGATAAATCAAATCTAAGCCAGTGCCTAAAACGGCGATCGTCCTTCCGTTCACCCGTAAACAACTGCTGTGGGCGTCAGCGTCAATGCCAGCGGCTAAGCCAGAAACAATGGTGAAACCAGATTTGACCAGGGCTTGGCTAATTTTCCTTGTCCAACGGCTCCCGTGGTCGGTGGGGTAACGGGTGCCCACAATGCCTACCCCTGGAATTTGTCCTTGACTTTCCCGGTGGTCAAGACGTCCCAGATAGTACAACACCGGCGGTGGACTGGGGATTTCCCACAGTAAGCGGGGATAGTCCGGGTCATCGGGGGTGAGAAATTGGGGATTTTTTTGTTGATGTTCTTCTAAAAATTGAAACGGATTGAGATTGTTTCTTTGCCCAATAATTTTCTCAATCATTTTATGGCCAAAACCCTCCACTTCTCCCAGGGCGATCGGTCTCGCTTTCCAGGCATTTTCCAATAATTCAAAGTGTTGGGCCAGTCGCTTGAGCAACACTGGCCCTACTCCCTTAACCTGACTCCAGGCTAACCAATAGGCCTGTTCAGAATTCGCCATGGTTAATCAAAAATTTGTGAATAAAATCTATGACCCAGTGCCCCCAGAAATAGTTTGTATTTGATTAAGAATATTATTTTCTTTGGTACTATATTTGAGAGAGCGGGCCAAGGATAACGCCTGTTGATAGGCGGTTAAAGCTGCGCTGGTTTGCTGGGCATCTATGTAAAGTTGGGCAATTTTTTCGTAGGTAATCATCATGCCGTAATAGTTATAGGACTGTTGTTGTACCTGCAAAAGTTGTTTATAAATTTGTAGAGCATAGTTGGGTTGTTCACTGAACAGATACAAATCCCCCAGTTTATCCAAGGCGATCGCCGCTGTGCTCAATTGTTTAATAGACCAAGCTAGGGTGTAGGCCTTTTGATAGGCTTGGCTGGCATTTTCTGGCTGTTCCAGTTCTAGGTAATGGTCCCCAATGGCAATCTGGATATCGGGCACCAATTCCGGTTTACCGTCCTGCAATCTTCTTTGCACCAGTTGCTCTTTGATACGAATAGCATTGTCGGGCTGGGCAGACTGTTGATAAATTTCCCCTAGTTTTTGCAAGTAAATGCCTTCGTAATAACTGTTACGGGCATTGGTGGCCCTGGCTAGAAGGGTTTCATAAACCTCAGCGGCGGCGGGGTAGTTAAATTTAGCTAGATACAGTTCCCCCAACATGGAGAGGGCTTGGTTTTCCCGGCGGTAATCCCCCTGTTGCTGGGCTTCCCGACGCATTTGCTGATAAACGGCGATCGCCGAGTCGAGACTGTGGAGCTGGCCATAGGCTTTGGCAAAGGCTGTTAACAGTTCCGGGCTCATGGCCTTGTCCTTGGTCAGGGAAAGTTGTAAATCTTCCAAACGCTGACCGATGGCCATTACATCTTGGTTACGGCCTTGTTCCCAGGCGATCGCCCCAATGCGTCCCAGGGCCTCAACCTCGGCCAAATCCCCCAACCGTTGTCGCCCCCGTAAACTGCGGTAACGTACCTCAAAAGCCTGGTCCCCCTGTCCTGCCTGATCCAACACCAAAGCCTCAGCTTCTAACGCATCTAGGGCTTCGATTAGTCGTCGCCGTTGCAAAGGCGTGAGGGTTTCCCCAGAAGGAATCAGGGGATCCGTGGGAAAAAGGCTGGGGTCAAAGGGATTTTCGCTGGGGCTAAGGGGAGGCGGGGTAATGGGCGGGGGAATATAGGGAGTGCCCTGGGCCTGCACCGGATTAATATTCAAGACCCCACCAATTAGGGCAGGGAAAACCATCAGCCAGAGCAGAGGTAAGCTAGATTTTACTCCCAGGAAATATTGCCGATGGCCCGGGGACGAGGATGGATACATAGGGGAAAATGATGGGGACAGAGAAAACCTAATTGTGATCAAAATCTTCAAATTGATCGAAGCGGTCGTCCTGGCGATCGCCAACGGGCCAATCTTCGTTGATTCCCCCCACAATTAAACGGCGAATGGGCACGTAATCGAGGGAAAGTTGGTACAGTGCGTTGATCAACACATCTAGGGCAATGAGGTCGCTGGTGCCCAAATCAAACCAACAACGGCCCCAATGGTCTTGGTATTGGAAGTCTGCCATATTGTGCATGGGGGACATCATGGAACTAGAAAGATTGGCACTGTCATAGTCCAAATAGCTTAGGTCAATGCCCGTATCCTGTACCTGGAGATTTTCTGCATTAAAACCCCCTAGTTTGCCGAGATAAAACCAGGAAGCAAATAACTCTTCCACATATTGTTGTTCCGCCGGGGCAGGATTGGTCTCGAATTCTAGCCAAATCCAAAAATCGAAGGGATTTACTTCCCGAAATTGCACTTCCATAAGTTGGGGAGATAGTTAATTTTTAAACGTCATTAATTTTCAAGCGCAACGAGTCGGAGACAAATCAGCGCAATTGCTCAGGCGACAACCGAAAAATCCCGAAAGTTTCTCACAATTCGACCTAATAAAAAACCCAATAAAAATAAATAGGATTCAAATATAGGGCGTGATGTCCTCTTGGCAGTCATCGGCCAGGTAGGAAAGGGCCCGGAACCTCAGACCAATTAACTGTTCATACAGAGGATTTAGTTTGCACAGAGGGGGAATATGAACAATTTTGCGCCCAAACAGTTTAACATCCCGCTCGAAGGGACATTGGGGGGGCACCAGATGACAAATGAAATGGGCCAAACGAGGATCGTGGATGGCCATGCCGTCCAGCCAATCCTTGACGGGGTGAAGTAAATCGGGATGGGGATGTTCCTCCATTTCGGTTCGATCGCCGTTGGGATCACAGATGGTATGTTCTAATGACTCCAAAGCGTCAATTTTTATCCCCAGGGCTTGACTAAATTCCCGCAATAGCTCTCCTTCCACCGGGGAATAAAGGCCATCGGCGATCGCCACCAACACCGCTGTGCGGAGAAAGTTTTCCGCCGTTTCCTTGTCGTCCCCCAAGCCTTCTAGTAATTCCGCCGGGGTAATGGTCTTGAATAGAACCTCATCTTCCTTGTTGCCAAAACCCATCTCCTGGGTGAGGCCGGTGATCATTTGTTGCTCCGATTCATCAAAGTCCCCATCACTCCAGGCAATGGTCAGCAGTCCCCTCAACCAAGTGGCAATTTGGACATCGGTGTAACGACTTTGGGTACGATTGGCCATGATTTTTCCCTGGGCAACTATGCGGTCATCAGATATTTAAATCAAACTCTAACTGAAGTGTAGCTTAGAATACGGAGCCCCTTCTCCTCCCTTTCTAAGCTAAAGGAGACGGCTTTGCATCCTCACCACTCCCCTTGACCCCATGCCCCCCCTGCAACTACTCCGATCCCTTTCTGCCCTACCGGACATTAATCCAGTGGTGGATTTTCCGGCTCCCAATCCGGCCCCAAAATCAACAGTAGCGGGGGACGCTTTTCCCAGTGTTTATTCCACCTTAGCTCCCCATGCCCTAACCAATTTGGTGTTTAAGCATTACGACATTGAAGTGCCCAAAGGCTGTCGATTTTGGCATCGGGGTTTGAGCGATGTGTACTTGGTGGAGACCCTAGCGGACGATTACATTTTGCGTATTTCCCACCAACATTGGCGCACCGAAAGTGAAATTCAGTTTGAGTTGGAGTTGCTCAATTTTTTAGCGGACCGGGATGTGCCGGTGGCGGCCCCCCTCAGGCATCGGGATGGGGGTTATGCCCTGGAGATTAATGCCCCAGAAGGTAAGCGCTATGCCAGTTTGTTTCCCTATGCTCCCGGGGGGGTGGCGATCGGGGATTTGAGCAAAACTCAAGGCTTTTTGTTGGGGGAAATGTTAGCTCAACTGCACCAAACAGCCCAACGGTTCAAGCCTTCTGCCCACCGTCCTCCCCTCACCCTCAGCTATCTGTTGGATGATTCTCTCCATACCATTGCCCCTTTTCTGCACCACCGGCTGGAAGAATGGCGTTGTCTGATCGACATTTCCATGGCGATTAAAACCCAGCTCACATCCATTCCCACCCACACCCCCTATTGGACTATTTGTTGGGGGGACCCCCACAGCGGCAATGTCCATTTCACTGCTGAAGACCAGATGATGCTGTTTGATTTTGACCAGTGTGGCATGGGTTGGCGAGCCTTCGACATTGCTAAATTTCTACAGGTTTCCATGCAATCGGGCCTGGGACGTAATATTCGGGATGCTTTTTTAAGCGGTTATAACTCCATTGCTCCTTTGACAGTTCTGGAGGAAAACTCCTTGCAGGCCTTGACCCAAACGGCTTTCATCTGGTCTTGGGCCATCCATGTACAAACCCTGAAGCTATCGGATTACAGTCGGCTCCACGGCAGTTACTTCAAACGTCGGTTAGAGAATTTGCAACAATTGGGCTCAACGGATTGGCAACTGTTTTAAAAGGGGAAACTTGTCCCCCATGTATCCTCGTCCAGTGCAAAGTACCCTTGCCAACGCCCTCTACCTGCATTAGTCCCTGGGCAGTTTCCGGCCAATGGCGATCGCCAAGCGTCGTATATTAGGCATATATTGAGCCGCTGGGCCTTGCCACTGTCAGGATTGGGAGGGCCTGGATTACCCCGTCCCCAACCTCCATGGTTTATGTCAAGCGCATCGAACTATCCCATTTCAAATCCTTTGGGGGAACCACCGCCATTCCTTTTTTGCCGGGGTTTACGGTGGTGTCTGGGCCCAATGGTTCGGGCAAGTCAAATATCCTCGATGCATTGCTATTTTGTTTGGGGTTAGCCACTTCCAAGGGCATGCGGGCTGAACGACTACCGGATTTGGTCAATAACACTTTCAAGGGGAACCGGGGCAGTTCCGAAGCTAGTGTGTCAGTCACCTTTGAATTGCATGATGGGGAAAACCTATCCGAGCCAGGGGCTAACCATAATGGCAACGGCAACGGAGCAAAAATTTCTAAGGAATGGACTGTTACCCGTCGCCTGAAGGTGACCAAAGGGGGCAATTATTCCTCCAACTATTACATCAATGGGGAGACAGCCACCGTCACGGAACTCCATGAACAATTAAATGAACTGCGCATTTACCCAGAGGGCTACAACATTGTGCTCCAGGGGGATGTGACCCGCATTATCACCATGAACTCCAAGGAGCGCCGGGAAATCATCGATGAGTTGGCGGGGGTAGCGGAATTTGACCGCAAAATTGTTAAAACCAAGGAGACTTTGACGGAGGTGCAAGACCGGGAAGAACGCTGTCAAATTATTGCGACGGAGTTGGAGCGCACTTTGGAACGGTTGGCGGCCGATCGCCAGAAGGCAGAAAAATACCAGGCCCTGCGGCAACAGGTACAGGAAAAGCAAGGGTGGGCCAAGGTTATTCAGTACAAAGCAGTGGAGCAACAACGGCAAAAGCTATGGGGACAATTGGAGCGGGATCGAGAACAATCCCAGCAAATTCAGCAAGCCCTAGACCAACGCAGTCAAGCCATTCAAACTCAGCAAACAGAGTTGGAAAAGCTCAATGCCCAGGTCAAGGCCCTGGGGGAAGAGGAACAATTGGCCGTGGCGGCCCAGTTGGCCACCCAAAAAGCCCAACGGGACCAACTCCAGCAACGTTATAACGACGGCGATCGCCAAATTACCAATCACCAACAACAGGTGGGGCAAATCCAGGCGGAAATTAGCCAGAGTCAACAGCAGTTTTTGCACATTCAACAGGAAAAATCCTTCCATAACACCCAAACCCTGCCCCAGCTAGAAGCCGCAGTGCAGACCAGTCAGCAACAGTTGGAGCAACTCCGGCACCAGGCCCAGGCGATCGCCTCCGCTTCCGAAGCATGGGTACAGGAACAAACCCAACTCAGCCGCACTGTCAACCAATTACAAGACGAGTTAATCCCCCAACGCAGTCAGTTGGCCCAGCTAGAGGAACGCCAACAACAATTGCTAACCAATTTGGCTGAATTAACCCCTCTGCTCACAAAGGTTTCTGTTGAGTTGGAAGAAAAACAGTTTGCCCAAGGGCAGTTCAACTTCCAGGGAGAAGCACTAACCAGTCAGATTCAAACTCTGGCCAGCGATTTGGCCCAACTGGAACAGGAACGGAGTTTGCTACAGGAAACCCAAACCCGCCTGCTCAAAGAACAACAGGAAAAACAACGGCAATTGGACAAATTAGAAGCGGCTAGTCAAGCTCAGCAGGAAGTGCAGGGCACCTACGCCACCAAAGTGATTTTGCAGTCGGATTTACCCGGGGTCTGCGGTTTAGTGGCCCAATTGGGTCAGGTGGAGCCCCAATATCAACTGGCTCTGGAAATTGCGGCCGGGGGCCGTTTGGGTTTTCTTGTTGTGGAAGATGATGGTGTGGCGGCGGCGGGCATTGAAATCCTCAAACAGGCCAAAGCAGGACGGGCCACTTTTTTACCCCTGAATAAAATTCGTCCTCCCAAGGGTCAAAATCCCAACCTTAGTTATGCCCATGGTTACATTGACCTGGCAGTGAATTTAATCGACGGCGATCGCCGTTACGCCGACATTTTTGCTTTTATCTTTGGCAATACCATCGTTTTTGACACCTTAGTTAACGCCCGCAACCACCTGGGCAAGCATCGCATTGTCACCCTAGAGGGAGATTTACTAGAAGCCAGTGGAGCCATGAGTGGCGGCAGTCGCAACCAACGCTCAGGACTACGGTTCGGCACCATGGTCAGTGAAGATACGGCAGAAGTGAAACAGTTGCGTCAACGGTTACAGGACATTCAGCAAGTCCAAGGCCGTAACGAAGAGTTATTGCTAGAAAGAACAGTTCGTAGTAGGCAGTTAACTCAACAGTTGATGGAAATGCGGCAACAACAACGGGAAGCACAACTTCACGGAGAACAAACGGAACGAGACATAGCACGCCTCAGTCAACAGCAAACACAAATTAATCAACAACAAATTAATCAACAGCAAAAACTAGCAGAGTTACAACAAAATTTAGCTTTGTTGCAGCAATCTTTGCCGCCCTTGGAACAACAGTTAGCCTCCGCTCAGCAACAATTAACTGCCTTGGAAACTTCCCAAACCCATCAACAATGGCAAACTATCCAGATCCAAATTCGTACCGTGGAAGCGGAGTACCAACGCCAATTGCAAGCCCTACGCCAGGGGGAGGATCACCTCAAGGATTTGCAGAATAGTAGCCAACGCCTAGAGGAAAAAATTGCCCAAGCCCAGGAAAAAATTGCCCAACATCAAGCTCAGGATCTCACCCTAGCCCAGGAACAGGAGCAGTTAAAAATAGCTTTGGCGGAAATGAATGGGGCTATCCAAACCACGGAAGCTCAGTTGGCGAAACTGTCGGAAAAATTGGGTAGTACTAAGCAAGAAAGGGATCGTCTAGAAACTCAGCTTAACCAGCTCCGTAGTCAACAACAGGAACAGCAATGGCAATGGGAAAAGTTACAAACTAATCAACAGGAATACCAGGAAAATTTAACTCAACTGCAAACTCAATTGGAAGCATTAGAACAGGATTTGCCCGATCCCTGGCCGGAAATTCCCCTGCTCCAAGACCGGGACGAAGCAAACTTGGATTTTGCCAATATTTTGGAGGAATTAGAGCGATCCATTCGCAATGGTCAAAAACGTTTGGAAGCCATGGAACCGGTGAATATGCTGGCGTTACAAGAATATGAAAAAACTGAAGCTCGCCTAGGGGAATTGTCAGAAAAGTTGCAAACCATTGCCGGGGAACGGACCGAGTTACTCCTCAGGATTGAAAATTTTACTACCCTGCGTCGTCGTTCTTTCCAAGATGCTTTTGATGCAGTCAATAAAAACTTTCAGATTATTTTTGCAGAACTTTCTGATGGGGACGGCTACTTACAATTAGACGATGCGGAAGATCCTTTTAATGGGGGTTTAAACCTAGTGGCCCACCCCAAAGGTAAACCGGTGCGTCGCCTCAGTTCCATGTCCGGTGGAGAGAAATCCTTAACTGCGCTAAGCTTCATTTTTGCCCTCCAACGCTACCGCCCCTCCCCTTTTTATGGCTTTGATGAAGTGGATATGTTTTTGGACGGTGCCAATGTGGAAAAACTGTCCAAAATGGTCCGCAAACAGGCCCAACAAGCCCAATTTATTGTGGTGAGCCTCCGTCGTCCCATGATTGAAGCGGCGGAACGCACCATTGGAGTAACCCAAGCCCGGGGAGCCCATACCCAGGTTTTGGGCATTAAGTTGTAGCTTCGCCTAGATATAGTACAAGAGTCATTATTCAAACAATCTGGCAAAACCATTGAGTTGGATTTACTGAACAAAACCTACGTCAATTTGTTGCGCCAATGGGTAGATTGAGGGGAACACTAACGTCGGCGATCGCCATGAATCAAACTTCCCTGAACCTAGAGCAACTCCGCCAGAGTTTACGCAGCAGTCAACGACCTCTGGCGGATTGGCATGGGGGAGAGATGGCCGTTTCCGCCGTGCCCGGGGCTGGCAAATCCCATAGTCTTTCTGTGGCGGCGGCGATCGCCATTGCCCACCATGGTTTACATAACCAGGAAAAATTGCTGATTGTGACCTACACCCGTTCAGCGGCGGCGGCCATCAAAGGCAAGGTTAATCAACGTTTACGGGCCTTGGGCTTACCCAGTTTGGGATTTACGGTGCAGACCCTCCACGGTTTAGCCCTCAGCATTGCCCTACGCCATCCGGAAGTATCGGGGCTAGACCCGGAGCAACAGACCCTGGTTTCGCCCCAAAAAGGCCATCGCTTGATCAAAGATGCGGTGGAACAATGGCGGCGGGAAAATCCTAAAACCTATCAAACCCTGGTGGAAGCGGGTAATTTTGACGGGGAGACAACGGAAACCCTGCGGCGGCAGGCGGTGCTGAGCACGGAAGTTTTACCTGAATTAACCAAAACTGTGGTGGCAGAAGCAAAAAGTTCTGGCCTCTCTCCCCAGGCTGTGGCGGACATGGGTCGCATTGCCCCCGGTAGCGAACTCCTGCTGATGGGAGCCGGTTTGTTCAAACATTACCAAGCCCTGATGGAGGCGAAAAATTGGATCGACTATAACGACATGATTTTGGCCGCCCTGCGGGTGCTAGAAGATCCCCACCTTTGCCGCCAGTGGCAGGAACAATTTTTTGGTGTTTTTGAAGATGAAGCCCAGGACTCTAGCCCTCTGCAGGAAAAGTTACTGACCAAGCTGGCCCAAAACGCCGATGGTACCATTCGTTTAATTCGGGTGGGGGACCCCAATCAAGCCATTAACTCTAGCTTTACCCCCGCTGACCCCGTATATTTCGATCAATTTTGCCAACGGTGCCAGGCTTTGGGCAGTTTCGCCACCATGGACCAGGCGGGGCGCAGTAATTTACAGGTAATTGCGGCGGCCAACTTCTTGCTGGAATGGGTTAACCAAGATTGGCAAGCACGGTTTAATAGTGGTCCCAAAGGGGATGCGACCTTACCCTTCCGCCCCCAGGCAATTCGTCCAGTGGAACCGGGGGACCCCCAACCCAATCCTCCGGCCACCGATGGGGGAGTGGAAATTCGTTTTCCCCAAGATATCAATGAAGAAGTAGAACAAATTCGCCATCGGCTAGTGCCCCTGTTGTTGGCCAATCCTCACCACAATGCTGCCATTTTAGTACGGGAAAATCGCCAGGGAAGGTTCGTGGCCGATCGCCTGAAGGATGTGGAAAAAGATGGTGGACTGAAGGTTTTGGACGTGGGGGACCAGGATCGTAATTCCCGCATACCAGGGGAAATCCTTAGTCTTTTACAATTTATCGACCGCCCCCATTCCCCCGATCTCCTCAAAGCCACCTTAACAGTGTTGCAGGAGCGCCAACTAATTCCCACTCAAGATTTAAATGCTTTGGCGGCGGTGCCGGAACAATTTCTCTACCCCACTCCCCTGATGCCTCCCCTGGCCTCCCCGGCGGTTTCTGCCCAGGGCCTATGTCGTAGTTTGCTCAAAGCCCGCCTGGAACTGCCCGCCTATCAATTGATTGCTTTTTTGGGTCTGGCCCTCAACTATGACAGCTCAGATTTAGCCACCTTACAAAAGTTGTCGGAACGTTTACAGGTACAAACCCAACCCGAACGCTCATTAAAAAATTTGCTCAGCGAACTCCACACCATTGCCAACGATGAACAATTTGAGGCGATCGCCAGCGATAGTGATGAAAAATACACCAGACCGGGGCAAATCACCATTATCACCATGCACAAGGCCAAGGGATTGGATTGGGACTATGTGTTTTTACCCTTTTTGCACCAGGACACCCTCCCTGGCGATTTATGGGTACCCAAGGGAGGGCAATTTTTGGGGCAGTTTACCCTAGCGGAGGTGGCCAGGGCCCAAATTCGCACCGTGGTACACCATCGCCAACAGCAAAAGCCCCAGGCGATCGCCCTGCCGGTCACGGCCACCGCTTGGCAAGAAGCCCGCCGCCTCAAGGAAGCAGAGGAATACCGACTACTCTACGTCGCTATGACCAGGGCCAAGCGTTTATTGTGGCTATCCGCCGCCCAGGAAGGGCCCTTTGCCTGGAACCAAATGCAAGCCCGCAAATCCCCCCGACTACAACCCAAACAACCATCCCAGGCCCTATTGGCCCTACAAAAGCGTTTTGGTTCCTAGGGGAAGGACTATAATCGGATCCAAGGGCATCAGTGGCCGTGGCGATCGGCCCAAAGCCTCACTCCACAACGGTCTTGGTAAATTTTTGTCTAGATTTTTGGTTCGCTTGACAGTGCTATTTTTGTGCAACTTGCTTTGGCTAGGGATCGCAAGATCTCCCACTTTGGCCGAATCACTGCCTGACCGATGGGAAGCCTATCCCCAGTGGTCTAATTTGCCCACCCTAGAGCAAAGAAAGGGAGAAATTCGTTATCCTGAATGGTTTGCCGGCACATGGCAGGTCACCAGTACTCTTGTCGAACAACTAGCCCCCCTGGCCCCGGATATCGTCAGCCCCGGCTTTGCTAAGAATGCCGCCTATCTGGAGCAACCAATAGAATTTCCCGTCAGATTCATCGACCAAACCCCCCTGCCGGAATTTAACTGGGCCCTATCGGATTTGGTCAACAATGAACCAGTTATTGTGCCCGATCGCCGTTTTAACGCTGAAGCCATCACCCAGGCTTATTTGGGTAAGGACGGAGAAGAAATAAATGTTACTGTCCAGGTTAAAGAACAACCCAGTCCCCGCCTAGTCACCGTTTTTCCCCAACATCAACGACTAGTTTCCACTGTCCTAGGTTACAGCCAAAGGAGTCCCGACCCGGAGCACTTTCTCGCCACGGAGCTGACCAACCAACAATTTATTGCTGGCAGTACCCAATACCTCAACCAGGTGGAAACTACCACTGACTATCACCATGTTGGCCCGGGAAAAATCAGCGCCAGTCAAGTTACCGCCGTATACTTGTCCCCCACGGACCCCGATTATTTCGCCGCTGGCCACCAACCCATTGCCCTATATCGCTATGAACTTACCCTAGAAGCTGTGCCAGAACTATGACTTTTGCCGCCACTCCCAGGGAAGTCACCGCCAGCGCCATTCAATGGGCCTGTCTTTGTTTGCCAGGAGAATTGAGTGCGGCAGAGGCCCTTAACCGCTGGCATCGCCATGGCCAACGTTCCTGGGAGCCCCCGGCAGAGGCTAAGGCTTTTCCCCCCTGGGCTTTGGTGCTAGATAACGACGGTCAACTGTTGGGTTTATTACCGGATTGGCAATTGGCCGCCGCCCTGTGGACTGAACATTTTTCCCCGGCGATCGCCTTGGCGGAACTGTGTTTGCCTTGCTCCCTGCGGCTAGACCTAGAAAAGTTGCCTAGTTTAGGGGAAGTTATGCAGATTTTTGCCACCTGGGGCTACGGCTGGGACGTAATCCCTGTGGCGGATCGACAACACCAAACCTGGGGTCTGCTGAGCATTGGCAATCTCATCCGCTCAGTAAATCTTTGTCAATTGTGGCAGAATCTTCCCCTCCAGGTTACGGCCTCTCCTCCCCTTTGCCTTGGGACAGAAACAACTTTGGGGGAATTGGTCCACCATTGTTTTGAGCGCCAAATTTCTAGTTTTCCGGTGGTCTATTCCTCCCCCCTACTGCCCGCCGCCGCCCCCCGCATTCCCCTGGGTAATGTCAGCCTCAGCAACTATTTTAAGGGTCCCAACTATGGCTCCCTCGGCTTGGATAATCCCATTGGCCCAGACCTCAGCCCAACTTTTCCCCTCTGCACCATTAACCAAACCTATTGCCACGCCAGGGAATTACTCCGCCGACAGAACGATGATTATGTGATCATTACCAACATCAGTGGTGCTTTTGTTGGTTGGGTCGGCCCTCAACAATGGCTGGCCACGGTCCAACCGGATGTGTTGCTAGAGGCCCTGCAACGGGAAGTGGAAATGCCCCGCATCGTCCAGCATTTAGAAGCCCGCATTGTTTGGCAACAGCAACAACAACAACGGAACCAACATTTAATTCAAAAGTTACTCAGCCGTAATCCAAACCTGATTTATCTCTACGATCTGGTCAAAAATGAAATCGTCTATCTCAATATCCCCGGCAGTTTGCTAGAAGGCGGTTCCGGCGGGGCACCAATCCCCAACCCCATGGTCGAGACTGACCCGCGGCAGGATCTATTGCTTCCCCCAAGGTACTTTGGGCTGGAAGAATTGGCGGCGCTCCAAGCCCACGAAAAAAAGGAGTTTAACTTTGAATTTACCGATGGCGGGCAATCAGTACACTACTTTGTGGTGGAAATTTCGGCCTTTGAAATTGATGGTAGCGGACAAACCAGCAAAATCCTCTGTTTAGCCCAGGACGTTAGCCATGGCAAACGAGCCGAAGCGGCGCTCCATACCAAGGAGCAACAATTACAAACCTTGGTGAATACCATTGCCGATGGCATTGTCATTTTAGACAACCATGACAAGGTAATCTACGCTAACCCCATGGCTTGCCAAATGTTTGGCCTCAGCAAAGAAGAGTTTTTACAATCCCAACTGGGGTTGTCCAACCGAGGACAGACGGAAATTGGCATCAATGTCTCCCCCGAGGAGGAAGGGATAGGGGAAATTAAGGCTGTGCCCATCCATTGGCAGGGGGAAGATTGCCGCTTGGTAACGGTGCGGGATGTGACCGATCGCCAACGGGTATTGAAGAAACTGCGGGACAGCGAACAAATTCACCGCAGCTTGTTAGAGGCATTGCCCAATCTGGTTTGGCGACTTTCCTCCGCTGGGGACGTGTGGGAGTGCAATCAACGGACATTGGCCTATTTTGGTCGCCGGGGTCGAAAAATTCTCGGCAACACTTGGCAGCAATTTATTGAGCCAGGGGAAAGGGAAAATGTGCAAAGACAGTGGCGTCAGGGCATCGCCGCCCAGGAATTCTTCCAGTTGGAGTGTCGTCTGTGGAGGAGTGATGGTCAGTACCGTTGGCACCTGTTGCAGGTCTTGCCCCTGGAGGACCGGTTTGGCAGTATCAATGGTTGGCTAGCCAGTAGTACGGACATCGATGATTTAAAAGAAGCGGAAAAGGCACTGCGCAACCAGGCCCAACAGGAAAAACTGTTATCTTCCATCAGCCAAAGAATTCGGGAGTCCCTCAAGCTAGAAACGATTTTGCGCACCACTGTGACGGAAGTACGCCGCACTATCCACGCGGACCGGGTGTTAATTCACCACATCCAAGAGGACGGTCTGGGCACCACGATCGCCGAATCAGTGGTTAATGGCCAACCCTCAGTGATGCAGATGGATCTTAGTCCTGAAAGCTTTCCGCCGGAGTGCTATCAGCGTTACCTCAACGGTTACATCTACGCTTCCCGTGACCAATTGCCGGATTGTGCCATCAATTGTGCAGTGCAATGTTTCACCGTGGCGGAATCCCAGTCCAGAATAGTTGCCCCCATTGTTTTTGACCATAGCCTTTGGGGCCTGCTGATTGTGCACCAATGCTCCAGTTCCCGCACTTGGCAAACGGCAGAAATCCAACTGATGCAAAGCCTTGGTAACCAATTGGCGATCGCCATTCAACAATCATTACTGTACGAACGTTTGCAGGAGGAGTTATCGGAAAGGCAAAGGGCCGAACAAAAACTGTTGGAAGTGAACCAACTGCAAAAAGGCATTTTTGATGTGGCCAACTACATGATTATTTCCACCGACAGGAGGGGGATTATCAGTACCTTTAATCGCACTGCGGAGGAAATTTTGGGCTATACAGCGGCGGAACTGATTGGCCAGCAAACCCCGTTAATTTTCCACGATCAGGAAGAAATGGCCAGCGAAGCCGTCCAGCTTTCCCAACAGTTGCAGCAAACCATCCGGCCCAATTCCATCGATATGTTCGCCATTCCCGCCATCCAATGGGGAGTTTACGAAAGGGAATGGACCTACATCACCAAAACCGGAGATCGCCTGCCGGTGTATGTTTCCATCACCGCCCTGAGGGATGACCAGGGTAAAGTAGACGGCTTAGTAGGGGTAATCACCGACCTACGCCGACAAAAGCAAATTGAAAGAGAGCGGCAAAACCTGGATTTTGTGGTCAAAAATAGTACCGAGTTAATCGTCATCACCGACCTAGAGCAAAAGGTGACTTTCCTCAACCAGGCCGGGCAATCCTTAATTGGCCTGGAAAATCCGGAAACCGCCCAAACCACCTATCTGAGTGAACATATTAGCCCCGAATACCTCAATTTTTGGCAAATGGAAATCATTCCCCAGGTGTTTCGCTCCGGTGCTTGGGAGGGAGAATTTAGCCTGCAACACTACCAAACTGCCGTCGAAATTCCCGTCACTGCTTCTGTGTTTCTTCTTCAGGGCGTCAACGGCCAACACCCGGCTAATCTAGTGGCGATCGTCCACGACATCACCCATATAAAAAATGCTGAAAAACGTATTTTGGCCGCTTTGGAAGCGGAAAAGGAATTGGGGGAATTGCGTTCCCGGTTTATTTCCACCACATCCCATGAATTTCGTACCCCCCTGGCAATTATCAGTTCCTCCACTGGCATTTTGAAAAAATATTGGCCTAAGTTAGATGGCCAAAGACGTGGCCAACATCTGGAGCGCATCGAGGAAAGTGTTCACCACATGGTGGAACTATTAGACGATGTACTCACCATTAACCGGGCGGAAACTAAATATTTACCGTTTGAGCCTCAACCCCTAGATTTAGTCAGCTTTTGTCGGGGCATCACCGATGAACTCCAGAGCAGTACGGAATACCATGGCCTATTATTCAGCTATGATGGCCTCGGCCCCGGAGAAATTGTCGCCTTTGACCCCAAATTATTAAGACAAATTTTGACCAATCTCCTCGGCAATGCGATCAAATACTCTCCTTCTGGCCAGCCAGTGGAATTTCATCTCCAGCGCCGGGGGGACGTTGGCATTTTTTCTGTCCAGGACCATGGTATTGGCATTGGCCCTGAGGACATTCCCAACTTGTTTGATAGTTTTTACCGGGGCACCAATGTTGGTTCTATCCCTGGAACCGGTCTGGGACTGCCCATTGTCAAAAAATGCGCCGAACTCCACGGTGGTATGATTACCGTAACCAGCCAGTTGGGCCAAGGTAGTCGCTTTGAAGTGGAACTACCCCTCTGGTACAGTTAGGTGACCATTGTCGTGGCGTCCCCAAACTGTTAGAATAACAATTCTGATCTTTATGAACCCGCCCTTTTTACAGTTACGTACCCTAGAGAGCAACCGTGGCTAATATCAAGTCCGCCCTGAAGCGCATCGAAATTGCTGAACGCAACCGACTCCAAAACAAAAGCTATAAGTCGGCCATCAAAACCCTGATGAAAAAAACCTTTCAATCGGTGGAGGCCTACGCCAGTGACCCCAATCCGGAAAAACTCGACACGATCAACACCAGTATGGCCGCCGCTTTTAGCAAAATTGATAAGGCGGTGAAGTGCAAAGTAATCCACAAGAACAATGCGGCCCGCAAAAAGGCTCGCTTAGCCAAAGCCCTCCAAAGCGCCTTGCCTGCTGCCTAGGCACCGTCCTTTCCCTTGGGAAGGCCAAATGGTTGCAATATTTTTGGTCAACTGTATTGATCAACTGGTATTCTAGCTGGGGAAAACCTCTGGTTTTTGGTTACTTTGGAGATCGCCCACGGCATTAGGGGAACCATGCATTTAGTTGATACCCATGTCCACATTAACTTTGATGTTTTTGCGGCGGATTTAGACCAGTTACAGCATCGCTGGCGGCAAGCTGGGGTGGTGCAACTGGTTCATTCCTGCGTTAAGCCCCAGGAGTTTGATCAAATACAGTCTCTGGCGGACCGTTTTCCTGAACTATTTTTCGCCGTGGGACTCCATCCTTTGGATGCCGAAGATTGGCAAGACAATACTGCTGGGCAAATCCTTGCCTATGCCAAGGCGGATGACCGGGTGGTAGCCATTGGTGAAATGGGTTTGGATTTTTTCAAAGCCGATAACCGTGACCATCAAATTGAGGTTTTCCGGGCCCAGTTGGCGATCGCCAGGGAATTAAACAAGCCAGTGATTATCCATTGTCGGGATGCCGCCCAGACCATGCGCCAGGTATTGACTGATTTCCAAGCAGAATCGGGGCCCGTGGCTGGGGTAATGCACTGTTGGGGTGGCACTCCTGAAGAAACCCAATGGTTTTTGGACCTGGGGTTTTACATCAGTTTTAGCGGCACAGTTACCTTCAAAAAAGCTGAAGGGATCCAAGCCAGTGCCCAGATGGTCCCCCCCGATCGCCTGTTGGTGGAAACCGATTGTCCCTTTTTGGCGCCAGTGCCCCAACGGGGTAAACGCAATGAACCAGCCTTTGTCCGCCATGTGGCCGAGGCGATCGCTGCCCTGCGCCATGTCCCCCTAGAAACCCTTGCCCAACAAACCACTACTAATGCCCGCAACCTTTTTAAACTACCGGTGCCTGCCTAATCTGGGGGTATCGCCCCCCTGGTAACCTCTCCCCGGCCTTCCCTAACCCCAACCACCGCAAATTTCCGGAGACTTCTGAGCCACCATGACAAACCTTGCCACCACGATGTTGCCCGATTTAATTGAAATCCAACACGCTAGTTTCCACTGGTTTTTGGAGGAAGGTTTAATCGAGGAATTGAATAGTTTTTCGCCGATTTCTGACTACACAGGCAAGCTGGAACTCCACTTTTTGGGCAAAGATTACAAGCTCAAACAACCCAAGTATGATGTTGATGAATCCAAGCGACGGGATGCTAGTTATTCGGTGCAGATGTATGTGCCGACCCGTCTGATTAACAAAGAAACCGGGGAAATTAAGGAGCAGGAAGTCTTCATCGGCGATCTCCCCCTAATGACAGAGCGGGGAACCTTCATCATCAATGGTGCGGAGCGGGTCATCGTTAACCAAATTGTGCGATCGCCAGGGGTTTACTACAAAAAAGAATTAGATAAAAACGGTCGCCGCACCTATTCCGCTTCCCTGATCCCCAACCGGGGGGCCTGGCTGAAATTTGAAACTGACAAAAATGGTCTAGTCTATGTCCGCATCGACAAGACCCGTAAATTGTCGGCTCAAGTGCTCCTAAAGGCGATCGGTCTGAGCGATAACGAAATTCTCGACTCCCTCAGCCACCCAGAGTTTTATCAAAAAACCCTCGACAAAGAAGGCAATCCCACCGAAGAGGAAGCTTTGGTGGAACTGTACAAAAAACTTCGCCCCGGTGAGCCCCCCACCGTTAGTGGTGGTCAACAGTTATTGGAGTCCCGCTTCTTCGACCCCAAACGCTATGACCTTGGTCGAGTGGGACGATACAAACTCAATAAAAAACTCCGGCTCAATGAAGCGGACACCACCCGGGTGCTTACCCCCCAAGACATCCTGGCCGCCATCAACTATCTGATTAATCTGGAATTTGACGTCGGCACCACCGATGACATCGACCACTTGGGCAATCGACGGGTACGTTCCGTTGGAGAACTATTGCAGAACCAAATTCGGGTTGGCTTAAATCGCCTGGAACGGATTATTAGGGAACGCATGACCGTTAGCGAATCCGATGCCCTTACCCCTGCTTCCTTGGTGAATCCCAAGCCTCTAGTGGCGGCCATCAAGGAATTCTTTGGTTCCTCCCAACTGTCCCAGTTCATGGACCAAACCAATCCCCTGGCGGAGTTGACCCACAAACGGCGTATTTCTGCCCTCGGCCCTGGGGGTCTAACCCGGGAGCGGGCCGGTTTTGCGGTGCGGGATATTCACCCTTCCCACCACGGCCGTATTTGCCCAGTGGAAACGCCGGAAGGCCCCAATGCCGGTTTGATCGGTTCCTTAGCTACCTGTGCCCGGGTCAATGATTACGGTTTCATTGAAACCCCCTATTTTCGGGTGGAGAGTGGTCGAGTCAGGAAAGATTTAGACCCCGTTTACCTCACCGCCGACGAAGAAGACGACATGCGGGTGGCCCCCGGGGACATTCCCACAGACGAAGAGGGCAACATCATTGGCGAGTCGGTACCTATTCGCTACCGCCAGGAATTTTCCACCACCAGCCCAGAACAAGTTGACTATGTAGCCGTTTCCCCGGTGCAAATTATTTCCGTTGCCACCTCCATGATCCCCTTCCTGGAGCATGACGATGCTAACCGGGCCCTAATGGGCTCCAACATGCAACGGCAGGCAGTGCCCCTGTTGCGTCCTGAACGGCCCTTGGTCGGTACAGGCTTGGAAGCCCAAGCTGCTCGCGACTCCGGCATGGTAATTGTTTCCCGTACCCATGGCATTGTCACCTATGTGGACGCCACCGAAATTCGGGTGCAGCCCCACTCCCCCGATAACCCTGCGGAGAAAGGGGAAGAAATCGTTTACCCAATCCAAAAATACCAACGGTCTAACCAAGATACCTGTTTAAACCAACGGCCCCTTGTTTATGCCGGGGAAGATGTGGTGCCTGGTCAAGTGCTAGCGGACGGTTCCGCCACGGAAGGGGGAGAGCTGGCCCTGGGCCAAAACATTCTCGTAGCCTATATGCCCTGGGAGGGTTACAACTACGAAGACGCCATTCTGATCAGTGAAAGGTTAGTCTATGACGATGTTTACACCAGTATCCACATCGAAAAATTTGAAATTGAAGCCCGTCAAACCAAGCTAGGACCCGAAGAAATCACCAGGGAAATCCCCAACGTCGGGGAAGATGCCCTGCGAAATCTGGATGAACATGGCATTATCCGCATCGGTGCTTGGGTGGAATCCGGCGATATCCTGGTGGGTAAAGTCACTCCCAAAGGGGAAGCAGATCAACCCCCCGAAGAAAAACTGCTGCGGGCTATTTTCGGTGAAAAAGCTCGGGACGTGCGGGACAACTCGCTACGGGTACCCAACGGTGAAAAAGGTCGGGTAGTGGATGTGCGAGTGTTCACCCGGGAAAAAGGAGACGAATTACCCCCCGGTGCCAATATGGTGGTGCGGATTTACGTAGCCCAAAAACGGAAAATCCAAGTGGGAGACAAAATGGCCGGTCGCCACGGCAATAAAGGGATTATTTCCCGCATTTTGCCCATCGAAGATATGCCCTATCTCCCTGATGGTCGCCCCATTGACATTGCCCTTAATCCCCTGGGGGTTCCTTCCCGGATGAACGTAGGTCAGGTGTTCGAATGCTTGCTGGGTTGGGCTGGGGAAAACCTTGGTGTGCGCTTCAAAATTACCCCCTTCGATGAGATGTACGGGGAAGAAGCGTCCCGGGATACGGTCCATGGCTTGTTGGAAGAAGCCTCCCAACGGCCGAACAAAGACTGGGTATTTAACGAAAACCACCCCGGCAAAATCCAAGTGTTCGACGGCCGCACCGGGGAACCCTTTGACCGTCCGATTACCGTTGGGCAAGCTTATATGCTCAAACTGGTGCATTTGGTGGACGATAAAATCCACGCCCGTTCCACCGGGCCCTACTCCTTGGTTACCCAACAGCCTTTGGGGGGTAAAGCCCAACAGGGGGGACAGCGGTTCGGAGAAATGGAAGTGTGGGCCCTGGAAGCCTACGGCGCCGCCTACATTTTGCAGGAACTACTCACCGTTAAATCCGATGACATGCAGGGTCGTAACGAAGCCCTCAATGCCATTGTTAAAGGCAAGAGTATTCCCCGGCCCGGTACCCCAGAATCCTTCAAGGTGTTGATGCGGGAACTACAATCCCTTGGTTTGGACATTGCCGCCCACAAAGTACAACTGTCCGAAGATGGTGAAAGCGCCGATGCAGAAGTAGATTTGATGATCGACAGCCAGCGTCGGGCCCCCAATCGTCCCACCTATGAGTCCCTCCACACCGAGGAGGATTTGGAAGAAGAAGAAGTGTAGTCCCAACCATTTTTCCCGTTAGTTTTTCAGGAGGATGGCGATCGCCTAGGGTCTAATCCTCCTGCCCCCTTAATTGCCTTGCCCCCTAATCTCAATCTTGGAGCGTTATGACGTTTTATAACTACACCATCGACAAAGGCCGCCTGAAAAAACTCATTGCCCTTGCCTACCGTCGTTACGGTTCTGCCCGCTGTTCACAGTTGGCTGATGAACTGAAGGAACTGGGGTTTCGTTTTGCCACCAAAGCGGGGGTTTCCATTAGTGTAGATGACCTAACTATTCCTCCAGAGAAAAAGCAAATGCTGGAGGCGGCGGAAAAGGAAATTCGCACCACGGAGGAACGCTATGCTCGGGGGGAAATCACCGAGGTAGAACGGTTCCAAAAGGTAATTGATACCTGGAACGGTACTTCGGAGGAGTTGAAGGATCAGGTGGTGGTTAACTTCCGCAAAACCGATCCTCTCAACTCCGTCTATATGATGGCTTTCTCCGGTGCCCGGGGGAACATGAGCCAGGTGCGGCAATTGGTGGGGATGCGGGGCTTGATGGCGGATCCCCAGGGGGAAATTATCGACTTGCCCATTAAAACCAATTTCCGGGAAGGACTGACGGTTACTGAGTATGTAATTTCTTCCTATGGTGCCCGCAAGGGTCTGGTGGACACGGCTCTGCGGACGGCGGATTCTGGTTACCTCACCCGGCGTTTGGTGGACGTTTCCCAGGACGTAATTGTGCGGGAACAGGATTGTGGCACCGAGCGCAGTCTACGGGTCACCGCCATGACCGATGGGGACCAGGTAAAAATCAGCTTGGCCGATCGCCTGTTTGGTCGTTTGCTGGCTAAGGATGTGGTGGGCCCGGACGGAGAAATTATTGCCAAACGGAACGATGAAATTGACGAAGCCTTGGCAAACCGCATTGCCGCCGTCACCGATGAGGTTTATGTACGATCGCCGTTGACCTGTGAAGCGGCCCGGTCCGTGTGCCAAAACTGCTACGGCTGGAGCTTGGCCCATGGTCACAAAGTTGACCTAGGGGAAGCGGTAGGCATTATCGCCGCCCAATCGATCGGGGAACCCGGCACCCAGTTGACCATGCGGACTTTCCACACTGGGGGGGTATTCACCGGGGAAGTGGCCCGCCAAGAGAAAGCGCCCGAAGACGGCACCGTCAAATGGGGTAAAGGTTTAAGCACCCGTAAAGTCCGTACCCGCCACGGGGAAGATGCGGAGCAGGTGGAAATTGCCGGGGATTTAATCTGGAAAGGGGAAGGCAAAAAAGCTGCCACCCAAACCTACTCCCTCACCCCCGGTTCCCTACTGTTTGTGCAGGATGGACAGACGGTGACAGCGGGGCAGTTGATGACGGAAATTTCCCTCTCCAAAACCCAACGTTCCACGGAGCGGGCCACCAAGGACGTAGCTGGGGATCTGGCCGGAGAAGTGCTGTTCGATCGCCTGGTGCCGGAGGAAAAAACTGACCGTCAGGGGAACACCACCCGCATCGCCCAACGGGGTGGTCTAGTCTGGATCCTTTCCGGGGAAGTATATAACTTACCGCCTGGGGCAGAACCCGTGGTGAAAAATGACGAGCAGGTGGAAGTAGGCAGCATCATGGCCGAAACCAAGCTGGTCACCAACGACGGTGGGGTGGTGCGCCTTGTGAGTAACCGGGAAATTGAAATCATCACCGCCTCTGTGCTGTTAGATCAAGCCCAGGTCAAGCTGGAAAGTAGTGGCGGCCGGGAACAATACGTTATCTACACGGCCGATAAGCAACGCTTCCTGCTCAAAGCCGCTCCCGGTACCAAAGTGCAGAACCACAGCATTGTGGCGGAATTAATCGACGACCGTTACCGTACCACCACCGGGGGCATGATTCGCTATGCCGGCGTGGAAGTGGCTAAGGGCGGCCGCAAACAAGGCTATGAAGTCACTAAAGGGGGTACCCTGCTCTGGATTCCCGAAGAAACCCACGAAATTAACAAAGATATTTCCCTGTTAATTGTGGAAGATGGCCAGTATGTGGAAGCGGGCACGGAAGTGGTCAAGGACATTTTCTGCCAATCCAGCGGCATCGTTGAAGTGGTGCAGAAAAACGATATTCTGCGGGAAATTATTATCAAACCCGGTGACTTCTACCAAGATGTGGACCCCGGTTCGGTGAAAATTGAAAGCGGCCAGTTGCTGCAACCAGGGCAGGATGTTTTCCCCGGTGTTACCGTTAGCACCCTCAGCCAGGCCGAATGGATTGAAAGTCCCGAAGGCAATGGTTTGCTGCTACGCCCCGTGGAAGAGTACAAAGTATTTGATGAGCCCGCCGCCCCCTCCCAGGGTTCCCAAAACGAAGAAGGGGGCCGCCAGATTGAATTGCGCTCAGTGCAACGTCTATTCTATAAAGACGGCGATCGGGTTAAATCCGTCGAAGGGGCCCCCCTGCTCAGCACCCAATTGGTGTTGGAAATTTATGGCAGTGGTAACGAAGGTATTTCCCACCTTTCCGCCGATATTGAACTCCAGGACGACGAAGAGGAAGATTGCCAGCGCTTACAGTTGGTGATTTTAGAATCTTTGGTACTACGCCGGGACCAGGAATCCGATCCCCTCGGCGGAGCCTCCAAAACCCGCTTACTGGTGCAAGATGGCGACCAAATTCCCCCCGGAGCGGTGGTGGCTCGTACCGAAATTCAATGTAAGGAAGCGGGCACTGTGCGGGGTATCAAGGAAGGACAGGAATCCATCCGCCGGGTGTTACTGGAACGGGCAGCAGATCGCCTGGTGGTGGATCTGCCAAGTGCCCCGGAAGTCAAACCAGGACAACTCTTGGTGGCAGGGCAGGAATTGGTGCCCGGGGTCAAACTGGAGGAGTCCGGCAAAGTCCTGGAAATCAACGGCAAAGGGGACAACTATCAGTTAGTGTTACGCCGAGCCCGACCCTATCGGGTTTCCCCTGGGGCAGTGCTCCACATCGAAGACGGCGACCTGGTGCAACGGGGGGATAACCTCGTGCTGCTGGTGTTTGAGCGGGCTAAAACCGGGGATATCGTCCAGGGTTTACCCCGGATTGAAGAACTGTTGGAAGCCCGTAAACCTAAAGAAGCCTGCGTCCTGGCCCGGGCCCCTGGGGTCTGTCAGGTGGAATACCTGGAAGATGAGAGTGTCGACATCAAAGTGGTGGAAGACGACGGCACCGTGAGCGAATATCCCCTGTTACCGGGACAAAACGCCATGGTCACCGACGGACAACGCATTGACGTAGGCCACGCCCTCACCGATGGCTACAACAATCCCCACGAAATTTTGGATGTGTTCTTCAGCTACTACGTGGACAAGGACGGTTGTTACCAAGCGGCCCTGAGAGGACTGCAAGCGGCGCAAAAATTCCTCGTCAATGAAGTGCAAACGGTTTATCAATCCCAAGGGGTGGATATTTCTGACAAACACATTGAGGTAATTGTGCGGCAGATGACCGCCAAAGTCCGCATTGATGATGGGGGAGACACCACCATGCTCCCAGGGGAATTGGTGGAATTACGCCAAGTGGAACAGGTTAATGAAGCCATGGGCATCACTGGTAGTGCTCCGGCCCGCTATACTCCTGTATTGCTTGGTATCACCAAAGCTTCTTTGAATACCGATAGTTTCATCAGTGCGGCTTCCTTCCAAGAAACCACTCGGGTGCTTACCGAAGCGGCAATCGAAGGCAAGTCCGATTGGTTACGGGGCCTGAAGGAGAACGTGATCATTGGTCGTCTTATTCCTGCGGGTACTGGCTTCAGTAGCCATGAGGAAGTGTTGGGATTGATTGAAACCCAGGACGATATTCAAGGCTATATGATTGAGCCAATTGAATTACCAACGACGAAGAAAAAGGCTAGCGCCACCAAGGTGAAAACTAAAAAAGTTGAAGCCGATGACGACCTTTTGGACGACACTAGGGCCCGGGCCTATGCCGGCACTCAACTCAGTCAGGATGACGAAGAGTTTGAAGAAACCTACGACACCGATGAGGATGATTTCGATATGGATGACGATGACGATTTTGGGGATGATGAGGATTAAGGGTAATCTCCTATGCCCCGAGCTTGCGGACGTTCAGCATCCCTATTTTTATATTTCTAGATATTTCTAGCTAGTCAGTATCCCTTCCCTTCTCCGGGCGGGGATTATTTTTTTTGCGGGCTGCTATGAGCTCATTTATAAAGTCTTGTAATGGATAGCAAGTAGGAGAAGAAAAAAAGGAAAACTAAGAGTAAGAGCAGAAGGAGACAAAGAGCATGAAAAGTCTGACAGCCTATGAAACAGACCTGAGCGATGCAGAATGGGCAATACTTGAACCAATGATTCCTCCCGCAAAGCCCGGAGGACACCCACGAACCACAGATATGCGAGCGGTTTGTAATGGTATTTACTACCAACTAAAAACGGGTTGTCAATGGGCAATGTTACCC